>CAYVDA010000004.1:49046-64974 GCA_964450635.1 uncultured Faecalimonas sp. | reverse complement strand
CAGTAACTGTAGAAGGCCGTGCTGTAGAGAACGGTGATGAAGTTGTTCTTGATTTTGAAGGATTTGTAGACGGTGTTGCATTTGAAGGTGGAAAAGGCGAGAACTATCCGCTGACAATCGGTTCTGGTTCCTTTATTCCGGGATTTGAAGAGCAGTTAGTAGGTGCGGAAGCTGAGAAAGAAGTGGAAGTGAACGTAACATTCCCAGAAGAATATCATGCAGAAGATTTAGCTGGCAAAGAAGCCGTATTCAAATGTACGGTACATGAGATCAAGGTTCAGGAGCTGCCAGAATTAGATGATGATTTCGCAGCAGAAGTTTCTGAATATGATACTTTAGATGAATACAAAGATGCTTTGAAAGCACAGATCAAAGAACAGAAAGTATCTGATGGTAAGAGAAAACAGGAAGACCAGGCTGTAGAAGCAGCAGTTGCAAATGCAACCATGGAGATTCCGGAAGCAATGATCGATACACAGGCAAATCAGATGTTACAGGATTTCGCTATGAGATTACAGCAGCAGGGACTTAGCATGGAACAGTATGCACAGTTCACAGGTTCTACTGTTGAGAAATTCAAAGAAGATTTGAAACCGGAAGCTGTAAAACGCATCCAGACAAGACTTGTATTAGAAGCAATCGCAAAAGCAGAGAACATCGAGATCTCTGATGAGAAATTAGAGGAAGAACTTGCTAAGATGGCTGAAAGCTACAAGATGGAAGTAGAAAAATTAAAAGAATACATGGGCGATGCTGAAAAAGAACAGATGAAACAGGATATGGCAGTACAGGAAGCTGTTACATTCCTTGTTGACAATGCAGTAGAGGCTTAAGAGGTAGCAGTATAAGGAGGCAGACGCATGAGTGTAATACCTTATGTCATTGAACAGACCAGTCGCGGTGAGCGTTCTTATGATATTTATTCCAGATTGCTGAATGAGAGAATTATTTTCCTCGGCGAAGAAGTAACGGATGTTTCAGCCAGTGTTATTATTGCACAGTTACTTTATCTGGAAGGTGAAGATCCGGAGAAGGACATTCATTTGTATATTAACAGTCCGGGTGGTTCCGTTACAGCAGGTATGGCGATTTATGATACCATGCAGTATATCAAATGTGATGTTTCCACTATTTGTATCGGTATGGCTGCCAGCATGGGTTCGTTCCTGCTTGCAGGTGGAGCGAAGGGCAAGAGATATGCACTTCCGAATTCCGAGATCATGATTCATCAGCCATCAGGCGGTGCACAGGGACAGGCAACAGAGATTGAGATTGTTGCCAAACACATCCTGAAGACAAGAGAAAAACTCAATACAATCCTGGCACAGAATACAGGACAGAGTTTGGAACAGATTGCCATTGATACAGAGCGTGACAATTTCATGTCTGCACAGGAAGCAAAAGAATACGGTTTGGTAGACGAAGTCATTACCAACCACTAATTAGAATTAACAAAGGGGATGCTGCTTACAGCACCCCCTCATTTAAGTATTAAGATGAGGTGACAATATGGCGGGAAAAACGAATGAAGATGTCATAAGATGTTCGTTTTGCGGCAAAGCACAGGCACAGGTACGCAAATTGATTGCAGGACCGAACGGGGTCTATATCTGTGATGAGTGTATTGATGTCTGTACAGAGATTATAGAAGAAGAATTTGAATATGATACAGCGCCGGAATATGAGGAGATTAACCTGATTAAGCCGGAAGAGATGAAGGCATTTCTGGACGAATATGTCATCGGCCAGGATGAGGCGAAGAAAGTCCTTTCCGTTGCTGTTTATAACCATTATAAAAGAATTATGGCGGGAAAAGAACTGGGCGTGGATTTGCAAAAGAGCAATATCCTGATGTTAGGACCGACAGGTTGCGGGAAGACATTATTGGCGCAGACTCTTGCAAAAGTATTGAATGTACCATTTGCCATTGCTGATGCTACAGCGTTGACGGAAGCCGGATATGTAGGGGAAGATGTAGAGAATATTTTGCTTAAGATCATTCAGGCGGCAGATGGTAATATTGAACGTGCGCAGCACGGTATCATCTATATTGATGAGATCGACAAGATTACCAGAAAATCTGAGAATCCGTCTATTACAAGAGACGTATCCGGAGAAGGGGTACAGCAGGCCTTGCTGAAGATTATTGAGGGAACCGTGGCATCTGTTCCACCACAGGGTGGAAGAAAACATCCGCACCAGGAGTTGATTCAGATTGATACCACCAATATCCTGTTCATTTGCGGAGGTGCTTTTGAAGGCATTGATAAGATGATTGAGAAACGAATTGATCGGAAATCCATGGGATTCAATGCGGAGATTGCAGACAAACATGTGGATGATGTGGATACCTTGCTCAAGCAGGTTCTGCCGCAAGACTTGGTGAAATTTGGCTTGATTCCGGAATTCGTAGGACGTGTGCCGGTAACGGTAACATTGGAACTGTTAGACCGGGATGCTTTGATTCGGATTCTGACAGAGCCGAAGAGTGCCATTGTAAAACAGTATCAGAAATTATTGGAATTAGATGGTGTGGAACTGAATTTTGAGCCGGAAGCATTGGAAGCGGTAGCCGATACTGCACTGGCAAGAAAGACCGGAGCCCGTGGACTCCGTGCGATCATGGAGAATGTAATGATGGATACCATGTATCATGTACCATCTGATGACAGTATCAAGACCTGTCTGATTACAAAAGAGACAGTAAGTGGAGAGGGAGAACCAATCTACAATCAAGAAATGCAGAATGCATAACAAAAGGTCCGCTGGTGGAGAGATTCTGCAAGCGGCTCTTTTTGTTGTAAGAAAAGCATTCGCTCGGTTGAGGAGATAGAACATGGAAAATACGAAACAGATCTTACCTGTGGTTGCCTTGCGTGGCTTGACGGTTCTGCCGGAGATGCTGCTTCATTTTGATGTGAGTAGAGAATGCTCTGCAAAAGCAGTGGAGACAGCCTTAGAAGGGAACCAGAAGCTCTTTTTAGTAGCGCAGAAGGAAGTGCAGACAGAAGAGCCGAAAGTACAGGATTTATTTGAAATAGGAACCATTGCGGAAGTACGACAGATTGTGAAGATGCCGAAGAATATGATTCGCGTTCTGGTGTCCGGAGAGAGACGTGCCCGCTTGGTGGAGATGAAACAAGAACTTCCTTATCTGGAAGCAGAAGTGGAGCTATTGGAAGAAATGTCATTGACATCGGCAGAACATACCCTGCCGATTGTGCAGACTTTAAAGGAGATTTTTCTGGAATATTCTGCGGTTAGTGGAAAATTGCCAAAGGATATTGCGGCAGGTGTGGCAGATACGGAGAACTTAGAGGAACTTCTGGCAGAGATTGGAACGCATATTCCTTTGGATTATCGTCAATTGCAAAAAGTTCTGGAAGAAGATGATTTGTTAAAACGTTGCGAACTGTTGGCGACACAGTTAGAAGAAGAGATGGAAGTCCTTCGCCTGCGCAATTCCATTCAGCAGCAGGTCAAAGAGGAGATGGATCGCCATCAGAAGGAATATATCCTTCGAGAGCAGTTGAAAGTCATTCGCAAAGAATTAGGCGAGGACAATATACAGACGGAAGTACAGGAATTTGAAGAAAAACTAGAAGAATTACAGGCGCCGAAGGAGATCAAGGAGAAGATCAAAAAAGAACTGGGACGTTATAAGATGAATATGAACAGTCCGGCTGAAGGTGGTGTGATTCGCACTTATATAGAGACCATGCTAGAGATGCCTTGGGATCAGCGATGCGAAGAGAATACTGATATTGCATATGCAAAAGAGATTTTGGAAGCGGATCATTATGGATTGGAGCAGGTCAAAGAACGTATCTTGGAATTTTTGGCTGTACGGGTATTGACTGAAAAAGGACAAAGTCCGATTTTGTGTCTGGCAGGACCTCCGGGAACCGGTAAGACATCCATTGCCAAATCTCTGGCAAAAGCCTTGGGCAAACCATATGCCCGAATTGCACTGGGTGGTGTCCGGGATGAAGCAGAGATTCGTGGGCACCGTAGAACTTATGTGGGAGCTATGCCGGGACGAATTGCCAATGCGATGAAGCAGGCCGGTGTTAAGAATCCGCTGATTTTGTTGGATGAGATTGATAAAGTCAGCAATGATTACAAAGGGGATACCTTCTCAGCGTTGTTAGAAGTATTAGACAGTGAGCAAAATAGCAAATTCCGGGATCATTATCTGGAAGTGCCTCTCGATTTGTCCGGGGTTCTCTTTGTGACCACAGCCAATCAGTTGCAGAATATTCCGCGGCCGTTATTAGACCGTATGGAAGTGTTGGAAGTAAACAGCTATACAGAGAATGAAAAGATGCATATTGCACAGGAACATTTGGTGCCGAAGCAGTTACAACGCCATGGGTTGAAAGCAGAGCAGCTTCGAATCAGCCAGAATGCACTTTGGAAAATGGCTCGAAACTACACCAAGGAAGCTGGTGTGAGACAGTTAGAGCGCACCATCGGCGAGATTTGCCGGAAGGTGGCGAAAGAAATTTTGGAGACCAAGAAAGAGGGCGTTCGTGTAACTGCCGGAAATCTGGAACACTATCTGGGAAAAGAAAAATATCATTATCAGATGGCCAATGAGACGGATGAGGTGGGGATTGTTCGTGGCCTTGCATGGACCAGCGTAGGTGGAGACACCTTACAGATTGAGGTGAATACCATGCCGGGAAAAGGAGAACTTCTCTTAACCGGACAGTTAGGCGATGTGATGAAAGAGTCAGCGCGAACAGGTTTGAGCTATATAAGATCCTGCAGTGACCAACTGTCTCTGCCGGAAGATTTCTATGAGACCCATGATGTACACATTCATATTCCGGAAGGAGCGGTACCAAAGGATGGGCCTTCTGCTGGAATTACCATGGCGACGGCGATGATTTCGGCTTTTACCGGACGAAAGGTGAGGGCAGATGTGGCTATGACCGGGGAAATCACCTTGCGAGGACGGGTACTTCCGATCGGCGGCTTAAAAGAGAAGCTGCTTGCGGCCAAAAGTGCCGGAATTCGGACCGTTCTTGTGCCTGAGAAGAATCAGATGGATGTGGTAGAGATTGATTTGGAGATTGCCAAGGGGCTGGAGATTATTCCGGTTCGTCATATGCGCGAAGTGGTAGAAATTGCATTTGCAAAGGGGGAATAAGAGGATGAAGATTAAGAGCATCGATTTGGAAATTGTATGTGGTGTAACAAGTAAATTACCGGAGACAGACAAGCCGGAGATTGCATTTGCAGGGAAATCCAATGTGGGAAAGTCATCTCTGATCAATGGATTGATGAATCGGAAGTCATTTGCCAGAACTTCTGCGACACCGGGAAAGACACAGACCATCAATTTCTATAATATTAATGAAGAGTTGTATCTGGTGGATTTACCGGGATACGGATATGCCAAGGTATCGGAGAGAGAGAAGGCCAAATGGGGTGAGCTGATTGAACGCTACTTGCATACTTCCAAACAGTTGAAAGCAGTTTTCTTGCTGATTGATATCCGTCACGTTCCATCGGCAAATGATAAGATGATGTACGACTGGATTGTGGCACAGGGCAGCGAGCCGATTATTATTGCGACCAAATTGGACAAGTTAAAACGAAGCCAGGTTGCCAAACATGTCAAACAAATTAAGGAAGGCTTGGATCTCATTCCAGGAACCCGGATCATTCCATTTTCAGCAGAGACGAAGCAGGGAAGAGATGAGATCTGGGAATTGGTAGAGACGGAGTTTTTAATCGAAAACGAGGTGAAATAATATGGAACAAAAGAGACCATATTGGAAAGTGATTGTGAGTTTGGCATTTAGCCTGTTGGCAACGTTCTTGACCATCTTTATTGGTGTCAAAGCCATTTCTTATTTCATGCCTTTTGTGATTGCCTGGATCATTGCGGCGATTTCAAATCCGGTCGTATGCTGGTTGGAAAAGAGGATTAAGATTAAGAAAAAGATAGGTTCTGTTTTGATGATTATCCTGGTGCTGGCGGCAGTTGTAGGGATATTCTATTTGGTGATCAGCGGGCTCGTAAAAGAGGCTAGGGGAATCATCGAGAGTTTTCCGGAATGGTACGCCCAGATTACCCAGGGTATACAGGAGGGCGGAGAGAAATTCTCCGGTATCATCCACATGCTTCCGCAAGGGATTCAGAATGCAGTTTTGTCCGTATCTTCCAATTTGGACGGCATGGCAAGCAAACTTATTAGTCAGATCAGTGAGCCGACAGTGGACGTGGCAGGACGATTTGTAAAGAGCGTTCCATCTGCACTGTTAAATGCATTGGTTACCTTCCTGGCAGCTTACTTCTTTATTGCGGAGCGGGAAGAAACCTTAGCATGGGCGAAGAAAGTCACACCGGAGCCGATTGTGAAACGGGTTGGCATGATGGTGCGAAGTCTAAAAAAATCCGTCGGAGGATATTTCAAAGCACAGCTGCAGATTATGGTTGTGGTCTTTGGGATTTTGCTGGTAGGATTCTTACTGATTGGGCAAAGTTACAGTGGCCTTTTGGCACTATTGATTGCAATATTGGATTTTCTTCCGTTCTTTGGCACAGGAACCGCCCTGTGGCCTTGGATGGTTTATAAGGTGATTGTGGGAGATTACAAAACGGCAATTTTCTTGCTGATTATCTATGTAGTGGCTTTGATGACGCACCAGCTTCTACAACCAAAACTAATTGGCGATCATGTGGGATTAAAACCGTTGCCAACGCTGGTATTCTTATATATTGGATGGCAGATTGGAAGTGTTATGGGAATTATTCTGGCAGTTCCGGTTGGCATGATTTTGATCAATATGTACGAGGCAGGAGCCTTCGATTATATCTTGGATGATGTGAAGATTCTGTTGAAAGGGATCTTGGGTTTGCGAAAATAAAAAATGGACATAAAACAGGAAGAGTGTTGTCATTGTTGTCATCACTCTTCCTTTTTTGAAAATTCTGTTATGTGAAAGGTTATTAGGAAATAGTATATTCCAAAATGAAATCATCCATATAATATCCATTTCCGATATCTGCTTTTTCTTCCCGGACTTTCTTAAATCCCCAATGTTCATAGACAGCGAGAGAGTCTGTGTTGTTGCGATTGCATGTCAGCCAGATTTTTTTCAGGCCACGCATGTTGCATAATTCAATGAATTTCTGGAACATATAGGAAGCAATCTTCTTACCACGAAAATCGGTATGTACATATAATTTACTAAGGAACAGGGAGTCTTCTTCTTCCCGCACTGCTGCGAATCCGGCAAAGGTATATTCGTGAGAAAAGAGAAAATATTCACAGCCGTCATTAATCTGTTCTACTAAGGCTTCCGGCGAAAAGAATTTCTCCAACATATAATCTACTTGCGCTTCACCTAAAAGGGGAGTGTAATATTCTCGCCAGATATCATCCGCTACTGCGGTCAGGGAAAAGACCAATTCTTCATTGGTAACTGGTATAATTCGTAAATCTTTCATGGTATGTTACTCCTTCTATCTGTAATCGTCATTGCCATCGGGCAAGTATCATAGGTTCTATTGTATCATGGAATCAAGAAAGATGCCACAGGAAATATGAATTGTTAGCACTCACTTTAAAAGAGTGCTAATTTTCTATTGACATTTGGAACGGAAGGTATTAAGATAGATAGTATCGAATGAGGAAGAGGAATTTAGAAAGAAAAAGGAGATGGATCAAACATGGGAACAAAACATGGAAGTTTATCAATTAGTAGTGAGAATATTTTCCCGATTATTAAGAAATGGGTGTATTCCGATCACGACATTTTCGTAAGAGAGCTGATTTCAAATGGCTGCGATGCCATCACCAAATTAAAGAAATTGGACATGATGGGCGAGACGGAATTAGCAGATGATTACAAACCACAGATTCAGGTGATTGTCAATCCGGAAGAGAAGACTTTGAAATTTATCGATAATGGTCTTGGTATGACAGCAGAAGAAGTGGAAGAATACATTGTGCAGATTGCATTTTCCGGCGCAACAGATTTCTTGGAAAAATATAAGGATAAGACAACGGAAGATGAGATGATCGGACATTTCGGTCTGGGATTCTATTCTGCATTCATGGTGGCAGATGAAGTACACATTGACAGTTTGTCTTATAAAGAAGGCGCTAAGGCGGTACATTGGACCTGCGATGGCGGAACAGAATATGACATGGCTGATGGCAACAAAGAGACAGTGGGAACAGAGATTACCCTGTTCTTGAACGAAGATTGCCTGAAGTTCGCTAACGAGTATCAGATGCGGGAAATCATTGAAAAATACTGCGGATTTATGCCGGTGCCGATTTTTATGTCCAAGGCAAACGCGCCGCAGGAATATGAGACAATCGATGAGGCAGATCTGAAAGAAGAGGATGTAGTTGTAGAACACATTCACGAAGAAGCCAAATTTGAAGAGAAAGAAAATGAAAATGGGGAAAAAGAGCAGGTTGAAGTAGCACCGGCAAAAGACAAAGTAAAAATCAACAAACGTCCGGTTGCGTTGAACGATACCACGCCGCTGTGGGCAAAACATCCAAATGAATGTAGCAAGGAAGATTATATTGAATTTTATAGAAAAGTTTTCCATGATTATAAAGAACCGTTGTTCTGGATTCATTTGAATATGGATTACCCGTTTAACCTGAAGGGAATCCTTTATTTCCCGAAGATCAATACAGAGTATGATTCCATTGAGGGAACCATTAAGTTATATAATAATCAGGTGTTTATTGCTGATAATATCAAGGAAGTGATTCCGGAATTCTTGATGGTGCTAAAGGGTGTGATTGATTGTCCGGATCTCCCGCTTAACGTATCCAGAAGTGCTTTACAGAATGATGGATTTGTCAATAAGATTTCTGAACACATTTCTAAGAAAGTGGCAGATAAATTGTCCGGAATGTGTAAGACGGATAAAGAAACCTATGAAAAATACTGGGATGACATCAGTCCATTTGTAAAATTCGGTTGCTTGAAAGATACCAAGTTCTGCGATAAGATGAGCGATTTTATTCTCTTTAAGAACTTAGAGCACGAATATTTGACCCTGAAAGAGTATATGGAAAAACAGGGAATTGCAACAGAAGCAGAAGCACAGCCGGAAGCAGAAGGAGAGAACGGACAGGAGCCGGAAGAGAAAGAAAAAGCGACAATTTATTATGTGACGGACGAACAGCAACAGAGCCAGTATATCAATATGTTTAAAGAAGAAGGTTTGGATGCAGTTATTTTAACACATAATATTGACTCTCCGTTTATGACGCAGTTAGAGCAGAGAAATGAGACCATTCAGTTCCAGCGGATTGACGCAGATCTGACAGATACATTTAAGGAAGAAGTGGAAGATGCAGAGAGCTTCAAGGCAGATATGGATACGCTGACAGAAGTATTTCGCAAGGCACTAGATAAGGAAACCTTAGATGTGAAGGTAGAGAAACTGAAAAATGAAAATGTAGCTGCAATGGTTACCTTGTCTGAGGAATCTCGCCGTATGCAGGAAATGATGAAGATGTACGGCATGTATGGCATGGATATGGGAATGGGAACAGAGGTGACATTGGTACTCAATGCAAACCATCCTTTGGTTCAGTATGTATTGCAGAATAAAAAACACTCCGTTGTTCTGCCAGCAATTATATGATTTGGCACTTTTGAGCCACAAACCATTGAATCCGGAAGAGATGACAGCATTTATCAACCGTAGCAATCAGATTATGATGCTTTTAGCAAAATAAGAAAGAAAATGAGAAAGTACAGAACAAAAGTTCGATTTGTTCTGTACTTTTTTTGCCTGGTCTGTTATAATGAATAACAAGATTTTGGATGCGATTCTTGTTGTGGGATATCATTTGATAAAGAAGTAGAGCGTTATTTGAAAGGTTAAAAAAGGAATACGAAAAATGAGCCAAACGATCTTTAAACTACACTCCGAATATAAACCAACGGGTGACCAGCCACAAGCAATTGAAACGCTTGTACAAGGGTTCCAAGAAGGCAATCAATGCCAGACACTACTCGGAGTGACAGGTTCTGGTAAGACATTTACCATGGCAAATGTCATTGCACAATTGAATAAACCTACGTTGGTTATTGCACACAATAAGACCCTGGCAGCACAGCTCTACGGGGAATTCAAGGAGTTCTTCCCGGAGAATGCGGTGGAGTATTTTGTGTCCTATTATGATTACTATCAACCGGAGGCTTATGTGCCTTCCTCGGACACCTATATTGCTAAGGATTCTGCCATCAATGATGAGATTGATAAATTGCGGCATTCCGCAACGGCAGCGCTTGCAGAACGGCGGGATGTAATTATTGTAGCCAGTGTGTCTTGTATATATGGTTTGGGCTCTCCGATTGATTATAAGAACATGGTGATTTCCCTCCGCCCGGGTATGATCAAGGATCGGGATGAGATTATTCGAAAACTGATTGAGATTCAATATGACCGTAACGAGATGGATTTTAAACGAGGCACCTTCCGTGTTCATGGAGATGTGTTGGAGATTTTCCCGGCTGTATCCGGCGAAGAAGCGATAAGGGTAGAATTTTTTGGAGATGAAGTGGAGAGAATTACAGAGATTGACGTGCTGACCGGAGAGAAGAAATGTGAGCGAAGCCATGTGGCGATATTCCCGGCATCCCACTATGTTGTTTCCAAAGAGCAGTTGCAGAGAGCGACGGTTGCAATTGAACAGGAATTAGAGGAGCAGGTTCGTTTCTTTAAGAGAGAAGACAAACTTTTAGAGGCACAACGGATTGCGGAGCGAACCAATTTCGATATTGAGATGATGCGGGAAACCGGATTCTGCTCCGGGATTGAGAATTACTCCCGACATTTAACAGGATTAGAACCGGGACAGCCACCACACACGTTGTTGGATTATTTTCCAAATGACTTTTTGCTAATGATAGATGAGTCACATATGACCATTCCACAGTTAGGCGCGATGTATGCAGGAGACCAGTCAAGGAAGTCAACTTTGGTAGATTACGGATTCCGTTTGCCGTCAGCGAAAGATAACCGTCCGTTGAATTTTAGTGAATTTGAGAGTAAGATTAACCAGGTATTGTTTGTATCTGCTACACCGGGAAAATATGAAGGGGAGAATGAACTTCTCCGGGCAGAGCAGATTATTCGTCCTACAGGCCTTTTGGATCCAAAGGTGGAAGTGCGACCGGTAGAAGGGCAGATTGACGATCTGGTGGCGGAAGTGAACAAAGAAATCCAAGGGCATCACAAAGTTTTGATAACCACCTTAACCAAACGCATGGCCGAAGATTTGACGGACTATATGAGAGAACTTGGCATTCGAGTTCGTTATCTGCATTCTGATATTGATACCTTAGAACGGACAGAATTGATACGAGATATGCGTTTGGATGTATTCGATGTGCTTGTAGGAATCAATCTTTTGAGAGAAGGATTGGATATTCCGGAAATCACATTGATTGCGATTTTAGATGCAGATAAGGAGGGATTTCTCCGTTCGGAGACGTCACTGATTCAGACTATTGGACGTGCGGCGCGAAATGCAGAGGGACATGTACTAATGTATGCAGATACGATTACGGATTCGATGGATCGGGCAATGGAAGAGACGAAACGGAGAAGAAAGTTACAGATGCAGTACAATGAGGAGCATGGAATTGTACCACAGACTATACAGAAGTCGGTTCGCGATCTGATTCGCATTTCCAAGAAAGTGGATGAACAGGCTTATACCATGGAAAAAGATCCGGAATCTATGAGTCAGCAGGAATTAGAAAAAGAAGTGCGTAAGATTGAGAAACAGATGAAGAAGGCAGCAGCGGAATTGAACTTTGAAGTGGCGGCTGAATTGAGAGATAAATTGATAGAATTGAAGAGGTATTACCATGGAATACATTAAGATCAGAGGAGCCAATGAACACAATTTGCAAAATATAGATATTGACATTCCACGGAACCAGATGGTCGTTCTGACCGGACTGAGTGGATCGGGCAAATCATCTTTGGCATTTGATACCATCTATGCAGAAGGACAGAGAAGATATATGGAGTCCTTATCTTCCTATGCAAGACAGTTCTTAGGGCAGATGGAGAAACCAAATGTGGAGAGTATTGAAGGGTTGTCACCGGCGATTTCTATTGACCAGAAATCAACCAATCGCAATCCGCGTTCTACTGTGGGAACAGTAACAGAGATTTATGATTATTTGCGTTTGCTCTATGCTAGAGTTGGAATTCCCCATTGTCCGAAATGTGGCAAAGAGATCAAAAAGCAGACGGTAGACCAGATGGTAGATCAGATTATGGAGTTGCCGGAGGGAACGAAGATGCAATTGCTGGCTCCGGTTGTCCGTGGGAAGAAAGGTCGACATGAAAAATTGCTGGAAAAGGCAAAAAAGAGTGGTTATGTCCGGGTGCGAATTGATGGCAATATGTACGAATTGTCCGAGGAGATTACGTTGGATAAGAATATAAAGCATACCATTGAGATTGTCGTAGATCGTCTGATTGTGCGACCGGGCATTGAGAAGCGAATGACGGATTCGATTGAGACAATTCTGAATCTGACCGAGGGGCTGCTTGAAGTGGATGTGATTGGACAGGAGACGTTGCATTTTAGTCAA
Organism: uncultured Faecalimonas sp.; assembly: GCA_964450635.1. Taxonomy (GTDB): domain Bacteria; phylum Bacillota; class Clostridia; order Lachnospirales; family Lachnospiraceae; genus Faecalimonas. The sequence continues at coordinate 52,362 of CAYVDA010000004.1, read as the reverse complement.
AGTTTTTCCTGCCCGGATTGTGGAATCAGTATCGAGGAGATTGAACCGAGAAGTTTTTCTTTTAACAATCCATTTGGTGCTTGTCCATCTTGTTTTGGCCTTGGATACAAGATGGAATTTGATGTGGATTTGATGATTCCGGATAAAAGTCTAAGTATTGCGGAAGGAGCCATTACGGTTCTTGGATGGCAGTCCTGCACAGACAAAGGAAGTTTTACAAGAGCTATCCTGGATGCACTTTCTGAGGCATATGATTTTTCACTGGATACCCCTTTCGAACAATATCCGGAAGAGATCCAGGATATACTGATCCATGGAACGAAGGGCCGGGAAGTAAAAGTGCACTACATCGGTCAACGAGGAGAAGGCTTCTATGATGTGGCATTCGAGGGACTGATTAAGAACGTGGAGCGCCGCTATCGAGAAACCAATTCGGACACTATGAAAGCGGAGTACGAGACCTTTATGCGGATTACACCTTGTCCGGATTGCCATGGGCAACGTTTGAAAAAAAGTGCTCTGGCAGTGACAGTGGGTGGAATTAATATTGCAGAAATGACCTCCTATTCCATTGAAAAATTAAAAGATTTTCTGGAGCATTTGGAGCTGAACAAACAGCAAGAATTGATTGGAGGACAGATATTAAAAGAGATAAAAGCGAGAATTGGATTCTTGAATAATGTGGGCTTGGAATATCTGACTTTGGCAAGAGCAACCGCAAGTCTTTCCGGCGGGGAAGCGCAGCGTATCCGTCTGGCGACGCAGATTGGCTCTGGATTAGTTGGTGTGGCTTATATTTTGGATGAGCCGAGTATCGGACTGCACCAGAGAGATAATGATAAATTGCTGGCAGCATTGAAAGAGTTGCGAGATCTTGGCAATACATTGTTAATTGTGGAGCATGATGAAGACACCATGTTTGCGGCGGATTATATTGTGGATATTGGTCCGGGAGCAGGTTCCCACGGCGGACAGGTTGTGGCAACGGGAACGGCGCAGGAAATCATGGCTTGCGAGGCATCGATTACCGGTCAATATCTAAGTGGCAAGTTGCGAATACCGATCCCAGAGGTAAGACGGACACCAAAAGGATGGTTGACCGTGCGGAAAGCAGCAGAAAATAACTTGAAGAATATAGATGTTTCCTTTCCGCTGGGCGTTATGACTTGCGTAACCGGGGTATCCGGCTCAGGAAAAAGTTCTTTGGTAAATGAGATTCTATATAAAACGTTGGCAAAGAAGTTGAATCGTGCAAGAACCATTCCGGGAAAGCATAAAAAGATTGAGGGAGTGGAGCAACTGGATAAAGTGATCAACATTGACCAGTCACCGATTGGCCGAACACCACGTTCCAATCCGGCTACCTATACCGGCGTATTTGACATGATTCGAGATTTGTTTGCGGCGACGCAGGATGCCAAGGAGCGAGGATATAAGAAAGGGCGATTTAGTTTCAATGTGAAAGGAGGTCGCTGTGAGGCTTGTTCCGGTGATGGGATTTTGAAGATCGAGATGCATTTTCTTCCGGATGTCTATGTGCCTTGCGAAGTTTGTCAGGGGAAACGGTATAATCGGGAAACCTTGGAAGTAAAATATAAAGGCAAAAACATTTTTGATGTGCTGGATATGACTGTGGAAGAAGCCTTACATTTCTTTGAAAATGTACCAAGTATTCACAGAAAGATTCAGACACTGTATGATGTGGGATTATCCTATGTGAAATTGGGACAACCATCTACAACCTTGTCCGGTGGAGAGGCACAGAGAATCAAGTTGGCAACGGAGTTAAGTAAACGTGGCACCGGAAAGACTATTTATATTCTGGATGAACCGACCACAGGGTTACATTTTGCAGATGTTCATAAATTAACAGAGATTCTCAAACGTCTTTCGGATGATGGAAATACAGTGGTTGTGATTGAACACAATCTGGATGTGATTAAGACAGCTGACTATATCATTGACATTGGCCCGGAAGGAGGAGAAAAAGGCGGCACCATTGTAGCGACAGGAACACCGGAGGAAGTGGCGAAGGAACCGAAGTCCTATACGGGAAAATATATTCGCCAAATCCTTAAAAAATAGATTCAAAATATAGGATAGAGCAGAAAGATTTTCTATGGGTGAAACTAGGAAAATGCAAAAAACTATTGGCAATTTCAGGAATATTGTTTATAATGGTGAAGTAGTACGGAAATCAGAATGAAATGAGATAGATAAGAGACAGGAAGGAGATAATATGGCAGTAGATATTGGAATCGATTTGGGAACCGCCAGCGTCTTGGTATATGTAAAAGGAAAAGGAGTTGTGCTCAAAGAGCCATCCGTGGTAGCCTTTGACCGTGACACCAATGCAATCAAAGCAATCGGAGAGGAAGCAAGATTGATGCTTGGAAGAACACCGGGTAACATTATTGCAGTTCGTCCGTTAAGACAGGGTGTTATTTCGGATTATACCGTAACCGAGAAGATGATTAAGTATTTCGTTCAGAAAGCGGTTGGGAAACGCACCTTACGGAAACCTCGTATTGGAGTATGTGTACCAAGTGGTGTGACGGAAGTAGAGAAGAAAGCAGTGAAGGAAGCGACTTATGCAGCCGGAGCAAGCGATGTGAAATTAATTGAAGAACCGGTAGCGGCAGCAATCGGTGCCGGTATTGACATTGCAAAGCCATGTGGAAACATGATTGTAGATATCGGAGGAGGAACTTCTGATATTGCAGTCATTTCTTTGGGAGGAACCGTTGTGAACACCTCCATTAAGATTGCAGGAGATGATTTTGACGAAGCGATTGTACGTTTCATGCGTAAGAAACATAATCTGCTGATTGGTGAACGTACCGCTGAGGATATTAAGATCAAGATTGGTACAACCTATCCGTTGGTAGAAGATGAGACCATGGAAGTACGTGGCCGGAATCTGGTAACCGGACTTCCGAAGACGGTAACTGTCACTTCATCTGAGACAGAGGAAGCATTGAAAGAGACCACAGGACAGATTGTGGAAGCAGTTATTGCTGTATTGGAGAGAACTCCACCGGAACTGTCAGCAGATATTCTGGATCGAGGAATTGTACTTACCGGTGGTGGTGCATTGCTTCGCGGTTTGGAAGAATTGATTGAAGAAAAGACAGGTATTAATACGATGACAGCAGAAGACCCGATGAAGGTTGTTGCAATCGGAACCGGTCAATATGTAGAATTTATGAGTGAAAGAAAAGATGTTTAATTGGGAGGCTGTCTCTTTGGAGGCAGCCTTTTGATTCCATCGGAATGGAATCAAAAGGCGCGTTCCGCGAGATTGCACTGTGGCGGC
>CAYVDA010000004.1:0-48946 GCA_964450635.1 uncultured Faecalimonas sp. | reverse complement strand
CCAGAGGCGACCCGCCACAGGCAGAGGAATCTTGCAAGCAAGATTCCATATTACACAGATTCCATCGGAATGGAATCAAAAGGCGCGTTCCGCGAGATTGCACTGTGGCGGCATGGAAGGTGTCGCCAGAGGCGACCCGCCACAGGCAGAGGAATCTTGCAAGCAAGATTCCATATTACATAGATTCCATTTCGGTGGAATCAAAAGGCGCGTTCCGTAGGAGGATGAGTATGGAAGTTGTAAAAGGATATGTAGACCATATTGTATTTCGGAATGAAGACAATGGGTATACGGTGTTTCAATTACATAATGAAGATGGCGATTTGACATGTGTAGGCAAATTTCCTTACATTGGAGAAGGAGAACTGTGGGAAGTTACAGGGACTTATATCCAACATCCGGTCTATGGATTGCAATTGCAGGTGGAAACTTATGAAGAATTAGAGCCGGAAGATTTGATGTCCATTGAACGGTATCTGGGCTCCGGAGCCATCAAAGGCGTGGGAGCTGTGCTTGCTGGACAGATTGTGCGGAAGTTCAAAGGAGATACCTTCCGGATTATTGAGGAAGAGCCGGAGCGCTTGGCAGAGATCAAAGGAATTAGCGAGCGGAAGGCCAGAGAGATTGCCTGCCAGGTAGAAGAGAAAAAAGATCTGCGTAAAGCTATGATCTATCTGCAGAAATATGGGATTAGTCTGGCACTGGCGGTAAAAATTTATGAGCACTATGGACAACGGGTCTATGGAGTGTTAGAAGAGAATCCATATCAGATTGCGGATCATGTGCCGGGAGTTGGATTCAAGACGGCAGATGAGCTGGCGACGAAGATCGGAATCCATGCTGATTCCGATTATCGTATTCGGAGTGGCATCTTCTATGTGTTGTTGCAGGCGGTAAATGACGGACATGTCTATTTGCCGGAGTCCGTTTTGCTGACTCGGACAAGACAATTATTGGAGATTGAGCTAGAAAGTCTGGACACCTATCTGATGGATCTGGCCATGGAGAAAAAGATCATGGTACGAACCACAGAAGAGGCAGAACGTCGAATCTATGCAGCACAGTATTATTATATGGAATTACGGACCGCCCGAATGCTTCATGATCTGGATCTACGTTTTAATATGCCGGATGTGTGGATTGAATCCCGCTTGCGGCAGATTGAAGAACAGGAGCAGATTTCCTTGGATGAGATGCAACGAAAAGCAGTGCAGATGGCGGCAAATCGTGGTATTATGGTATTGACAGGAGGCCCGGGAACCGGCAAGACCACCACCATCCATGCCATGATAGAACTCTTTGCCCAAGAAGGACTGTCCATTGTGCTGGCAGCCCCAACCGGACGAGCGGCAAAACGTATGACAGAAGCCACCGGTTATGAGGCAAAGACCATTCATCGTTTGCTAGAACTTTCCTATATGCCGGAAGAAGATGAGGGAAGGATGCAATTTGGCAGAAATGAAGAGAACCCGTTGGATGCAGATGTGGTAATCATTGATGAAATGTCCATGGTGGATCTTCAGTTGATGCATACTTTGTTGAAAGCTATTGTGCCGGGGACCCGCCTGATTCTAGTAGGAGATAAAGATCAGTTACCGTCGGTGGGAGCCGGCAGTGTTTTGAAAGATTTAATCGCTTCCGAATGTTTTGGGGTCATGACTTTGAACAAGATCTTTCGCCAGGCAGAGCAGAGCGATATTGTGGTAAATGCCCATCGAATCAATCGGGGAGAGCCGATTGTGTTGGATAATCAAAGCCGGGACTTTTTCTTCCTAAAACGGGAAGATGCCAACGTGATTATCCGTGTGGTTCTGGCATTGGTACAGGAGAAGATGCCTCGTTATGTGGGCGCAACGCCATTTGACATTCAGGTTCTGACACCGATGCGGAAAGGACTGCTGGGAGTAGAACGACTCAATACCATTTTGCAGAAATATTTGAATCCGGCAGACGGGAAAAAGGCGGAGAAAGAGTATGGGGATCGCCTATTCCGTGTGGGAGACAAAGTGATGCAGATCAAGAATAATTACCAGCTGGAATGGGAGATTTCCACCCGCTATGGGCAGGTCATTGACAGCGGCGTTGGTATCTTTAATGGAGACGTGGGCCGGGTGGTATCCATTGATAATTACAGTGAGCTGGTCGTGGTAGAGTATGAAGAACATAAAAAGGTAAAATATCCATTTGGTTTACTGGATGAATTGGAGCTGGCCTATGCCGTAACCATTCACAAATCCCAAGGAAGCGAGTATCCGGCAGTGGTGATTCCCTTACTGCAAGGACCGCGGCAACTTTACCACCGGAACCTGATCTATACGGCAGTAACCCGGGCAAAAAAATGCGTCACATTGGTTGGTAGTGACGAGGCGTTCTTTCAAATGGTGGAAAATAGCAACGGACAAAATCGCTATACCAGTTTGAAAGAGTGTATTCGCGAGATGATGTAAAAAAGAATAGTATGAACAAAATAAAAGGATTCTTATTGGAGGCACTTTATCCGGAAAAATGCATGATTTGCGGAAAAATCTGCAAGGGAGGACTCTGCGATACTTGTAGAGAGGAACTTCCCTATGTGGAAGAACCCCGTTGCAAGAAATGTGGAAAACCGATTCGCAGGCAAGAGGCAGAATATTGCTATGATTGCGCAAGCAGACCCAAATCCTATGAACAGGGAAAAAGTGTATGGGTTCACAAGCAACCGGTATCTGGAGCCATCTATCGCTTCAAATATAAGAAAAGACAAATCTACGGAGCTTGCTTCGCAAGAGAAATGTACGATCGTTACGGGGATTGGATGAAAGCAAACCGGATTGAGGCACTGGTTCCCATTCCATTACATAAAAGTCGCCGAAGAACGCGTGGATATAACCAGGCGGAGATCCTGGCAAGACACTTGTCAGAATTATCCGGAATCCCTTTGGATTCTGGCGGAGTGATCCGAAAACGAAAGACTATAGCCCAGAAAACGTTAAATGACCGGCAACGGCGAACCAATCTGGCGCGGGCGTTTGCAATCCGGGATGGGTGGAAACCAAAGAAAAGAGTTCTTATAATTGATGATATCTATACCACAGGAAGCACCATAGAAGGCGTTTCCTCTCTTTTGTTGCAGGCAGGTGTGGAAAAAGTATGGTTTTTAACTATAAGTATTGGACAAGGTTTCGAGTGATATGATATACTAAAGTGATAATAAAATGACCGAAACTGTTTTTTGGAGAGATATTATGTTAGATGAAAGACGAGTAAGACGCATGGCGAGACTTGCCTCTTACGAAAGCAAAGAAGGAAAAGAAGATATTGAGATCAGTATGTATTTCCGGAAAGACTATGTCAGTGTCAATGTATTAAAGACGCTATTATGGGTGACAGTGGGATATGTGATTGCTGCCGCTTTCGTGCTCCTGGGCTCTCTGGAGTCCTTGATGGAGTCCGTAACCATTGGACTGGTTGTACTTTTGCTGGCTGGACTGATTGTAGGATATATAGTCGTACTGGTTGGCTTTTTCATTGGAGCAAAGAAGTTCTATTGGAAGAGACATGAGGCATCGAGGGAACGCGTGAAACGATATTGCCATGATTTGATCATGTTGGAAAAATGGATGGAGAAGGAGAACGAAGAATGAACCGTATGGTAGAAAAAAGAGTAGCATTACAGAGGTTTTATTCCAAATATTCGGGATATATTGATAAAGTGGTAAAGTTTTTAATGGCATTTTTGATCTTTACCTACATTAATCAGAATGTTGGATTTATGAAGAGTATTACCAATCCGATTGTTGCAGTGGCATTGTCTGTGATCTGTGCCATTTTGCCGACGAAGATTATGGTGATTACGATTACGGCATTTACGATCTTGCAGTTCTATGCAGCACTGCCGGGGGTTGCTATTGTGGCACTCTTGATTTTTGCAATGATGTATATTTTCTGTTTTCGGATGGCTCCGAAACAGGCCATTATCTTAGTGCTGATGCCATTGGCCTTCTTGCTTAAGATACCGATGTTTGTACCGATTGCATGTGGTTTACTCTACACACCGGGAACCATTTTTCCGATGATTTGTGGTATTGTTTTTTACTACATGATTTCCTATGTGGAAGCTTATACAGCCATTTTGGAACAGGCGACAACATTGGGGGTATTCGGACAGATTACCACTTACATACAGCAGTTTATGGGCAGTAGTGAGATGTGGTTTGTGTGTATTGCTTTTGTAGTATGTCTGCTGGTTGTCTACACCATTCGGAGAACTTCCGTGGATAATGCATGGGAGATTGCAGCGATTGCCGGTTCTATTGTGAATATGGTATTGTTGCTATTTATCAGCTTGGATGTGAATTTACGGCTGACACCGGTATGGGTGATTGTTGGAACAGTGATTTCCGGCGTCCTTGGAATTTTCATGGAATTCTTCGCCTTTTCCTTAGATTATTCACGAACAGAGAATTTACAGTTCGAGGATGATGAATACTATTATTATGTAAAAGCGGTGCCGAAGATTACGATGGCGGCTCCGAAGAAGACGGTGAAACGAATCAATGAGCGTCAGGGAACAAGAAGTATGGACGTAGAAGCAGTCAGAGAGCGGGACAAACAGGAATTTATTTTGGATGAACAATTCCCGGATGATCTGGATTTGCAGAAATTATTAGAAGAAGAGTTGAACAAATAAGAAGAGAACGAATAGAATGGAGGTGACAGAATGAAAGAGATGGTAAGACATATCCTGCGGCAGTTTGTCGGCAACTGGTACATTCCGAAGATCCAGTTGACGGATGTGATTGAGATTTTGCTGATTGCATTTTTGGTTTATCAGTTAATCGTATGGATTAAGAATACGAAAGCCTGGATGTTATTGAAAGGAATTATCGTCCTAGGTGTTTTCATTCTGTTGGCATCCCTTTTCAAGATGAATACGGTGCTGTGGTTGGCGAAGAATTCTATTGGAGTTCTGGCTACTGCTATGATTGTGGTATTTCAACCGGAACTTCGAAGAGCATTAGAGAAGTTAGGACAGCGCGGATTTGCCGGAATTGTACCGGTGGGTAGAACGGCATCCGAAGGTAAATTTCAACAAAGCACCATTGATGGTATCGTAGATGCCTGCTATGAGATGTCCAAGGTGAAGACCGGGGCATTGCTGGTAGTGGAGAATGAGATTGTATTGACAGAATACCAAAGTACCGGTATTGAGTTGGATTGTATCGTATCCAAACAGGTCCTTCTGAATATTTTTGAACATAATACACCATTGCATGATGGTGCTGTCATTGTGCGAGGAGACCGGATTGTATCTGCTACCTGTTATCTGCCGTTGTCAGATAATATGAGACTTAGCAAAGAACTAGGAACCAGACATCGGGCAGCAGTGGGAATGAGTGAGATTAGTGATGCCCTGGTGATTGTGGTATCAGAAGAGACCGGTCATGTCTCTTATGCAAGAGGTGGAAGATTGCATCGACATGTGGAGCGGGAGGAATTAACCCGTCAGCTGTCTGAGATCCAGAATAAAGTCGAAGAGACCAGACGGTTCTCTTGGAAGAAAGGATGGCGCAAACATGAAGATTAGATGGAAGAATAATCTAGGTTTGAAGTTGCTTGCCCTCCTCTTTGCGATTCTGTTGTGGTGGGCTGTTGCCAATATTGATGATCCGGTCATTACCAAGACCTTCTCGACGACAGTGCAGGTGGTACATCCGGAAGTGGTAACCAATGCAGGAAAAAGTTATCATATTGAGGAAGAGACACAGCAGATCCGGGTGACAGTAGAGGCAAGACGATCTGTGACGGAATCCATTCGTGCAAAAGATATTATGGCAACTGCAGATTTTCGGGAGCTACAGAATTCCTTGATCCCGATTCGAATTACGATTAAGAAATATGAAGGACAGTACGAGTCTGTGGCGGCAAATCCGCAGAATCTACGGGTGACGACAGAAGACACCCAGAAGAAGACTTTTGCAATCGTGCCGAATACCATTGGCAATGTCAGCGACGGTTATGTCATCGGTGATCTGGTTGCCAAGCCGCAATCCATTGATATAAGTGGGCCGAAGACGGTCATTGGTCGAATCAATAAAGTAGTGGCCAAAGTAGATGTCTCAGGTTTGTCAGAGAGCACCTCTTTGAAGGCGGAACTGATTTACTATGATTCCGGTGAAAATATTATTGACCAGAGTCAATTGTCCAGCAACTGTGACAAGAATGGTGTGAAGATTCAGGTGAAATTATTGGAGACGAAGACGATTTCTCTGAAATTTGACACCTCGCTAGTGCAGGTGGCAGAGGGGTATCGATTTAAGGAAATCCACGTGAACCAGGAAGAAATTGTAGTATGCGGAGAACCGGAAGAACTGGATATTCTGCAGAGTTTAGAGATTCCGGCAGAGGCCCTAAAACAGAACAAATTAAAACAGAATAAAGACGTTACGATAGATGTTTCCAAATATTTGCCGACTGGCATAGAACTACAGGATCAGGATTCCGGCAAGATTATTGTAACCTTGATTGTGGATAAGAGTGGAACCAAATCCATTCTATTACCGGTTCGTTCCGTGCGAATTAATAATCTGCGGGATGGTCTGGAATTGACATATGGTCCGGAGCAGGAAGTGGAATTGAATTTCCGAGGGACAGCCAAATTGTTGGAAAAATTGTCAGAATCCAATATCATCGCTATGGTAGATATGAATAATTTTACGGAACCGGGTACGTATGATGTTCTGGTACAGATTTTGGATATGCCGGAAGGATGCAAATATATAGGAAATGCAAAGATTCAGGTAATTCTGAGCATAAAAGACAATGATGAGCAGGCAGGAGAATAGAATAACATGGTGAAAGAAAAGGCAGTCATCCGTAGTATGACGGATCTGGATTTGAGACCCGTAGGCATTTTGTGCGATACAGCCGTTCAGTTTCAGAGCAAGATTCTACTACAGTATGACAATATGACCATCAATGCCAAAAGTGTGCTGGGAATGTTAGGTTCCGGAATTCACAATGGTGATGAGGTGGAATTGGTATGTGAAGGAGTAGATGAGGATAAAGCATTACAGACAATGCTTCAAATTATAGAAGAAGGTTTAGGTGAATAGAGATGTTGAATTATAAGAGATATAGACGTGTACCGGTAATGGATTATCCGGAGAGAGAATGGCCGAACAAAGAGATTGAGAAAGCACCAATCTGGTGTAGTGTGGATTTGCGTGACGGCAACCAAGCCTTGATCGATCCGATGACAGTGGAGGAGAAGATTGAGATGTTCCAGCTTCTGGTGAAGTTGGGATTTAAGGAGATCGAAGTAGGATTTCCATCAGCGTCTCAGATTGAATATGATTTCTTACGGGAATTGGTAAATCGGAACTTGATTCCGGAAGATGTGAAGATTCAGGTGTTGGTACAGTGCCGGGAACACTTGATTGATCGGACGTTTGAAGCCTTAGAAGGGGTTCCGACAGCCATTGTACACATTTACAATTCCACCTCGACCTTGCAAAGAGATGTGGTATTCCATAAGAGCAAAGAAGAGATTAAGGAGATTGCCATTGCGGGAACGAAGATGGTCAAAGAACGGATTTTGAACTTCCCGGGAAAAGTAATCTTAGAATATTCGCCGGAAAGTTTCTCCGGAACAGAAGTGGATTATGCTTTGGAAGTCTGTGAAGCAGTCCAGGAGATCTGGCAGCCGACGAAGGAAGAACCGATGATCGTGAATCTGCCAAATACAGTTGAGATGACTACACCTAATGTATATGCGGATCAGATTGAATGGATGCATAGACATTTCAAAGATAGAGAGTCTATTATCTTGAGTGTACATCCGCATAATGACAGAGGTACCGGTGTGGCTGCGGCGGAATTATCTCTTTTGGCTGGGGCAGACCGTATTGAAGGAACCTTGTTTGGAAATGGGGAAAGAACCGGTAATCTGGACATCCTGACTGTGGCATATAATATGTTTTCTCAGGGAATCAATCCGGAGCTGGATTTGGAAAATATTGTAGAGATTCAGGAAGTTTATGAGAGATGCTGCAAGATGGATGTGCCGATGCGTCATCCATATGCAGGAAAATTGGTATTTACCGCATTTTCCGGTTCTCATCAGGATGCGATCAACAAAGGTGTCAAAGCCATGAAAGAGCGTGAGCAGAGCTGGTGGGAAGTGCCATACCTGCCGATTGATCCATCTGATGTGGGAAGAGAATATGAACCGATTGTTCGTATCAATAGCCAGTCCGGCAAAGGCGGCATTGCCTTTGTTATGGATAGTGAATTTGGATACAAACTTCCGAAGGGTATGCACAAAGAATTTGCTGATGTCATTCAGAAGATCGCAGAGCGTCAGGGCGAAGTGGCACCGTCTACCATTATGCAGGAATTTGAGAGACAGTATCTGACTTTGAAAGAGCCTTATGAATTCCTTCGTGCCCGGGCAGAAGATTGTGGAGATAATGATACCAAAGTGGAATTAACCCTTCGTTATCAGGGAGCAGAAGAAGTGCTGACAGCATTGGGAAATGGTCCACTGGATGCAGTAAAACATGCGGTACAGGCTAAAACCGGGATCAATGTTTCCATTCTGGATTATACCCAGCATTCCTTGGGAGAGGGATCGCATGCAAAAGCGGCAGCTTATATTTGCATGTTAGATGAGAGAACAGGTCGTGAGACCTATGGAGTAGGAGTAAGTTCGAATATTACAAGAGCCGGTATTCGTGCATTCTTCAGTGCATTGAACCGTCTTAGTAGATAAGGAGTTCGCTATGGGGAAAGCAACGCTTGTGATTATGGCTGCTGGCCTTGGCAGTCGTTTTGGTGGGGGAATCAAACAGTTAGAGCCGGTAGGACCAAACGGTGAGATTATTATGGATTATTCCATTTATGATGCCCGGGAAGCCGGATTCGATAAAGTCGTCTTTGTTATTCGGCGGGATTTGGAAGAAGATTTTCGTGCCGTAATTGGGAAACGTCTAGAGCAGCAGATGGAAGTAGCCTATGCCTATCAGGAGTTAGACGATATTCCAAAAGCTTTTCAGAAACAGTATCAGGATCGCAGCAAGCCCTGGGGAACCGGCCAGGCAATCCTATGCTGTAAGGACGTAGTGAAGGAGCCATTTTTGGTAATTAATGCAGACGACTATTATGGAAAGCAAGCCTATCAAGAGGCGTATGCCTATTTGATGGATACGGAGCGACAGAAGGAAAACATTCCGGTGGGAATGGTTGGATTCGCATTGGGAAATACTTTAAGTGAGAACGGCGGTGTAACCCGAGGTCTCTGCCATGTAGATGAGAGACAGCATTTGACAGAGATTGTAGAAACTAAGAATATTGAAAAAGCAGAGACGGGTGCGGTAGTTGTACAAGATGGAGCGCGTATCCACCTTCCTGCAGACACCCCGGTGTCCATGAATATGTGGGCACTGCAACCGGAGTTTTTCGGGATTTTAGAGACCGGATTTACTACTTTTTTGGGAAATCTGGGAGATGAGTGGGAGACCAAAGAATATCTGCTTCCGACCATTATGGGAGAACTTCTTCAGAAGAGACAGGCAGAGATTACAGTGCTTCGCTCGACGGACAAATGGTTCGGTGTTACTTATAAAGAAGATAAAGATGCGGTTGTAGCATCCATTCATAAACTACTAGAAGAGGGATGCTATCCGAAAAATTATTTGCATAGATTGCATTTGGAGAAGGAAAATGAAGAAACATCTATATAAATTTGAGACAACCCTTTGGTTGGTTGTAAAAGCTGTTTTGTATTTTTTTGTGATGGCTATATTTATCTATACAATGGGTAAGAGAAGCATCGGGTTGACCCGATTATCCAGAACCATGGGTATTACCGTTTTTACCTTTGTGGTTGTGGGTCTATTGTTCTTGAATGTTTATGGCAGATATGATGTAGGCCGAAGAAAGAGCAAGCCAATCATTCATTCTTTGGCACTGGCGACCTTATGCACTGATTTGATCACCTTTCTGCAGATTATGATTATGAAGACCAATACGGTGATCCATGAATTCCGTGTAGAGGGGTTAGATCTGTTATTGATAGCATTTGTCGTACAACTGGTTGTGATCATCCTATTCTCTTACGGAGGAAATGCCTTGTTTTTCCTGATTCACGAACCGGAAAACTGTTGTGTCATTACCACTTCACAGAAAAGTCTGGATGAGATTACCTATGCGGTATCAAAGTTTAAGAAACAGTATCAGATACAGCATGTATTAGATTATAGACAGCCGAATATCAAAGAAGTGATTCGCAATGTAGATACGGTATTTGCCTATGATGTTCCAGTGGAAAAACGGACAGAGATCTTACGTTTGTGCTATAAATATAAAGTAAATGTTTATTATAATCCGGATATTGAGGATGTTATGGGGATGAATGCGACCCAATATGTGCTGGATGATATTTATTTGATGAATAAGAATGTCAAGGCCATGAGCATGGAACAACGTATTGTAAAACGACTGATGGATATTATCATTCCGTTGGTACTGGGAATCCTAAGTTCGCCGGTTTGGCTGCTTGCAATGGCTGCGATCAAACTCTATGATGGAGGGCCGATTTTCTTTAAGCAAGAGAGGGCCACAATCCATGGAAAGAAATTCTATGTATACAAATTGCGGACCATGAAAGTGGACGCAGAGATTCGTTCTGCCGGGAAGGATGATGACCGGATCACAGGACCGGGACGTTTCCTTCGAAAGACCCGGATTGATGAGCTTCCGCAACTTCTCAATGTATTGAAAGGCGATATGAGTTTTGTAGGACCTCGTCCGGAGATGATGAAGAATGTAGAGATGTATACCAAGGATTTGCCGGAATTTAAATATCGCCTGCGGATGAAAGCCGGATTGACCGGCTATGCCCAGGTAGCAGGAAAATACAATACGACGCCGAAGGACAAGCTCATCATGGATATGATGTATATTGAGCAGTTTAGTATTTTGCGGGATATCCAGTTGATTTTCCAGACGGTTATTGTACTTTTGAAGAAGGATAGTACGGAAGGATTCCACGGTAGCGAGGAACACTTCTTCCGCTTTGAAGAGTATCGGGAAAGATAAGGGGAAAGAACATGAACATAGGCATTATTTTGGCAGGTGGTGTCGGTACCCGAATGGGGGCTGACCGGCCGAAACAATATTTGCTTGCAGGGGGCAAACCGATTTTTATCTATGCCCTTAGCTGTTTTCAAAAACATCCGGAGATAGATCGGATGGTAATTGTTGCCGATGAGATGTGGCAGGATTATATCATGGAATGGATAGAGAAAGAAGCCATTTCCAAACCGGTAGCATTTGCACAACCGGGAAAGACGCGGCAACATTCCATTTACAATGGATTACAATGCTGTGCGGCCTTTGCAACAGCAGAAGATGTGGTCATTATCCATGATGCGGCAAGACCGTTAGTGTCCGAGAGGTTGATTCGGGATTGCATTCAGGGGGCCAGAGAAAAAGGAGGCTCCATGCCGGTGCTTCCGGTGAAAGATACCATGTATCACAGCACCGATGGCAAGTGTATTACCGGTCTTTTGAAACGAAGGGAACTCTTTGCTGGGCAGGCACCGGAAGGATTCCGGTTTGGCCCATATCTGGCCATTCACGAACAGGTGGAAGATTCTGAGATTGAAAAAACCGTGGGAAGCAGTGAGATTGCTTACCGTCATGGTATGGAAATTCAATTGGTAGAAGGCTCGGAGCGGAATTTTAAGATTACCAGCAAGGAAGATCTGGAGCGATTTGAACAAATATTAAAAGAAGAAAAATAGAGGAAATGTTTTGAATATACGAGAATTATGTCCGAACTGGTTGTTTCCGGTACTGCAGCGTATGGGCAGTCTGGGGAACATCCTGCGATTTGCATATGATAAAAAAGTGATTCCCATGGAGAACAACAGAATTTTGTTGTTCTCTGTTTCGCGCAGTGCTTTATCCGGCAATCTTTGGTATGTGGATCAAGCCATTGATCGGGAGCGCTATCAGGTCGATATGGTTCTGGAACATGACGGAACCACCACAAGAGAGTTGCTTCGCAAGATGGCAGCAGCAAAATATATTATCATCGATGATTATACCAAGATGATCTACCCGTTGAAGATGCGAAAAGAAGCCAAATTGATTCAGGTATGGCATTCTACCGGAGCATTTAAGCGGATGGGATTTGCCAGAATGGGAAGAAAGGGAAGTACCATCAAAAGCTCTTTGACCCATCGGAATTATACAGATGTAATTGTCAGTGCAGAAGGCGTAGTAGACAATTTTGTTGAGGCCTTTGGGGTGGCAAGAGAATGTATCCATCCAATTGGGGTGCCACGTACGGATGTATTCTTTGATGAAGAGGCTATCGCTAAGAAGAAGAGAGAAGTGCAAGAACTTTATCCGGCGCTGCAAGGAAAGAAATTGGTTATGTTTGCACCAACTTTCCGAGGAGAAACCAGAGCCGATGCCCATTATCCGGATGCGTTTTTGAATGTGGCAGATTTTGCAGAGCGCCTGGGTGAGGAGTATGTATTGGGATTGAAGCTCCATCCGTTTATTGAGAAAAAGATGGAGATTCCGGAACATTTACAGGAGAGAGTCATTGATTTTTCAGATTACCGGGAGATTAATGAGTTACTCTTTGTGACGGATGTATTGATTACAGATTATTCTTCTGTAATTTTTGAATATGCATTTTTGAAAAAACCAATTGTATTTTATGTGCCGGATTTACAGGATTATACCAATGATCGGGATTTCTTTTATCCTTTTGAAACCTACACTTATGGTCCGGTTGTGACAGAGCAGAGCAAGTTAGAAGAGGCAGTAAAAGCGTCTGTTTTTGACGAAGAACGTTTTGCGGCCTTTTATGAGAAATTTTTGGGCGCCTGCGATGGACAATCTTCAAAACGGTTTGCAGAGAGAATCCTGGATGAGGAGGAAAAAGCGTGAAAGGAATCGTAGAGATTGGCATTTTTTTATTGAATATGATTTACCGGCTCTTCTGGATCTGTCCGGTGAGAAAGAAAGTAGTATTTATTAGCCGGGAGAGCAATAAGCCGTCAGTGGATATTGTCAGATTGTGTCAACGCATAGAGGAGAAGAATCCTCAGGTGAAAGTGGTTGTGTTGTGTAAGATGATTGGTCCCGGTCTTGGTGGAAAGATGGCTTATGGATTGCATATGATTCGGCAGATGTATCATCTAGCTACCGCTAAAGTGGCAGTATTGGATACCTATTGCATCTGCGCCAGTGTATTAAAACATCGTAAATCTTTACAGATTATTCAGATGTGGCATGCAGTGGGATGTATGAAGAAATTTGGATATAGTATTTTAGATAAAGAAGAAGGAAGCGACCAAAAGGTGGCAGAATGGATGCGGATGCATAAGAATTATGACCACATCTTTGTCAGTAGTGAGTGTTGCAAACCCCATTTGGCAGAAGCCTATGGAACGGATGTTTCCAAGATGCGGGTGTTTCCACTTCCAAGATTGGATATTTTGATTCAGAAGGAAGAGATTGCAGAAAGCGCCAGAAAGATTCGGGAAAAATATCCGCAATTACAAGGGAAAAAGACCATTTTATATGTGCCGACATTCCGGAAAAACAAAGGCCAGGATGAGGAGATTCTGCGCTTAATTGCGGCCATGGATTTACAGAATTATAATTTTGTGGTAAAATATCATCCGATTGCCCATGGACAGCAGAGCATGGACGGGGCGATTGTTGACCAGACCTTCACTTCCTTAGAGTGGATGAGTGTCAGCGATTATGTGATTACAGATTATTCCGCCGTTACCTATGAGGCGGCGATTGCAGGAAAACCATTGTTTTTCTATGCATATGATTTGGAAGAATATGAAGATGGAAGAAGTTTCTATATCGATTATCTGACCGAGATGCCGGGGGAAATCCTTCGGACTCCGGAGGAGACGGCAGAAGCCATTGCCAAGGACCGTTATGATATGGAGAAGGTACATGCATTTGCCAGACGATATGTGGAAGATATGCCGGATTATACGGAGGCTGCCACATCCTTTATCTTAAGTCTGGTATAGTCTGAAAACCATCAAAAGATACGAATTTTGATGGCTGGAAGGAGAAGAGAACATGAGAACATTAACCAAGTTACCGGAGAAGATGCACGTATTGAACCTTTATGGAGTAGGAGATCTGCGCTATGAAGAGAGGGACCTGCCGAAGCCAGGTCAAGGAGAAGTATTGTTGCATATCCGTGCCTGCGGAATCTGTTCCAGTGATGAAGAACGGATTTATCTGACGGGAACCTATCATTTTCCAACGGTTCCGGGACATGAGTTTGCAGGACAGATTGTTGCACTGGGAGAAGGCGTATCGGAGGAATTGTTGGGAAGAAAAGCAAGTGTTTTTCCACTGCTACCGTGCAGAACATGCCATTCCTGCCAGCAGGAAGACTATCCGATGTGTGCGTCCTATAATTATTTCGGATCCCGCTGTGATGGAGGATTTGCAGAATATCTGGCGGTGCCGGTTTGGAATCTGGTCTTATTGGAGGAGAAGATGGATGATCAGGTGGCAGCCATGCTAGAGCCGGCTGCGGTGTCCTATCATGCCATGGAGATTGGAAATGTCAAAAAGGGGGACAAAGTTGCGATTATCGGAACCGGAACCATTGGGATATTAATTGGTGCCTTTTGCCGGATGCAAGGGGCAGAGGTCTACATCTGTGGACGTAGAAAAGAAAGTATGGAATTTGTAGAAAGTCTCGGCTTTGCAACGATTCCGGTGGAACAGATCGGAGAGGAAGCGAAGAAACGTACCGACGGTGTGGGGATGGATGTGGTTCTAGAAGCAGTAGGAACCAAGGAAGCACTTTCTCAGGCGATTGCCGGAGTACGCAATTCGGGAACCATTGTTGCAGTAGGAAATCCAAAAGGAGATCTGGTGCTTGAGAAGGCTGTTTACTGGCAGATTTTGCGCCGGCAGCTTACTTTGAAGGGGACCTGGAATTCCAACTATAAAGAGACAGAGAATGATTGGAAAAAGGCGGCGGCTTTTATGAGCCAAGGCACATTTCCATTTGATAAATTGATTACGAGAACCTATGAAATGAAAGACTACCAGGAGGCGATGGATTTTTTGCGTGATAAGAGCGTATCCAAAGCCAAGGTCATGTTTGTAAACAAATAGGAGTAGAGTATGCGAAAAGGAAAGATTACGGCATCCATGATGTGTGCCGGTTTAGATAAGATTTTCTATTACCTGACAGAATTTAAAGAAGCCAATCTGGAATTCCTACACATTGACGTGATGGACGGACAGTTTGTGCCGAATTTTGCACTGGGAACGGATTTCGTCAGAAGTCTAAGACGAATTACGGATATCCCATTTGATTACCATTTTTTGGTAAATAATCCGTTGGAGAAAATGACTTGGTTTGATATCCGGGAAGGAGACCAGGTAGCATTTCATTATGAGAACAATCAAGAGATTTCCGATTGTTTGGATTATCTGACCAGAAAAGGATGCCGCAAATTCATTGCCATCAATCCGGAGACGGATTTTCATGTATTGGATGGATATCTAGATGAGTTAGACGGGATTTTGGTTATGACAGTACATCCGGGATTTGCAGGAAAGAAGTTGGTGCCACAGACCATTGAGAAGGTGGGACAACTTCGCCAATATCTGGATGAGAATGGCAAGGTGGAGATGGACATCGAGGTGGATGGAAATATTACCATTGATCACGCAGCAACCCTCTATCAGAAAGGAGCCAATATTTTTGTGGCAGGTTCCTCAAGTCTGTTCAAAAAAGGCGAGCGGCCAACCATGGAGACCATACGGGAAAAACGCCGGGTAATCGGCTGGAAGGAAGAAGAATTATGAGTGAAGAATACGCAATTGAAGTAGAAGACTTATGTATCCGCTATCAAGAGATACAGAAGTATTCCATTAAGAAGAATTTGTTGAGATTCAAGAAAGTGCAGACCAGTGAATTCGAAGCGGTCAGCCATGTTTCTTTTAAAGTGAAAAAAGGTGAGATTCTGGGGATCATCGGAAAAAACGGATGTGGAAAATCCACCATGCTAAAAGCGTTGGCAGGAATCTTTTCCCCGGATTGTGGACATATCGATCTGAAAGGACATAATGTATCCCTTCTTGCCATTGGACTTGGTTTCAATAAAGAGATGAGCGGACGTGATAATATTTTCCTGTCCGGTATGCTTATGGGATTTTCTGAAGACGAGATCAAAGAAAAATTAGATGAGATCATCGAATTTGCAGACATCGGACATTTCATCGAAAAACCGGTGCGGATGTATTCCAGCGGTATGTATTCGAAACTTGCCTTTGCCATTACAGCGATTCTGAATACAGATATTATGCTGGTGGACGAAGTGCTCAGTGTCGGTGACCAGAGATTTAAGAAGAAAAGTTATGCGAAGATGAAGGAACTGATTGGAGATGACAACCGAACCGTTGTAATCGTTTCTCACAACATCAGTACCTTGACAGAATTGTGTGATAAAGTTATGTGGATGCACGACGGTAAGATTGTGAAGATCGGAGAACCGAAGAGCGTGCTAGATGAGTATCAGGCATTTATGGATTAGGAGAAGGACCATGAAGACAATAAAACGAATGTGTGAAGATACAAGAAAATATTGGGATTATGCAGTATGGGCAGCAAAAGCAGAGTTGAAAGCGGAAGTTGCCAATTCCTATTTGAACTGGGTTTGGTGGGTGTTAGAGCCACTCTGCATGATGCTGATTTATGCTTTTATTTTTGGAACGCTTTTTGATGGAAGTGAAAAATATTTCTCGATTTTTATTTTTATTGGTTTGACTATGTGGAATTTCTTTAATGGTTCCGTGAGCAGCAGTGTAAAAAGTATGAAACGAAATAAGGCTATTATTTCCAAAGTCTATATTCCGAAATATATTTTACTTATGGTAAAGATGATGGTATTGGCGTTTAAAATGATGATTTCCTTCGGAATCATTGTCATAATGATGGTGGTAGCGCAGGTACATGTGACCCCTCTTTTGTTGTTTATGCCATTTATCCTTTTGGTACTATTCACCTTTACTTTTGCCATCAGTGTACATTTGATGCATTATGGGGTATTTATTGAAGATATGGGAAATATTGTCAATATTGTACTGCGTCTGGTATTCTATATGACCGGTATCTTCTATAATATTGCAAAACGATTGCCGGGAACACCGGGAAGGGTGTTGTCTAACTGGAATCCGGTGGCACTTGTGATTACTTCTGCAAGAAGAGTCTTGCTCTATGGACAGATGCCTTCTTGGAAGTATTTGATTCTATGTTTTGTATTAAGTGCGTTACTTGCAATCTGGGGAGTAAAACGGATTTACAAATATGAAAACAGTTACGCGAAGATTGTATAGGAAATGATAGATACGGGATTATTATAAGGGGAAAAGATGAAGGTACAGGGAAGAAGAATTCTTGTGTTGGGAGTTGCCGTATCACTTTTACTTAGCAGTCTGCCATTGACATCCTTTGGTGCAGAAAGCAAGAAGGAAATCTATGGGGCGAATCAATTGGTGCATCAGGCCCGATTCGCAGACTGTGAGTTGGAATATGGAATCGACGTTTCCCATCATCAAGGGAAGATAGATTGGAAGAAAGTCAAGGAAGCAGGGATTTCTTTTGCCATTATCCGCGTGGCGGCAAGGGGAACCGGCAAAGCGGGAGGCCGAATTACGGATTCCTATTACAAACGAAATATGCAAGAGGCAGCCAAATACGAAATTCCATTTGGCGTCTATGTCTATTCACAGGCTCTGGATGAAAAGGAAGCCAGGGAAGAGGCGGATTGGGTATTGGAAGCCATCCGAGGCTGCGAGCTTCAGTTGCCGGTTGTATTTGACTACGAATATGCGGATGGTGGAAGGTTGACAAGTGCTCTGTCGAAGACCAAGAAGACCAACAACTGTCTGGCTTTTTGTAAAAAGATAGAGGATGCAGGCTATCAACCGATGCTCTATGCGAATAAAAGTTTTTTGGAAAACAGCATCAATGCCAGCGCCATTAGCCAGTATTATCCCATTTGGCTGGCCCATTATACCAAGAAGACTACCTATGCGGGAATCTACAGTTATTGGCAGTATACGGCCGAAGGAAAAGTAGACGGGATCAGCGGAAAGGTAGACATGAATGTACGCTATCGCATGCCGGAGCAGAGAGTAGAAGGACTGCAGATCACAAAAGCAGATTCCTCAGGTATCACCCTTTCTTGGGAGCCTTTGGCAGGTGCATTAGAATATGAGGTTTACCGGCGAACGGGAGATGAAGATTTTCAACTGGTAGACACGGTGGAAAAAGGACAGACGACCTATCAGGATAGCAAGGTGTCGGATAATATTCCATATCATTATCGTGTGCGGGTAGTCCTTGGAAAGTCCCCGCTAGAATATGGCAGCGATTCTGATACAGTGACCGGATACAGTCGTATCACAGAGAAAGTGCAGGGGACTGCCAAAGGGGTTGCATATAACAAAGTGACCATAAGCTGGCAGTTTCAGCAAGCCGCCCAAGGCTATGAGATATGGCGGTATGAGTCAGCAAAGAAGAAATATGAATATTGGAAAAATGTGGCGCTTGCAAGCACCTTGTCTGTGACGGATACAGATTTGCATGCCAATGCCACGTATCTATATAAGGTTCGCCTTTATCGGAATGTGAATGGCACGAAACAGTATGGACTCTTTAGTGATGCCATTCGGGCAACGACCTTGGGAAGCCGAAGAGGAAGAGTATCATCGGATCGTTTAAATGTGCGTAGCAATCCAACTCTTTCCGGAAAGGTCCTAAAGATTGTAAAAAAAGATACGCTTCTTACCATTACGGGTAGTGATGGAGATTGGTATCGGATTACGCTTCCTGTTAATGGGAAGAACGTGACAGCTTATGTCAGTCAAAATTATGTAAAATTGATTTCTGTTGGTGTGCCAACCTTAAAGGCGACTGCGAAATTTGACCGGGTTATCTTAACATGGAATGCGATATCCGGAGCGGCAGGCTATGATCTGCAACGCTACAATGGAAAGACCAAAACCTATGAGACCATAGAAACTATTTCCAAGGGCGATACCGTCCGATATGTAGACAAAGAGCGGACAGCCAATACCACATATCGGTATCGAATCCGCGCCTATAAATTGGTCAATAAGAAGAAAGTATATAGTTATGTTTCCGGAATTCTATCGATGAAGACCAAGATGGCATGGAAAGGAACGACAACCGGAAAGATTAGTTTGCGCAGTGGAGCCGGAGCAAAATATAAAGTAGTAAAGACGGTGAAAAAAGGAACGCGCCTTACCATACAGAGTCAAAAAGGCCAGTGGTACCGGGTTACGGTTACGGTCAAAGGAAAGAAAAAGACAGCCTATGTTCATAAAAAATATATAAAAGTATAACTTGAAGAACAGGCTTCTTTGGTGTATGATAAGTACGGTATATGTAGTTAAATTACAATAAAGGGGTATCATATGAAAAACAGAAGAAAACGCAAAGTCCATAGAGGACGCAGAAAACCGAACCGTTTTCTGACTTGGTTTAAGAATTTAAGTAAAAAGAAAAAGATTGGATTATGTGCAGGTCTTGTTGTCTTGCTTCTGCTGATTGTTGGTTGCATTTTTGTTGCATCGAAACTTGGGAAAGTGCAGAAGGTTAAGATTGATACCAAGGAATTGGAGATTGATAATACAGTAGAAGAGAGCATTGGTACCGGTTATACCAATATTGCCCTGTTTGCAGGGGATTCCAGAACCGGTAATCTGGGAAAAGGAGTGCGAACGGACGGTATTATCATTGCCAGCTTGAATAATGAGACTGGAGAGATTAAGATGGTTTCCCTCTTCCGCGACACCTTGCTGAATATCGGTGATGATATCTATACCAAGTGTAATGCGGCATATAGCTATGGTGGGCCGAAACAGGCAGTAGCCATGCTCAATAAGAACCTGGATTTGAATATTAAGCAGTTTGTCACCGTGGATTTCAAAGCGGTATCTGAAGTGATTGATATGTTGGATGGAATTGAAGTAGATGTATCAGAAGCAGAAGTTTATGCGACGAACAAATACATTAATGAGACAGCCCGGGTAGCAGGAAAGAAAGCGAAGAGATTGACCCATGCAGGTCTGCAGACCTTAGACGGTGTACAAGCCACCACATACGGACGAATCCGTAAAGGGGTCGGTGACGATTATGCAAGAGCAGGACGTCAACGTAAAGTGATTAAGATTACCATTGAGAAAGCATTGAAAGCAGATATTTTGACATTGAATAAGATTGTAGACAGAGTGCTTCCGATGGTTTATACCAATATGAGCAATGATGAGATCTTATCTTATGCGACAGGGTTAACTCGATATAAGTTAGCGGAAGAAGATGAGGATAAGCCAAATGGATTCCCGTTTGACCGTACCTCTGCTACCTTAGCAGGAAAAGGAAGCTGCGTCATTCCGGTAACATTGGCAGATAATGTATCCCAGTTGCATGAGCGTCTGTTTGGCAAGGCAGATTATCAGCCGACCAGCAAAGTACTTGAGATCAGTAAGCAGATTGAGTACATTGTTGGAGCCAGAACACCGGACGCGAACGTACCATATGATCCGGATGCCTATACTGTGCCGAAGGATGATAAGAAGGATGACGACAAGACGAATAAGACGGATGGCGATAAGGAGACCCATACTCACACTTGGTCAGCAGGATGGCAGAGTAATGGAAGCCAGCATTGGCATGTATGTGAGGGATGTGGTAAGAAGTCAGATGTAGGAAATCATACAAAAGTGACACAGGCAGATGGTTCCGTTATATGTGGAACCTGTCAGAAAGTGTTGCAAGCGGCACCAACGACACCAAGCACACCGACAACACCGCCGGAGGGTGGCGACACGGAGCCGGATGATGGCACTACGACGCCGGGAGATGGTGGAGATTCTGGAACGGAAGGTGGAGATACTTCCACACCGACGACACCGACAACCCCACCGGAGAGCGGTAATACAGATGGTGGTGGAACTGGCGGAAACGGCGCTGGGGGAACCGGTGGAGCCGGAACAGGTGGAGGCACTACAGGTGGCACCACGACACCATAGATTGTAGAATAAGAGACAGAATCGGAGTGAGGCAACTCGCTCCGATTTACAATATCTGTTTGAGAAAGGGGAGAACTTAAACAGTGGGGAAGACATATAGTATCAAAGAAATCAAAGAGCAAAAATTGGAGCGAAAACGCAAGGCGCGGAGAAGGCGTCGGGCGTGGTTTTTGATATCCGAATTTCTTGTTCTTTTTGTTTTGCTGGGGATCGGTTACGTCATGTTCAAATATGATAAATTTCAGATTCATCGTTTTGGAGATGGCGAATTACAAGTCAATGAAGGGGTAGAGAAAAAAGGATATACCATCCTGGCTTTGTTTGGAGGAGATTCCAGAGATGGAGTGCTAGAAGCCGGAACCCATTCGGATTCCATTATCCTGGTGTCGATCAATGATGATACCAGAGAGGTGCGGATGGCATCCGTTTACCGGGATACCCTGACAGAGCAGATGAGTGGAACATTCCATAAGGCCAACAACGGCTATTTCGTTGGAGGTCCCAAGGAAGCTATCAACATGCTCAATAAGAACTTTGACTTGGATATTGAAGGCTATGCGGCCGTGGATTTCTCCGCACTTGCAGATGCAGTAGATTTGCTTGGCGGAATCGAAGTGAAGGTTAAAGAAGCGGAAGCCACAGAGATGAACCGATTTATCGGAGAAACAGCCCGGGTGGTTGGAAAGACCGGCAAGAAAGTGCAGGCAGGAAAACAGACTCTGGACGGGGTGCAGGCAGTTACCTATGCCAGAATTCGCAAAATCGAAGGTGGTGACTACAAACGGACAGACCGACAGAGAAAAGTGGTTGAGAAGATTATAGCCAAAGCCAAAGAGACTGATCTGGCAACCTTGAATCAGATGGTGGACGAGCTGTTTCCGAAAGTATCCACCAGCCTTTCACTGACAGATCTCTTATCCATGGCAGCCGGACTTGGCAAATATCAATTGGTTGATTCTACAGGGTTTCCATTTGACAAAGGTGAGACCAAGGTGGAAGGAGCCGGAAGCGTGGTCGTTCCTTTGGGACTGAGTGAAAATGTAAAACAATTGCATGCATTTTTATATCATGATGCAGACTATCAAGTAAGTAGCAAAGTGCAAGAGATTTCCGGTAAAATAGAGGAACTAACAGGGATGAAAGCAGGAGAATAATCCGGCTTTGGACTAGACAAGAAAACAAAAACAGTGTAATATAATGGCAGATGTCAAAAATTGACACAAGATGACGAAAAGAAAAGTAGAGAAAGAGGAACGAGTATGAAGACAATGAAGAAGATCGCAGTAGTGATGATGGCAATATGCTTGCTGATTCCGGGATTTTCCATGGTGACACAGGCAGCCAGTGGACAGATTCAGTTTACAGATCATGCAGATGTAAAGACAGGGGATAAAGTAGATGTTACCTGTGCAGTGAAGGCGGCAGGAGCCACAGCATTAGAAGATGTAGAAGTGGAAATCAAGTATGATACCACAGCTTTGAAATTTATCAGCGGCGGTGGCGTGACAGAAAAGAGCAGCGGTGTTCTGGGATATGCAGGACGTGGAACTGAAAAAACTTTGCGTTTCGTAATGCAGTTTGAAGCCTTGAAGGTAGGAACTACCCAGTTGACGGTTGGGGATTACAGTGCATTTTTAACTACTGATGAGAAGGTAACCTGTACAAAAGGAACTTCCACGATTACCATCGCTCAGGGAAGTACTACATCTACACCGGCAACGACACCGGCCGGGGATGGAGCGAATGTAACTGTGAATAGTGTAGATTATACCATCGAGACAAGCGTACCGCAGGAACAGATTCCAGAAGGTTACGTTGCAACGAAGGTACAGTATGAAGGAAAGGAATATACTTTTGTAAAGAATGACAAGACCGATTTCTATCTTGCATATTTGAAAGATGCAGAAGGAAATGGCAAGCTCTTCCTGTATAGTGCGGAAGATGCAACATTCATGCCATATCAGACAATCCAGATTTCATCTAGTACAACCATCGTATTATTGTCAGATGCTTCGGCTATTACGATGCCGGAGGAATTTACAGAGATTGTTACAACTTATGAGAATCAGGAATATCCGGCATGGCAGAAAAATGATGATCTGACTAGATGGATTGTCTATGCTATGAATAGCGAAGGACAGGCTTCTCTGTATCAGTTCGATTCAGCAGAAGGAACCTATCAGAGATTCGACACACCGGAAGTGGTAGAAGCAGAAAAAGATGATTCTACCATATCCAAATTGCAGACAACTGTAAATGAAAGTTTTGAATATTTTACCATTGTCATCGGTATTTTGTTGGCACTTGGTTTGGTTCTGATTATTGTATTGGCTGTGAAATTACACAACCGTAATCTGGAATTAGATGACCTCTATGATGAATATGGAATTGATTTGGAAGATTCTCTTCCGGATCGCGATGAGAAGAAACACTCTTCCTATGAAGAAGAGGAAGATGACGGAATTCATATGGAAGATCTGGCATATGAGGATGAAGAGGATGATCTGACATTCGTAGAAGAAGAGCCGGAAGAAGAGATAGAAATCCCTGAAGTTGCAGAGCCAGAAGAAGAATTAGATTTGGATGCATCCATTCAGACCATGAAGAAAGAAGATTCTGATTTTGAAGATTTTGATTTTGATCTGATTGACTTGGACGATTTGGATATCTAGGTTGCCAGGTAAGATAGAAATGGTCAAGGACAGTTTCTGATGTAAGACATGTAGAGGCTATTGCCAGAGAGGAAGATCCGGCAATAGCCTTTTTAATTCTATAGGCAGGGAAGAGAGAGTCAATAGGAGGATGAAGAGCATGAAGAAGTATGACTATCTTATTGTAGGAGCCGGGTTGTATGGTGCCGTGTTCTGTGCAGAGATGACGAAGCGGGGAAAGTCCTGTCTGGTCATTGATAAACGCGATCACATTGGCGGAAATGTCTACTGTAAGGATGTGGAGGGAATCCATGTTCATGTATATGGTGCCCATATTTTTCATACTTCCGATCGGAAGATATGGGATTATGTGAATCAATATGCAGACTTTAACAATTATGTTAATTCCCCGGTGGCGGTATATGGGGAGGAACTCTATAACCTGCCATTTAATATGAATACTTTTAGTAAGATGTTTGGCATTCGGACACCTGAGGAGGCAAAGGAGAGAATCCAAAAGGAAATCGAGGAATTGCATATTACAGAGCCAAAGAATCTGGAAGAGCAGGCACTTTCGCTGGTGGGAACTTCGGTTTATGAAAAATTGGTAAAAGGATATACGGAGAAGCAATGGGGAAGAGATTGCAAGGATTTGCCGGCCTTTATTATTAAGAGGCTTCCACTGCGGTTTACCTATGACAATAATTATTTTAATGATCGGTATCAGGGGATTCCGATGGGAGGCTATACGTCCATGATCGAAAAAATGCTAGAAGGGGCCGATGTGCTTTTGGAGACAGATTATTTCGTCTTTAGAGAGACCCATCCGGAGATTGCAGATAAGATCGTTTATACCGGAACGCTGGATGCCTATTATGATTATAAATATGGAGTGCTGGAATATCGTGCGGTTCGTTTTGAGACAGAGACCCTTCCAATGGAGAACTATCAAGGAAATGCAGTGGTGAATTACACGGAGCGGCAGGTGCCTTATACCAGAATCATTGAGCATAAGCATTTTGAATATGGAACGCAGCCGGTGACGGTGATTTCCAGAGAATATCCAAGTGAATGGAAACAAGGAGAAGAACCTTACTATCCGGTGAATGACAGCCGAAATGAAGAGGTGGCAGAAAGGTACCGTGCTTTGGCTGAAAAAGAAGAAAAAGTGATTTTCGGTGGTCGCTTGGGACAATACCGGTATTATGATATGGACAAGGTCATTGCTGCTGCATTAGCGGATGTGGAGAAAGAATTAACACGTTCATAATTTCTTTCAACAAAGTACACATTTTTATCACATTTGACTGTTAGACTAAGAACCATAGTACAGAAGAGAGGAGATATTTGTAATGGAAAATGAATTTAATACAGATCCTAGAAAGGACGAAGATTATAAAGAGCAAGAAGTGGTACAGCCACTGCCACAAGAAGTGGTAGACGATCCGGTTACACAGGAAGAGGAGGTCGCAGGTACCGTTCCACAGATGGTAGAAGAAGCGGTTGCATATGAGAATGAGGCGATAGCAGAGGAGCCGATTGCAAGCGAGAGCGTAACCCCATCGGAGGAGACGGTAGCAGAAGAACAGCCGACACAAGAGGCGCAGAATACTGCATCCCAGCAGACACAGACAGAACAGCCGAAGCAGCCGTATTATTATACAGACCGCGTGTATCGGTATGAACCACAACAACCAAAGCAACCGGTACAGGAGCCGAAGAAGAAAAAAGGAAGTACAGGTGGTAAAGTCGTCCTTTGTATTTTCCTGGCAGTGATTTTTGGCGTGGTAGCATGTTCTGCATATAAGGTAACAGACTATGTATGGTCGTCTATGTTTGGACAGCGCACCAGCGTATCGCCGGCAGGAGATGGTGAAAATACGAAATTAAATACAACCACAACATCCAGTGATAATAAGACAACCATTGACTCAGATGTGGCAGATGTGGCAGAAGCAGTGATGCCGTCCATCGTATCCGTACAGAATATTAGTGTACAGCAGGTGCAGGATTGGTTCTATGGAACCAGAGAGTATGAGCAGACAAGCAGTGGTACCGGTATTGTAATCGGACAGAATGAGGAAGAATTGCTGATTGTAACCAATAACCATGTGGTTGCAGATAGCAAGACCTTAACGGTAACATTTAGCGACGAATCCAGTGTGGAAGCACTGATTAAAGGTGCAGATTCCAAATATGATGTGGCAATTGTATCTGTTTCTATGAAGGAATTAAAAGAGGAAACAAAGAACACAATCAAGATTGCTACCTTAGGTGATTCCGATGCCCTTCGTGCCGGAGAGCCTACAATTGCCATTGGAAATGCCCTTGGATATGGACAGTCTGTCACTTGTGGAATTGTCAGTGCATTGGGACGAGAAATCGAAGGCTATGATGCCAAATTCATTCAGACCGATGCGGCAATCAATCCGGGGAACAGTGGTGGAGCATTGCTAAATGCAAAAGGAGAAGTCATTGGGATCAACACAGCCAAGGTAAGCGACAGCTCGGTAGAAGGAATTGGATATGCCATTCCGATTTCTGATATCAAAGATATGTTAGATAATCTGATGAATCGCAAGACCCGTACCAAAGTAGAGGAAGCGAAACGTGGTTACTTGGGAATTACTGGTCAGACAGTGGATTCCGACTCTGCAGCAGCATATGGCATTCCGGAAGGAATCTTTATTTCCGAAGTTATGGAAGGCGGTGCAGCAGAGACAGCAGGTCTAAGCAGAGGTTCCATCATTACCAAGTTAGATGGAAGCAGTGTGGAGACCATTGAAGGCTTGAAAGCAGAACTGGAATATTATGCAATCGGCGAAGAAGTAACCTTGACCGTATTGGTACCACAGACCAATGGAGATTACAAGGAAACCAATGTAAATGTAGTATTGCAGAAGCAAGTAAGTGAATAAAAAAGTTAAATGTATTGCCAGACACCCTCTAGAGCAGACAAGGTATGCTTAGAGGGTGTTTCGTTTATAGGAATGATATGACAGAAGGGAAGATCCTAATAGGGGACAAAGACATAAAAAGATTTACAACGAAAGAAATAGATGCCTATCGAAATACTTTTGTTGGCTTCGCATTCTAGGATCGAAACTTACTTGAGGGATTTACAGGAGGAGAGAAAGCAGAACCAATCCATTTTTGTCAGGCAAAACGATCCTTCAGTAAGACCATGGGAAGTTTAAACGGAATCTTTACCGTTGTATCGGCTGTGCTTGGGCTGAGAACTACACATCAGACAAAGCATGAAGCGTTTTGAAAGCCATTCAAAAGGACACAGAAGATTTATACAATAAGATAGACCAAATGGTTTTAGACCTCAAACACGAGCGCGTATAAGCACACAAAAGCGGAAGTAATTACAATCAAAATTACTTCCGCTTTTACTCTTTTGGATATTCTGTTTTTATATTGCTTGCGCCTGTTATGTAATCCATAGAAACATTATAGAACTTTGCCAATATCAATATATTGTCTAGCGGTATTCTTGTCTTTCCGCTTTCATAATCTGCATACGTTCGTTGCCCTATGTGTAACAAGTCAGCAATCTTTTGTTGCGTCAAACGATTATCTTCTCTTATCTCACGTATTCGTTCGTTATACTTCATATTTTGCACCTCTTTTTAATTGTATCGTAAATTTGATTACGCTCGACAAATAGAGTTATAAACTCTAAAATATAATGTATACAATAGAGAAAGGAGAAAAACGGAATGGAGTATATGGGAACAAAGCTAGCCTCTGAAAAATGGGCATATTCAAATGGTTAAATTTCCCAATGGTGTAGAGACGGAGTTGTTGAGGGTGCGGAACAGGACAAAAAAGGAAGTCCCTGGAGAATCCCGATAAATGCACAATGTCCTAGACCAATCAAAAAACGATAAAAGGAGAAAATGAAAATGGAAGAAAAAATTATTATTCAAGGAAAATTTATCGAGAAAAGTCTTATAGCTAGGCTTTTTGGTGTACTTGCAGTTCTATCATTGATAATTTCAGTGTGTATCAATGAGGGGACTGAGGGCTACTCGGAATATATATTTTTTGCCGAAGCAGAGTACGCAGGTGTAGCAGTATTTTTTTGGTTGGCACAGGTGTTTGTATTGTTAACACTATTTTCTTTGATTGAAACATCATTCTGTGAACTTGTTATTACCGATAAGTGCGTGTATGGTGAAAGGGGATTTATAAAATCTATTGATTTGCCTAATGACATGATTTCATCTGTAGGAACATGTTTTCCAAAAGGGGTTTTTGTCGCTACTTCTTCAGGCGTTATTCGATTTTGGTTTTTGGCTAATCAACAGGAGGTATATAAAGAACTCAGTAATTTGCTCATTAAAAGACAAGGTGAATTGAAAAATTAAGTTCCGGGTGTGAAACTAACGTCCGGATGAGAGATTAACTTCTGTTTTAAAAAAAGAAAACATCTTATTTTTTTGATTGTTTTTAAGAAAATTAGTGATTGACAATTCTGAAAATTCACTATATTATATTATTTGTGAGTGCGTTAGACTCGCTAAAATCACGAGTCTAACGCGGTGTAAGACGAAAAAGTCTAACGCATACTACAACAAATGGCTTAAAATAAGGCTTTCATGCGGATGTGGCGGAACTGGCAGACGCGCTAGACTTAGGATCTAGTGGGAGACCGTGCAGGTTCGATTCCTGTCATCCGCATTTTGAAAACACCACTGATTGTTTATCAGTGGTGTTTTTCTGTATAGAAAAGAAATGAAGTTGTAAAAATCGAATAAACGAGGGGTAGATCTGCCCCTCGTTTTTATAAAATACGAAAATAAATTCCATCCCGTCCCATATAGAAATTCTCTTCCTGTTCTTCCTTCGGGATGATCTGCAGGTTCTCCACAATCGAAGAGATACTCTCTGTATCAGACGAATCACCGATATGATATTGGAAAAAGGCCAAAATAGAATTGGGGATTCCAAGCTTCACCTTTCGCCTGCGGGTGCCGCCTTCTAAGGCTTCCTCCACATTTAAACCAAATAATTCCAATTCAATCTCCAAATAACCGTCGATGTAATCAATGACACTGTCAAAAGGTTTCCGTCGCAAAGACTCATCGAAAATCTCACAGATTGGACGATAATACAATTGAAGCAAATGTTCCTTGTCAAAGAGAATCTCTGCTTTCTTTCCCTCTTTGGCATTGCGAAGCACGCCCTGTAATTCACTATGTTTGGTATCAAAATACAGCATGCTTGCCATGGCATATTCCGGGGAGGCGTGGTTTATGCTGCGGATTGCCTGAACCTGATTAAAGGCATCATCCAGAGCTTTCGGCGCATGATCTCGCTTCCCATTTGGCTCCCAGATACTGTAGGCATCTGAACTGCGACTATAACCGACAAAAGAAGGCTTCTTCCGCCCGTTGCAGGTAAAACTATCCTTTCCATAGACCTGTTCAAATAAGGTGGTATTCACAAAATAATCAATCTCAAATTCCCGCATACTAAAAAGCTTGGTAAAATAAAGACCAAGATAGTAGGAACTGACACTTTTTTCGCTAGGATCCAGATATTCCGTCTCCGGTGCCTTAATCAGGTAGCCGTCCGCGTCCTGCAAGGTAGATTCAATCATAGAAATCTTGGAGATAAATTCCTGGGTTCGCTTCTCGTGATGCCAAGGGGTCACATACTGAATCGGATTGGAGCAAGTCAAAATGGCATGCAACAATTCCAGATTGTTAAATTCCAAGATTCGAGAATCGTAAAAAGGCCATTCCATCTGCCCGATGCCGGTTACCTCCATGGCAATTTTATATTGCTTTGATTGGGTTAATTTCATCTTCACCACTGCTTTCTTCGAAAAAATCGCGATTTTCTGCCCTTATTATAGTAAATTTTATGGGATGTGACAATATCTAACAGAAAAATGCCTGAAAATTTGGTAAGAAATTTTTCTCGCGATTTTTTGCGTTCTGTATGTTTTTATGCTAAAATAAAAGAGTTGATTTAAAACAGTATATTCAGTCTGAAAAAGGAGAAACACAAATGGGCGGTTTTTTTGGCGTAGTAGCAAAAAGAGATTGTGTGTTAGATTTATTTTACGGTGTGGATTACCACTCCCACTTAGGAACCAGAAGAGGTGGTATGGCAGTTTATGGAAAGGATGGTTTTTCCAGAGCCATACATAACATTGAGAATTCCCCATTCCGTACCAAGTTTGAACGGGATGTGGATGAGATGAAAGGAAATATGGGGATTGGTTGCATTTCTGATTACGAGCCACAACCCCTTTTGATTCAGTCCCATTTCGGAAGCTTTGCCATCTGTACCGTTGGGAAGATTAATAACCGGGATGAATTGTTAGAACTGGTATATGGAAAAGGGCATACCCATTTTCAGGAAATGAGCGGTGGCCAGATCAATGCAACCGAATTGGTAGCATCCTTGATTTGTGAGAAACGGACCATCGTAGAAGGAATCCGCTATATGCAGGAGAAAGTGGATGGTTCCATGTCTGTTCTTATTATGACCAAGAGCGGTCTCTATGCGGCCCGTGACCGTCAGGGAAGAACCCCGGTTGTGATCGGAAAGAAGGATGATGCATACTGTGTCTCATTTGAAAATTTTGCCTATTTCGGACTTGGATATGAAGATTATAAAGAATTAGGACCGGCGGAGATTGTCTATGTAACGCCGGAACATGTGGAAGTGATGGCACCGCCACAGGAGAAGATGAAGATCTGTTCCTTCCTCTGGGTGTACTATGGTTATCCGACGTCCAGCTATGAAGGTGTCAACGTAGAAGAGATGCGTTATCGCTGTGGAAGCATGCTTGCAAAACGGGACGAAGGAACGTTAGATATTAACCTGGTAGCAGGTGTCCCGGATTCTGGTATTGCACATGCGGTAGGATATGCCAATGCATCCGGGATTCCGTATGCAAGACCATTTATCAAATATACGCCGACCTGGGCGCGGTCCTTTATGCCGACTAGTCAGGCACAGCGGAATTTGATTGCCCGGATGAAATTGATTCCGGTGAAATCTTTGATCAAAGATAAGAAGATGCTTTTAATTGATGATTCCATTGTCCGGGGAACCCAGTTGCGGGAGACCACAGAATTTCTCTATAACAGTGGAGCGAAGGAAGTCCATGTGCGACCGGCATGCCCGCCGCTTCTGTATGGATGTAAATACCTTAATTTCTCTCGGTCCCGTTCCGAGATGGATCTGATCACGAGACAGATTATTCAGGATATTGAAGGCGAGGGAGCAGAGCATACCTTGAAGGAATATGCAGACCCGAACAGTGATCGGTACGCACAGCTGTTAGAGGAGTTACGCAAGAGACAGAACTTTACGTCCCTTCGTTTCCATCGTTTGGATGATCTGATAGAATCCATCGGATTGGAACCATGCAAAGTATGTACTTACTGCTTTGATGGAAAAGAATAAAAGAGATGAGGATGTATCATGTGGACACGAATTGATTTTAAGAAAAATGGAAAACAGGCTTTCATGAACGGATACTGGGTATGCGTGTTGACATGCCTGATTATGGGAATTGCTAGCGGTTCCTTGCTTACCCGGTTTGCAGATTCTCTTCTTCCGAATGTAAGAGAACTGGAAGAGCGAACCATGGAATTGTCACAGTTGATTCAGATGAACAGGCAGATTCCGGTGCAAATGGTTGCCGAATGGCTTACGATGTATATGGAATATTTTACAGTCATTGTTGGAACCAGTTTTGTTTTTATCACGTTATTGGGAAATGTAGTGCAGGTGGGTGCCTGCCGTGTATTCTTAGAGAACCGGGAGCGGTCCATAGAGATCGGAAAAGTACTTTATGGATTTCAGAATCGAAGATATGGCAAGACCGTAGGCGTGATGTTCTTAAAAGGATTGAAGGAGAGTTTGTGGAGCTTGCTGTTTCTTATCCCGGGTTTTGTAAAACGATATGAATATCGGATGGTTCCGTATCTTTTGGCAGAGAATCCGACCTTGTCCCAGAGACGTATCTTTCAACTTAGCAGAGAGATGATGCGGGGACATAAGATGGAAGCCTTTATCATGGATCTGTCATTTATCGGATGGATGCTCGTAGGATCTTTTACCTGTGGAATTGCGGATTTGATGTTTACCAATCCGTATCGGGAAGCATCTTTTGCGGAATTCTATTCTGCAAGAAAGGCGGAGACCTATGCAAAAGGCGGCTTTGCCTATTCGGAACTTCCGGGATTTGGAGAAGAAGCATGCTAGGAATCTTAGTTGGCATTAGTATCGTGCTGTGCCTGATTGGCATCTGTGATGGAAGGGAAACACGCATTCCCAACCGTCTCCTGGTGGTGCTTTTTGTAGGCGTGATAATAGAAATAGTAGTAGAATGTTTGGGAGGACGCTCATCAATACAGGGAGTCGGTGGCTTACAAGGATTGCAACTGATGAACCGTATGATGGGCGCTCTCCTTGTGAGTGGAATATTGGTTTTATGCAGGTTGATAGCCGGAGCCTTTGGCTATGGAGATGTGAAACTCATGGCGGTCAGCGGTTTGCTCCTGGGTTTGCCGAAGAATCTAATGGCTTTCGCCATAGGCATCCTGACAGCCGGCATCTGGTGTCTGGGAGGAATGATACTTGGCAGATATCACAGGAAGACGGAGATTCCATTCGGACCATTTCTTGCATTGGGAATCGGAATTGCAATATGGTTCGGTGATGCCCTGATTGGGTGGTATGTAGCAGGTTGATGGAAGGATAGGAGAAGAGGAAAAGAAAGATGGGAAAAAGAATACCGAAACTGTTTCAGATGATGAAACAGTATTCAAAAGAACAATTTGGAAAAGATGTAATAGCCGGTGTGATTGTGGCGATTATCGCATTGCCACTGTCGATCGCACTTGCTTTGGCTTCCGGCGTGGGCCCGGAGCAGGGAATCTATACCGCCATTGTGGCAGGTTTTGTCATTGCTTTTTTAGGTGGAAGTAGCGTGCAGATCTCCGGACCGACGGCGGCATTTGCAACCATCGTTGCAGGTATCGTGGCAACGAAGGGAATGGCGGGACTTGTGGTGGCAACCATCCTTGCAGGTCTGATTTTAATCTTAATGGGTGTATTTAAGTTTGGTGCTTTGATCAAATTTATCCCATATACCATCGTGACCGGATTCACAGCCGGAATTGCTGTGACGATTGTCATTGGACAGATCAAAGATTTCATGGGGCTTACCTTTAAGGCCGCTCCGGTAGAGACCATGGAGAAGCTATTTGCATGTATCAAACATATGGGAACGCTCAATGTGACAGCCTTAATCATCGGTCTGATTGCCTTGGCTGTTCAGATTATCTGGCCGAAGATCAATGCCAGAATCCCGGCATCTTTGATTGCGGTTTTGGTAACCATTGCCATTGTTCAGATTGGACACTTGGAAGTGAACACCATTGGAAGCCTCTATGATATTTCGAATAAATTGCCAACCCCGTCCATACCGAATGTGAGTCTTGGTATGATTCGGGATGTATTGCCGGATGCATTTACCATTGCAGTCTTGGCAGCCATTGAGTCGTTACTGTCTTGCGTGGTATCTGACGGTATGGTAGGAGATAATCATGATCCGAATACAGAGCTGATCGCCCAGGGAGCCGGCAACATTGCCTCCGGTTTGTTTGGTGGAATTCCGGCAACCGGTGCCATTGCAAGAACGGCAGCCAATGTGAAAAATGGCGGACGTACGCCGATTGCGGGTATGGTTCATGCCGTTGTGCTTTTGCTTATCTTAGTGGTGCTGATGCCATATGCAGCACTGATTCCGATGCCGACCATTGCAGCAATCTTATTTATGGTTGCCTATAATATGTGTGGCTGGAGAGAATTTGTCAATCTGTTAAAGACAGCACCAAAGAGTGATATTATCGTATTGTTATTGACTTTCGTATTGACCATTGTATTTGACTTGGTAGTGGCGATCGAGATTGGGCTTCTTCTTGCGGTAGTCCTCTTCTTAAAGAGGATGTCGGAAGTGGCAGAAGTCAAGAGTTGGACTTATACAGAGGAAGATAGTGAAGATCTTCGAAAAGTGCCGAAAGGAACCTTGGTTTATGAGGTGGAAGGCCCGATGTTCTTCGCGGTGTCTGATGAATTTATGCGAGTATCGATGGATAAGAATACGAAGGTTGTTATCCTCCGTATGAGAAGCGTGCCGGCTATGGATGTAACAGCACTTCGGAAGTTAGAGGAAGTAGAAGCAGCCTGCAGACGTCGTAAGATTACACTGTTATTATCCCATGTACAGGCGCAGCCAAGACATGTTATGGAAAAAGCAGGATTTGCAGCGGATATAGGAGAAGAAAATTTCTGCGAACATATTGAAGCGGCGCTTGCAAGAGCCGAAGAACTTTGTCGCTAGAGAAAGGAAGTTTGCCCAGATGAGAGAAGAGCAGTTTAAGATGGAAAGACAAGGCCTTGTGACCGAAGGGCAGCAAGTACAGATTACGGAGCGTGTCAATGGAAGTTTATATAGCTATATTGTAGAACCTTCCATTGCCATGTCCGGGATTTATCGAAGCAACCAGAGAATTCAGTCGAAGACGGGAATCATCAATGAGATTCGCAGTACGGAGCGCGGATTCTATCTGGTCGTTGGCTTTGATGAATAAGGAAGTTTGCTTAGGGCACTGTTGTGATAGGTGCCACATAAAGTCACATCCGCGCCAAACCAATCTGGCGGCAAGAAGGTATTAGCCTCTTCTTCAGTAGGAAATTCTACTTCTGCCAGAACCAGAGGAGAGAGATCTCCTTCAAAGACATCTAATTCGATGGTATAGGACTGATAAGGGAGCATATAACGCTTCTTGCAGATCAGTCTGCCATCGATTTTTTCTTTTAAATGTTCATAGGATGCTTGGTTTAGCGGAAGATTGTATTCCTCCCGGACCATCAGTCCTTTGGATTTGTAAGTCAGTTCATATTTGTCATTATCCTTGCGGATACGAACCACCGGAGCAGTGTTTAGATAGCCTTGTTCAATGTGGCGGCAAGGATAAGTTTCTAAATGTTCCGGTAAAGTTTCTACCAGATATTTTCGTTCGATTTCCATGATGGTGTTCCTCCTTAATGGTCTGTCTTCTTATTGATATATTGGGTTCGGAATTTCGAATACATAATGGTCTGCTCTGCATAGAGTCCTGTATAGCCTGAGAGCATATAGCTGATGGAAACGCCGATGAGCAGGAATTTCATGCTTCGGAATCCAAAGAGCTCAAAGCCGATGACCAAGGAGGTGATCGGGCAGTTGGTTACGCCACAGAAGAGAGAGACCATGGCAACAGCGGCGCAAAGGGACGGAGAGATACCGGTTAAGGTACCAAACAGGCATCCGAAGGTAGCACCGATGCAGAAAGAGGGAACGATTTCTCCACCCTTAAATCCGGCGCCTAAGGTGATGGCAGTAAAGAGGATTTTCCAGAAAAAGGCCAGAGGCGGTGCGGTTCCCTGGAAGGCTTCCTCGATTAAGTTGATACCGGCTCCGTTATAGTCCGTGGTTCTAAGAAGGGCACTGAGCCCCACAATCGCCAATCCGCCAACAAATACGCGCACATAGGGATTGGTCAGATATTTGCGAAGCGAATCTCCAATGAAATGAAGTGCTTTACAAAAGACAATGCTTAAGAAGGCACAGCAGATGGCAAGGAGAACAATCAGTACGATTGGTTTTAAAGTAAAAGGACACAGCTTGGCAATAGTAAATGCTTCCGGCTGAATCTCCATGGCTGTGGCAAAGGAAGAGGCCACTAGGGATGCTGTAGCGCAAGGAACAAAGGCAGCATAGTGCATGATACCGATGCTTCCCACTTCCATGGCGAAAATAACTGCTGCCAGTGGGGTTCCGAAAATGGCGGAAAAGGCAGCACTCATGCCACACATAACCAGCATACGGCTGTCATTTTCATCAAAATGAAACCATCTTGCAAGCTGATTTCCCATACTTCCACCGAGCTGTAGGGCAGCACCTTCACGTCCGGCAGAGCCGCCGAATAAATGGGTGAGAATGGTGGAAACAAAAATCAATGGCATCATCCGAAAAGGGATCTCACTTTTGGCATGCAAGGTGGCAAGGACCAGATTGGTTCCCCTGTCCTCTTTGGAATGGCATACCCGGTAGAGAAATACGATCAAAAGCCCTGCCAGTGGCAGAGCACAGAGTATCAGGGGATGGGATTTGCGAAAATCGTTGGCAAAGACCAGCCCTTTGGCAAACAGGATGCTGATTAAGCCAACAATCAGACCGGTAAGACCGGCAAAAAAGATCCAGCGTAAGAAACGGGCGATGTCGTACCAGGCTGCCCGTACTTCTTTGTATATACGTGTATGTTTCAAGCTCATTTGTTATACCCTCATTTGTATTTTTGTTCTAACATATTATAGCACATTTTATCTGAGACGAAACTAGAAAATATCAATCGGTTTGGGCTTTTTGCAAAGCACTGTCGATGGCGTCTATGATGACTTGGGAAGTATAGGCATTTTCACTGCCATAGGATAGATTCTTAAGGGACTGGGTTTTGCAGATCTGATCCGCAATATTTTCCATGGCCGGCTGAATCAGCGGATAAGCAGTGGTGACAGACTGGGTGAGATTACGGAAACGAATGGCATTGATATGCTCAGCATCCACTGTGACTTCCACCTCTAATTGTGAAGAACCAAGGGGGAAAGGGGCGGTATAGGTGCCGGGGCTGTATAGAGTGGTGGACGTGGATATGGATTTCTTCTTCGGCGCAAACATGAAGGTCAGCAGAAGAAGGAGAAGAATGCCAAGGATAATAAAGATGGCTGTATAGATAATTTCTTTCATATGCAGAACAACAATTTTAGTTTTGGAACTCATAGAAACCTCCGGTGTTTTTTTAATAATGTATGAAAGAAGTGGGAAAATTATGCATGGAAGGAAAAGCGGTTCTGTGTTACAATAGAGCCGTATGAAAATAAATGAGGTGAAAAGCATGTTTTTGATAGCAGGATTGGGAAATCCCACAGCACAATACGAAGGAACCCGTCACAATGTAGGGTTCGATGTCATAGATGCCCTTGCAGAGAAATATCATATTTCTGTAACGGAGAAAAAGAATAAAGCACTCTGTGGCAAAGGGGTGATTGAAGGACAAAAAGTTCTCCTGATCAAACCACAGACGTATATGAATTTAAGCGGAGAGAGTATCCGGCCTCTGGCAGATTTCTATAAAATCGACGTAGAGGAAGAATTTCTGGTGATTTTTGATGATATTAGTCTGGACGTGGGACAACTTCGGATTCGGAAAAAAGGAAGTGCCGGCGGGCATAATGGAATCAAGAGTCTCATTTCTCACTTGGGAACCAGCGATTTTATGCGAATCAAGGTGGGAGTCGGAGAGAAACCTAAGGACTATGATCTGGCAGACTATGTGCTGGGACATTTTTCCAAAGAAGAGAAAGAGACGATGAAAGCAGGATATGAGGATGCGGTGGAAGCAACCGTTCAGATTCTGCAAGGTGATATTGAGGCGGCCATGAACCGCTTTAATCGGAAAGGAAAGGCGTAGAAGATGGAAGCATTGCTTCAGCCGCTGGAAGAACTGGCGGAAATTGAAACCCTAAAAAAACGTTGTAAGAAAGAAACCGGGATTTTTCAGGTGGCAGGATGTGTCTCTTCTCAAAAGAGCCATATGATTTATGGGTTGTCGGACCTGTTTCCGAAGAAATTGGTGTTGGCACCGGGGGAACTTCGTGCCAGACAGATTTATGAGGAGTTGCGGGTTCTGGAGGAACAGGTGGTACTGTATCCGGCGAAGGATTTGTTGTTTTATCAGGCTGATTTGCGCAGCATGGAGCTTCTCAGCCAACGGATGGAGACCGTTCGACAGCTTGCAGAGGAAGAGCGGGTTACGGTGGTAGCCAGTTTTGATGCACTGTTGGATGGCTTGAAGCCCCTTTCTTATATGAAGGAACAGATTCGAACCCTTCGTGTGGGAGAGGTGCTGGATTATGAAGAGATGAAGCGCTATCTGGTTCATGCAGGCTATAATCGGGAAGAACAGGTAGAAGGGCCGGGGCAGTTTGCGATACGAGGGGGACTTTTAGATATCTACCCCCTGACAGAAGAAGTTCCGGTTCGTGTGGAATTATGGGGTGATGAGATTGATTCCATTCGTTTCTTCGATCCTATGAGCCAGCGTTCGGTGGAGAATCTGGAAGAAATCCGGTTGTACCCGGCGACAGAATATATGGAAGAAGAAGGAGAGAGAGTCTCCTTTTTGGATTATTTTACGAAAGAAGAGAGTCTACTCTTTTTGGATGAGCCAAACCGCCTGGTGGAGCAGGGAGAAGCACTTCATGCGGAATTTGTAGAAGCCCAGGCAAAACGAACGCTTAATGGCATGGAAGTCCAGGAGCGGGAGATGGAGCTATTTTCGGTCAAAGAGTTGGCAGCAAAAATGGAAGGCTATCACGGTATCTCTATGACAACCTTAGAACGAAGTTGTAAGGAATTGCGGGCAAAAGAGATCTATTCCATTCAGGCAAAGGATGTCAATCCCTACAACAATAGTTTTGAGATGCTGACCCGGGATTTGAAACGGATGAAACGCAATGGCTATCGTGTTATTTTGCTATCCGGATCACGCACCCGGGCGAAACGTCTGGCGGAGGATTTGCGAGACTATAATTTATCGAGTTATTACAGTGAAGATCTCAATCGGCAGGTGCAGCCGGAAGAGATTCTGGTTACCTACGGGCATGTGGATACAGGCTATGAATACCCCATGCTGAAATTTGTGGTGATTTCGGATACGGATATTTTCGGAAAAGCCAAAAAGAAAAAGAAGCGAACCGTCTACGAAGGGCAGCACATTCAGCACTTTACGGATCTGAAACCGGGTGACTATGTGGTGCATGAAAATCATGGTCTGGGAATTTACCAAGGTATGGAGCAGATCGTGGTAGATAAAGTAGCCAAAGACTATCTGAAAATATCCTACGCAGGTGGCAGTAATCTCTATTTGCCGGCAACCCAGATGGATCTGCTGCAGAAATATGCAGGTTCCGATGCTAAGGCACCAAAATTAAATCGCCTTGGCGGACAGGAGTGGAGTAAGACCAAGAGCCGGGTGCGAAGTGCGGTTCGAGAGATTGCCAAAGACTTGGTGGAATTATATGCGGCCAGACAGAAGGAAAATGGATTTCAGTATGGCCCGGATACAGTATGGCAGCGAGAGTTTGAAGAGATGTTCCCGTTTGAAGAGACGCAGGATCAGCTTCTGGCTATTGAAGCGACCAAGCAGGATATGGAGAGCCGAAAGATAATGGATCGTCTCATTTGTGGAGATGTTGGATATGGAAAGACAGAGATTGCCATTCGGGCGGCCTTTAAGGCGGTGCAGGAAGACAAACAGGTGGTCTATTTGGTTCCAACCACAGTTCTTGCCCAGCAACATTACAATACGTTCCAGCAGAGGATGAAAGATTTCCCGGTGCGGGTGGACCTTCTCTGCCGGTTCCGTACCCCGGCGCAACAGAAGAAGACCTTAGAGGATCTGCGCCGCGGTCTGGTGGATATTGTCATCGGTACCCATAGAGTGTTGAGCAAAGATGTAGAATATAAAGATCTAGGCTTGCTGATCATTGACGAAGAACAGCGATTTGGTGTACAGCACAAAGAACAGATTAAGAAATTAAAGGAAAATGTCGATGTTCTTTCTCTAAGTGCTACACCGATTCCTCGAACTCTTCATATGAGTCTGATTGGAATTCGGGATATGAGTGTGCTAGAAGAGGCGCCAAATGATCGTATGCCGATCCAAACCTATGTTATGGAGTATCATGATGAGATGGTAAGGGAAGCGATTGAACGAGAATTGGCTCGGAATGGGCAGGTATATTATGTCTATAATAAAGTGCAGGATATTGCGGAGGTGGCGGCCAAAGTGCAGCAGTTGGTGCCGGAGGCGACGGTGGCCTATGCCCACGGGCAGATGCGGGAACATCAATTGGAACGCCTGATGTTGGATTTTGTTAATGGAGAGATTGATGTGCTGGTATCCACGACCATTATTGAGACCGGATTGGATATTTCCAATGCCAATACCATGATTATCCATGATGCAGACCGGCTGGGACTATCTCAACTCTATCAGCTTCGCGGACGTGTAGGACGGTCTAATCGAATGGCCTATGCATTCTTACTATATCGGCGAGACAAATTGCTCAAAGAAGTGGCAGAGAAACGTCTGGCAGCGATTCGGGAATTTACAGACTTAGGTTCCGGATTTAAGATTGCCATGCGTGATTTGGAAATCCGTGGAGCCGGAAATCTGCTGGGTGCAGAGCAGCATGGACATATGGAAGCTGTGGGATATGATTTGTATTGCAAGATGTTAAATCAAGCAGTCAAGCATCTGAAAGGAGAGATGGAGGAAGAGACCTATACAACAACCTTAGATCTCAATGTAGATGCCTACATTCCAACCTCTTATATTCCAAACGAATATCAGAAGGTGGATATCTACAAGCGAATCGCAACCATTGAGAATGAAGGTGAAATGGATGATATGCTGGATGAATTGGTGGACCGGTTCGGGGATGTGCCAAAGAAAGTAGAACGACTTTTGCAAATCGCTCTGTTAAAAGCCCTGGCACATCAGGTATATGTGACCGCCGTGGAGGAAAAACAAGGCGTTTACCGATTTACCATGTACGAGCGGGCCAAGGTTCGGGTAGAACAGATTCCGCAGATGTTACAGACTTT
Organism: uncultured Faecalimonas sp.; assembly: GCA_964450635.1. Classification (GTDB taxonomy): domain Bacteria; phylum Bacillota; class Clostridia; order Lachnospirales; family Lachnospiraceae; genus Faecalimonas. The sequence continues at coordinate 8,422 of CAYVDA010000004.1, read as the reverse complement.
CGGTGGAAGATTGCAATTCCAGGTAGATACCATCCCCTATTTCTACTACGAAAAGAAGGGGAAACGAAAGGGAGAAAAAGAAGAAGATCCACTGGAAATTGTGAAAAATGTCCTAAATGGAATAAAAACATTGCTTGAATAAGAAAAAAGAGTTATAATAGAGAAGTATGAACTACAAAGGAGGCAGTTATGATTAAATTAGGAAAAAGAGCGGCATTACTTCTTGCAGCTACCGTATTTACAACAACCGCATTAGCAGGATGTGGAGTGAAGGAAGATGCGGTTGTCGCAACCGTAGGAGAGACGAAGATTACGGCGGGAGTTGCTGAATTTTACGCAAGATATCAGGCAGCAAATATGGAGACTTATTACGGAAGCTATTATGGAGACGAGATGTGGTCTCAGGAATATAGCGAAGGCGTGACCATGGAGCAACAGGTGAAGAATGATGTGATGGACAATCTTCATTCTCTCTATCTCTTGGATGCACACAAGGATGAATACAAAGTAACGATTACGGAAGAAGAGCAGAAAGCCATTGATGAGGCTGCAGCAACTTTTGTAAAAGAGAACAAAGAAAGCGTTCGTAACAAAGTAGCAGGAAGCGAAGCTTCTGTAAAAGAGATTCTTAGATTACAGACCATCCAGCACAAGATGCGGGAAGCAATGGTTGCAGATGTAGACAGAGAAGTATCCGATAAGGAAGCAGCACAGAAGAGCATGAAATATGTATTCTTCTCCTTCACATCTACAGATGAATCCGGCAACAGCACAACGTTGACAGATGAAGAGAAAGCAACTTTGAAGACACAGGCAGAGAAATTTGCAAAAGAAGCAAAGAAAGCAAAAGACTTCGAAGCTTTGGCAAAAGAATATAGCCAGGAAGCACAGACAACAACTTTTGATTCTTCCTCTACCACACCGGATGCCGACTTGATTGCAGCAGCAGATAAGCTGAAAAAAGGTAAGACAACCGGTATGATCGAGACAGACAATGGTTACTATGTAGCGAAAGTAACCAGCACATTTGACCGCAAGGCAACGGATGAGAAAAAAGAATCCATCATTGCAGAACGTGAAGATGAGAAATACAATTCTCTGATCGAAGAATGGAAGAAAGCAGATGCAATCAAAGTAGAGAACAAAGTTTGGAACAAGATTAGCTTTGAAGATCTGAAAGTTACCATGAAAGTGGAAGAGAGCAAATAAGAATAGGTAGTATGAAAGCGTGGGCAGGTGCCCACGCTTTTTTATAACTCATTTTACACTTCTATCAATAGGTTATAATGGGCTATGGCTACGTCAGGAACCAAAATCGGTGAAAAGCATAGGTTATTATTAGAATTTTTCAAAAAGGAGATAGACAATGCGAACACAAACCCCTTACCCGAGCTGTCCGCTAAATTCTTATCCGCCGGTTTCTCCTTGCCCTGCAAACGGGCAGGTGCTTGCTATGGCTTATGTTCCGTGGCAAACTTGGCAATCCTTATACGACGGCGATACGGCCCTTCAAAAAGGAACGATATTTCAAGAACTGCAAAAACCATTTCAAGGGATGGGAGGCTGCTGCTCATGAATGGAAAACCATGTAGAAAAGAATTATTGCATTGGATCAATGTGGTAAGTTTTGTAGTAGACGATGCGAAATTGTTCTTAGATACCCATCCGGATAACCAAGAAGCCCTTGCTTATGTTCAAGAATATCAACAAATGCGAAAGCAAGCACTCGCAGACTATGCCAAATATTACGGCCCACTCACCTTAGATAGCAGTATGGCCGGCTGTAGTGATCGTTGGAATTGGATTGATGAGCCATGGCCATGGCAGGAAGGAGGTTGTTAAGATATGTGGAATTATGAGAAACGATTGCAATATCCGGTCAAAATTACTCAGACCAATCCGAAGATTGCCCAAGTAATTATCAGTCAGTTTGGAGGGGCGGATGGAGAACTTGGTGCTTCCATGCGATATCTGTCCCAGCGTTACACAATGCCTTATAAGGAAGTAACTGGAATCCTGACGGATGTAGGTACGGAAGAATTGGCGCATATGGAGATGATCTGTGCCATCGTTTATCAACTGACGAAGAATCTGACCCCGGCAGAAATCGAAGCCGGTGGTTTTGAAAGTTATTATGTAGATCATACGCTTGGTCTCTATCCGCAGGCGGCTTCCGGTGTTCCTTGGACCGCTACGTATTTCCAGTCTAAAGGGGATCCGATTACGGATCTTCATGAAAATATGGCAGCGGAGCAAAAAGCCCGCACCACTTATGATAATATCTTGCGTCTAGTCAAAGATCCGGAAGTCTGCGATCCACTTCGCTTCTTGCGGGAAAGAGAAATCGTACACTATCAGCGTTTCGGAGAAAGCCTGCGCATTGTTCAGGATCATCTTGACAGCAAGAATTTCTATGCATTTAACCCGGAGTTTGATATCCGAAGCCGAAAACGATAAGAATAAGAATAGATTCATAACAAAGGTAATCGCTTGTCTTTTAAGATTGAGCGATTGCTTTTGTTTGTTATAGAATGGTTGTTGGTAGGCTCCTGGAGACATCGCCTTGAATTTATTTTGGATGAATTACATCTGCAAGTCTTGAAAAACTATCATTACAATGATACAATAAACTATATCATTACAATGATGGTTTGGGAGGTGCAATATGAGTAAAATTGAATTATTACATGGGTCAGCGCATGTGATTGAAAAGCCGAAGCTACATCTGGGAAAGAAGAATAATGACTATGGGCAAGGGTTTTATTGTACCAGAGAATTACCGATGGCCATGGAATGGGCGTGCAAACAGAACACCGATGGATTCGTTAATCGATATTCTCTTGAACAGGATACATTAAAAGTTTTGAATCTGCTAGATGGCAATTATAATATTTTACATTGGATGGCATTGCTATTAAAAAACAGAACATTCCGTCTTTCAAATGAAATAGCGATAGATGCAAGGGCATACCTAATTGAAAATTTTTCCGTGGATTTGTCGGATTATGATATGGTAATTGGATACCGGGCAGATGATTCCTATTTCTCATTTGCAGAATCTTTTGTTCAAAACGGGTTGCCGTTGCGCACTTTGAATCAAGCGCTACGGCTTGGAAAGCTGGGAGAGCAGACGGTACTGATTTCCGAAAAAGCATTTGAACATTTGAAATTTGAAGGAATAGAATTTGCTGATAAGACAACCTACTATCCGAAATTTATTCGCAGAGATTCCGACGCTAGAGAAACCTATCGAAAGGAAATTCGTAAAAGTATTTCTTATAAAGAAGACCTCTTTATTTTAGATATTATCAGAGAGGAGATGAAAGAAGATGATATGCGCATACAACGAATCTTATCTAAATGATGCGAAACAAAACTTAGCAGAATGTTTCGATTACGCAATCCATACCTGTCATTTAGATCCAGATTTATTTGCCTGTTTTTTTGTCCAATCTGGCTATGCGGATCAATTCGAGCGCGGCAATCCGGCTGTTGTTGCGGGAATGTCTGGTATCGAATTGGCGAAAAAAATCCTTTCTTGTGCCTATCAAAGAACAGAATTTCCGGAACGTTTTTTTTCGGAGGAGCGTTCCGATGCATATTGGGCAGGATGGGCATTGGCTGAATATCAATGGACGACATGTGGACGGTTCAAAGATACATTTTCTAGAATATCTCTCAATGAGATTATCGCAATGTATCACCTATATCATGAAATGGATATAAGCCATTTTGTGGAAGATATGAATAAAAAGTATCAAGCTGTTGAACAGGAAACAAGGTTAAAAAGGATTCGTGAGAATCGAGGTATCTCACAGACAGAACTCTCGAGACTTTCTGGTGTAAACCTCCGTTCCATTCAGATGTATGAGCAAAAAGAAAACGACATAGATAAAGCGCAATCAGGAACTCTGTATAAACTTTCCAGAGTGCTTGGATGTACGATAGAGGATTTACTGGAAAACCCAGAATCCTAGTGGAGAAAATCCTTTCATAACCGATTTGTTTTTTTACTTTTTTACTGATTTTGGCTCTGAAAAAGAGTTGTGTTTCCCATAAGATGTGGGTATAATGATAAATGTATGAATGGGAAGATTCCTAGGGTAGAAGGAGAAAAAAGTATGTGTGGATTTACAGGATTTATAGGTGAGACAGAAGGACAAGAACAGATACTTGAGAAGATGATGGATACCATCATACACAGAGGACCGGACAGTTCCGGCCGCTATCTGGATGAGCAGGCGGCTTTGGGCTTTCGGAGATTGAGCATTATTGATATTTCCGATGCCGGTGATCAACCGATTTATAACGAGGACAGAAGCAAAGTACTTGTGTTCAACGGTGAGATTTATAATTATAAAAGCCTGCGGGAAGAACTGATCAAGGCAGGACATATATTTAAGACCCATACGGATTCCGAGACCCTGCTTCATGGATACGAAGAATGGGGAGACCGTCTGGTAGAGCGATTACGAGGAATGTATGCATTTGTGATCTGGGATCGGGAAGAGAAATCCTTATTCGGCGCAAGAGATATGTTTGGCATCAAGCCATTTTATTATGCACAGATGAAGGACACTTTTTTCTTTGGTTCTGAGATCAAATCTTTTTTAGTGCACCCAAGATTTGAAAAGCAATTCCGAAAGGAAGCGTTAGGGGAATATCTGGCATTTCAATTTGTGCCAACCAATGAGACCTTTTTTAAGGGGGTCTATTGTCTGCAACCGGGACATTTTTTCCATTATAAAGATGGAAAGATGGAGGTAACCCGCTATTTTGAACCGGATTTTTCGGAGCAGACAGACAAGACGTTTGAAGAAATTGTGGATGATATTGAAGCGGTGATGATGGATTCTGTGGAAGCTCACAAAGTCAGTGACGTGGAAGTGGGTTCCTATTTATCAAGCGGTGTGGATTCCAGTTATATGGCCTATCTAGGGCAGGTAGATCGAACCTTTACCGTGGGATTTAGCGAGGAAGCATATAGCGAGATTGGAGAGGCGAAGGCATTTGCGGACAGCATCGGTATGAAGAATGACAGCAAAGTGATTACCCCGCAAGAATATTGGGACAGCCTTTCCGATATTATGTATTATATGGATGAGCCGGTTGCAGATCCGGCGGCCATTGCCCTTTATTTTCTAAGCAAGGAGGCTTCTAAGAAGGTAAAAGTTGTATTATCCGGAGAAGGATCTGATGAATTGTTCGGAGGTTATAATATTTATTGTGAGCCATTAGAATATACCAAATTCAATCGCTTGCCGCGCACGTTTCGTCGTTTCCTGGGAAATATGGCGGAGAACCTCTTGCCGAGAGGGATGAAGGGACGCGGTTTCTTGATTCGACATGGAAAAGAATTAGAAGAGCGCTATATTGGCAATGCCAATATTTTTACTGCGAAGGAAGCAAAGAAGGCGCTGAAGGATCGGCCGGATGTGGATTGCCAGAAGATTACAGCGCCGCTTTATGCGCGGGTAGAAGGCAAAGATCCGGTGACTAAGATGCAATATCTGGATATGCATTTGTGGTTGGTGCATGATATCCTGATGAAAGGGGATAAGATGGGAATGGCAAATTCCCTGGAAGTACGAGTGCCATTTTTGGATAAAAAGGTGATGGAGGTATCGCAGGTCCTTCCACTTGGATACAAAGTGGATGCGCCGCGAACCAAGATTGCTCTGCGGGCAGCGGCAGACCGGATGATTCGTAAGGAGACAGCAGATAAGAAGAAATTGGGATTTCCGATTCCAATTCGTGTGTGGCTCCGGGAAGAGGCTTATTACAATCGGGTGAAGGAGAGATTTGAAGGAGCTGCGGCAGCAGAATTCTTTGATCAGGCCTACCTGCTGAAATTGTTGCAGGAGCATAAGAAAGAGAAACGAGATAACAGTCGTAAGATATGGACGGTTTATATCTTCCTTGTTTGGTATGAACGATTCTTTGAATCGACACAATCCTGCAACCAGGTGTAGATAGAAAAGCGATCGTATAAGTAAGAGTATGGGAGAGTGTAAAAAGATGCGGGAAAAGAAGAAAGAAGGAGCTGTACAATATTTTGACTACAGTTTGCTGATTGTCATTATTTTCCTCCTGTGTTTTGGACTGATTATGTTATATAGCACCAGTTCCTATAGCGCACAGGTGAAATTCGGTAACAGCATGTGGTATTTTAAAAAACAGGTCATAGCGACCTTGCTTAGTATTGTTGCCATGGTATGTGTAGCGAAGATTCCTTATTTGGTATATGCAAAATATGCGAAGGCCTTGTACGCATTGGCATTTTTTATGATGGCATTGGTACAGACTCCTTTGGGAATCGAGGCTTATGGCGCCAGAAGATGGATTTCTCTGCCGGTTGTAGGGCAGATGCAACCATCGGAAGTGATGAAGATTGCCATAGTCATCTTCATGCCATACTTAATCTGTAAGGCTGGAAAAGGGATCAATCGGTGGGAGACATTTCTGAAAGTGTTGTTCTGGGGCGTACTTGCAGCACTGGGTGTCTATGTGCTGACAGATAACTTAAGCACAGCCATTATTGTCCTAGGTATGGCCTGTGTTATGATGTTCGTGGTACATAAGAAGTCAGCTCCTTTCATTGCCTTGGCGGTAGGGGGCGTAGCTGTCTGCTATCTGGGTGCTAGAATGCTTGGAAGTGTTATGAGTAGCAGCACCAGTTTCCGACTCAATCGTATTTTGGTTTGGCTCAATCCCCAGGCCCATGCGGATGAAGGTGGTTTCCAGGTAATGCAAGGGTTCTATGCCATAGGTTCCGGTGGCTTCTGGGGAAAAGGTTTGGGACAGAGTGCTCAGAAGATGATTATCCCGGAAGTGCAAAATGATATGATTCTATCAATTATCTGTGAGGAATTAGGCGTATTTGGTGCCATTGTGGTATTGACTCTGTTTGGTGTGTTACTATATCGGTTGCTATTTATTATTCAAAATGCGCCGGATGCATATAGTGCATTGATGGTAACCGGGATTTTCGCACACATAGCCCTTCAGGTGATTCTAAATGTGGCAGTTGTGTTGAATCTGATTCCGACAACTGGTGTAACCTTGCCATTTATCAGTTACGGAGGCACCTCAGTTATCTTCTTGATGGCGGAAATGGGACTTGCATTGAATGTTTCCGCACGAATTCAGATAAAAGAATAAAAAAGACTTCCTATTTGAGTAGAGATGTGATATAGTATATGTAGTTTTGAAAACTAGATGTTAGGGAAGTGAAAACAATCCCGCCTTGGGAGGTCGAAAAAAATGAGTTATAAGATTATTGTAGATAGTTGTGGAGAATTAACGGAAGAGATGAAGGAAAGTGGAAGATTTGCAACAGTGCCGCTTTCTTTGGAAATAGATGGATGCCGGATTGTGGATGATGAGACATTTGATCAGGCAGATTTTTTGAAACGCATGGCAGAAAGTCCGAATTGCCCGAAATCTTCCTGCCCGTCACCGGAGTCCTATATGGAGCATTATCGATGTGAAGAAGAGCGGGTCTATGCTGTAACTCTAACAGCAGAACTTAGTGGTTCTTATAACAGTGCAGTTTTGGGGAAGAATCTCTATGAAGAAGAATATGGACCAAAACAGATCTATGTCTTTAATTCTCGGTCAGCTTCTGTGGGTGAGACTTTGATTGCCCTAAAGATTCAGGCATGCGAGGAAGCCGGAATGGGATTTGACCAGGTGGTAGAGACGGTGGAAGCTTATATTGAAGAGCAGAATACCTATTTTGTCTTAGAGAGCCTAGATACCCTTCATAAGAATGGACGATTGACCGGAGTGAAAGCCTTGGTTGCTTCCGCTTTGAATATCAAACCGATTATGGGTGCAACCCCGGAAGGTACCATCAAACAACTCAGCCAGGCCAGAGGAATTAACAAGGCCTTGACAAAGATGGTGGATGAAATTGCGAAGGAAGTCATCAATCCGGCAGAAAAAATCTTAGCAATTGCACATTGTAATTGCAAAGAGAGGGCAAACTGTGTTAAAATGATGATAGAGCAAAAAATCAAGACGAAAAAGATTATCATTTTGGATACCAAAGGAGTCAGTACTTTGTATGCAAATGATGGCGGTATCATCGTCGTGGTTTAAAATACGAAGGAGTAGTATTAGTTATGAGTCAGGAAAAAGTAACACGTTACAAAGAAGAAAAGGCTAATCGCCGAAAGAATATGAAGAAGGCGAAAGCGAAGAACGTCTGTAGAAAGATTGCGGGAACCGTTGTAGCCCTTGCATTAATTGCATTTGTTGGAATCTCAGCATACCAGAAATATGATGATAACAAGGGAAGAGATGCAGTGACTGTTGATTACAGTGCAATCAGTGATTATGCATCCGCTTTAGATGGGGAAGCAGAATAAAGATACCAAGAGAGGCAGAGAGTTTTGATTCTCTGCTTTTATTGATTCCA
>CAYVDA010000003.1:0-67347 GCA_964450635.1 uncultured Faecalimonas sp. | reverse complement strand
ATGGCACCGTTAAAGCCATATTTTACAGGAGCAGAGATTCCGCCGAGAAAGAGAGTGACAACCTGCCAGAAGTGTATTCGTACCGGCGATATTGAGAACGTAGGAAAGACAGCGCGCCACGGTACCTTCTTTGAGATGTTAGGTAATTTCTCATTTGGCGATTATTTCAAACGGGAAGCCATTGCCTGGTCTTGGGAATTCTTGACGGAAGTTGTAGGATTAGATCCGGATCGTTTGTATCCGTCCGTTTATGTGGATGATGAGGAAGCATTTGAGATCTGGAACAAAGAGATGGGGATAGCACCGGAACGCATTTTCAAATTTGGAAAAGCAGATAACTTCTGGGAGCATGGCGCAGGTCCGTGCGGTCCGTGTTCTGAGATCTATTATGATCGTGGAGAAAAATATGGATGCGGAAGCCCGGATTGTACCGTAGGTTGTGAATGTGACCGCTATATGGAGATCTGGAACAACGTATTTACCCAGTTCGATAACGATGGAAATGGAAACTATACAGAATTAGAGCAGAAGAATATCGATACAGGTATGGGGCTGGAGAGATTGGCATCCGTTGTGCAAGATGTGGATTCCATCTTTGATGTGGATACGGTAAAAGCGCTTCGCGATAAAGTATGTGAATTGTGTCATGTAACCTATAAAGAAGATGAGAACAAAGACGTCTCAATCCGTTTGATTACTGACCATATTCGTTCTGCAACCTTTATGATCTCTGATGGAATCATGCCGTCCAATGAAGGTCGCGGCTACGTTCTTCGTCGTTTGATCAGACGTGCAGCACGTCATGGAAGATTGCTTGGAATCGAAGGAAAGTTCCTGGCAGAATTAAGCCGTACCGTAATTGAAGGTTCCAAAGATGGTTATCCGGAATTGGATGAAAAGAGCAATCTGATTATCAGTACTTTGACCCAGGAAGAAGATAAGTTTAATAAGACTATCGATCAGGGACTTAGTATCTTGGCTTCTATGCAGGAAGAGATGAAAGAAGCTAACATCACAGAATTATCCGGTGCCAATGCATTTAAATTGTATGACACATATGGATTCCCGATTGATTTGACAAAAGAGATCTTAGAGGAAGCCGGATACGGAATCGATGAGGATGGCTTCAAGGCGGCAATGGAAGAGCAGCGTGTGAAAGCAAGAAATGCGCGTGGAACATCAAACTATATGGGTGCTGATGCAACGGTTTATGATGAGATTGATCCTGCAATTACCAGTACCTTCGTCGGATATGATACCTTGACACAGGATTCCGAGGTACTTGTACTTGCAACGGAGAAAGAATTGGTACAGGCCATTACAGAAGGGGAGAAGGCTACTATCTTTGTAAAAGAGACACCGTTCTATGCGACCATGGGTGGTCAGGAAGGTGATACCGGTATCATTACAACCAAAGATGCACAGTTTGAGGTCACAGAGACAATTAAGCTTCGTGGCGGAAAAGTCGGACATGTTGGTATGGTGACCAAGGGAATGTTCCAGGTTGGAGATATCGTAACGTTACAAGTGGCAGAGGAGAAACGTGAGAGTACCTGCTGTAACCACAGTGCTACCCATTTGCTTCAGAGGGCATTGAAGATGGTACTTGGTTCGCATGTAGAGCAGAAAGGTTCTTTGGTAGAACCGAACAGATTACGTTTTGACTTTACCCATTTTGCAGCGATGACACCGGAGGAGTTGGCAGAAGTAGAAGCCATTGTGAATGCAGAGATTCAGAAGAACCTTCCGGTTGTGACAGAAGTGATGAATATCGAAGCAGCCAAAGCAACAGGCGCGATGGCACTTTTCGGTGAGAAATACGAAGAAGATGTACGTGTAGTATCGATGGGAGAATTCTCGAAGGAACTTTGCGGTGGTACCCATGTGGCGAATACCGGCAAGATTGTAACCTTCAAGATTCTTTCTGAAGCAGGAAGCTCTGCAGGTGTTCGTCGTATTGAGGCTCTGACAGGCAATGATGTATTTGCTTATTACAAAGAGCAGGAAGAATTGCTTGCAAAGGTGGCAAAGACTGTGAAAGCAACACCGGCTAATCTGGTAGAGAAGATGGAGCATATGTTAGCAGAGATCAAAGCTCTTCAGAGTGAAGTGGAATCCTTAAAGAGCAAAGCAGCAAAAGATGCCCTTGGAGATGTTATGGATCAGGTAGTAGAAGTGAAAGGAATTCGCTTCCTTGCAACCTCTGTTGAAGGTGTGGATATGAACGGTCTTCGTGACTTAGGTGACCAGTTGAAAGAAAAATTAGGCGAAGGGGTTATCGTTCTTGCATCCAATGCAGATGGAAAAGTGAACCTGATTGCCATGGCAACAGACGGTGCTATGAAACAGGGAGCACATGCAGGTAATCTGATTAAAGGAATCGCAGCACTGGTTGGCGGTGGCGGCGGTGGCCGTCCGAATATGGCACAGGCAGGCGGTAAGAATCCGGCAGGTATCGCAGATGCCCTTGTAAAAGCAAAAGAAGTGTTGGAAGAACAGATATAGAAAGAAAGCAGCATTTTTTAAGATGCTTTTAGAAAGAGAAAAACGCAAGGATTTTCTAACGAATTTCCTTGTGTTTTTTTGTGCATATTTTCGGCGTTGATTTTGTTGACGAAAGCATGGGTACGTGATAGTATATTTAGTGCACAGCGATACTTGATATTGTGTTTTTTGAAAGCGTGAGACACTATATATAGATGATACGAAAGGGGAATCCAGATGGTTAAAATTGTGAAGAAAGATGGCTCAAAAGAGGCATTTAATGTACAAAAGGTAGTTGTAGCCGTGAACAAATCGGCTTATCGTGTATTGGTGAAGTTTACAGAGGAAGATTTGGATTTTATCTGCAAATTTGTGGAAGACGAAGTTGCCAAGATGGGAACCGATGAGGTGCAGATCGCACAGATGCACAACATTGTGGAACGTGCATTGGAGAGCGTGAAGCCGGAGGTAGCCAAGAGTTATCGGGATTATCGTAATTATAAGCAGGATTTTGTCCACATGCTGGATGAGGTATATAAGAAGAGCCAATCGATTATGTATATTGGGGATAAGGAGAATAGCAATACGGACAGCGCCTTGGTATCGACGAAGCGTAGTTTGATTTTTAATGAGCTGAATAAGGAGCTCTATAAGAAGTTCTTCCTGACAGTGGAAGAGATTCAGGCAATCCGGGATGGCTATATCTATATCCACGATATGTCAGCCAGAAGAGATACTATGAATTGCTGTCTTTTTGATGTGAAGAATGTTCTGACAGGCGGATTTGAGATGGGGAACCTCTGGTATAATGAACCGAAGACCTTAGACACGGCATTTGATGTTATTGGGGATATTGTGCTCAGTGCAGCCAGCCAGCAGTATGGCGGATTTACAGTGCCGAGTGTAGATGATATCTTAGAACCATTTGCAGAGAAATCTTATGTAAAACATACGAAGAAATATATGGACCTTGGATTTGATCGGGAGAGAGCAGAAGAGATTGCATGGAACGATTTGGAGATTGAGATGCAGCAGGGATTCCAGGGATGGGAATACAAGTTTAACTCTGTATCTTCCAGCCGTGGAGATTATCCATTTATCACTGTAACAGCAGGAACCAATACCTCCCGCTATGGACAGCTTGCAACCATTAAGATGCTGGAAGTGCGTCAGAATGGACAGGGAAAAGAAGGTCACAAGAAGCCGGTTCTCTTCCCGAAGATCGTCTTTTTATATGATGAGAATCTCCATGGACCGGGTAAACCGTTAGAACATGTATTTAATGCCGGAATTGAATGTTCTAGAAGAACTATGTATCCGGACTGGTTAAGTCTGACCGGAAAAGGCTATGTAGCCAGCATGTATAAGCAGTATGGCAAGATTGTAAGCCCAATGGGTTGCCGTGCATTCCTGTCACCTTGGTATGAGGAAGGTGGCATGTATCCGGCAGATGAGAATGATAAACCGGTCTTTGTAGGACGTTTTAATATTGGAGCTGTAAGTCTTCATTTACCAATGATCTATGCAAAAGCAAGACAGGAAGGCAAGGATTTCTATGAGACCTTAGATTATTATCTGGAATTGATTCGCCAGCTGCACATCCGTACCTATGATTACCTAGGAGAATTAAAGGCGTCTACCAATCCGCTTGCATATTGCGAAGGCGGTTTCTATGGTGGTAATCTGGGATTGTATGACAAGATCAAACCACTTTTGAAATCGGCAACTGCTTCTTTCGGAATTACTGCATTTAACGAATTGCAGCAATTGCATAACAAGAAGTCTCTGGCAGAAGATGGACAGTTTGCCTTGGAAGTACTGGAATATATTAACAAGAAAGTGAACCAGTTCAAGGAAGAAGATGGCAACCTCTATGCGATCTATGGAACACCGGCCGAGAGTCTGTGCGGCCTTCAGGTACAGCAATTCCGTAAGAAATATGGTATTGTCGAGAACGTATCTGACCGTGAATATGTAAGCAATAGTTTCCATTGTCATGTAACAGAAGATATTACACCGATCCAGAAGCAGGATTTGGAAGGCAGATTCTGGGAACTGAGTAACGGTGGTAAGATTCAGTATGTGAAGTATCCGATTAATTATAATGTGGAAGCAATCAAATCCCTGGTGCGCCGTGCGATGGATCTGGGATTCTATGAAGGTGTGAATCTGTCATTGGCATATTGCGATGACTGTGGACATGAAGAACTGTCTATGGATGTATGCCCAAAATGTGGCAGCACCAACTTAACGAAGATTGAACGAATGAACGGCTATCTGTCTTATTCCCGTGTGAAAGGGGATACCCGTCTCAATGACGCGAAGATGGCTGAGATTGCGGAAAGGAAAAGTATGTAATGCGTTACCATAATATTACAAAAGATGATATGTTAAATGGAGATGGCCTTCGTGTTGTCCTCTGGGTTGCAGGATGCTCTCATTGCTGCAAGGAATGTCAGAATCCAATTACCTGGGATCCGAATGGTGGTTTGGAATTTGATGAAGCAGCAAAGGAAGAGATCTTTGCAGAACTAGAAAAAGATTATGTCAGTGGAATTACCTTCAGCGGTGGAGATCCTCTACACATTTGCAATGTCTATGATGTGACGGCATTGGCAGAAGAGATTCGGGAAAAGTATCCGAACAAGACAATCTGGCTCTATACTGGTTCTACTTGGGAAGAGATTGCCAATTCTAAGATTGTACAGTTCTTGGATGTGCTGGTAGATGGTGAATTTGAAGTAGACAAAAAAGATGTGAACTTGCACTGGAAGGGCAGCTCGAATCAGCGTGTAATCAATGTGCAGGCAACATTACTGAAGAATGAGGTGGTATTACATGAAGAGGATCGCTAAGTTTCATAAAGTAAGTTTAGAACAGTTCTGCGAAGGTTGGGTAGATACCTTTGGTGAGACATCCAAAGAAGAATTACAGAAGATCTATGATGATTTACAGTTGCCGTGTCGTGCAACGGCAGGTTCTGCAGGATATGATTTCTATGCACCGACAGACATTACTATTTTGCCGGGTGAGACGGTGAAGATTCCAACAGGAATTCGTGTAGAGATGGAAGAAAACTGGGTGCTGAAATGCTATCCGAGAAGTGGACTTGGTTTTAAGTTTCGGTTACAGTTGAATAATACAGTAGGAATCATTGACAGTGACTATTTTTATTCTGATAACGAAGGACATATCTTTGCAAAATTAACCAATGATACCAAGGAAGGAAAGACGGTGGAATTAAAAGCCGGGAATGGCTTTATGCAAGGGATTTTCGTTGAGTATGGAATCACGGTCGATGATGATGTTCAGACTACTAGAAATGGTGGATTTGGAAGCACAACAAAATAAAGAAGTATAAGATCCTTCGGATTTGGTCATGCTATAAGGGAAATGACAAGTTCGGAGGATTTTTTATGGTCAACAGATATACGGAGAAAACAGTGTCCTCTCTGTTGCAGGTGAATCAAGATTGTATGAGAGAGCTTCTTCCCCTTGAGAAGAGCTTTGATCTGGTGGAACGAAGAGTGGTAATCGGGGAGAAATCCGGAATCTTCTACTTTGTGGACGGTTTTACGAAAGATGAGATACTCCAGAAAATGCTGGCAGGATTCTATGGGATTACCAGGGAAACCATGCCTGATGATGCAATCGCATTTTCCCAACAGGCGGTTCCCTATGGCGAAGTAGAGATTCTAACTGATTTTGACAGTGTGCTGCGCAATCTGTTATCCGGTGTTACATGCTTGTTCATAGACGGATATGATGCATGTATTGCCATCGACTGTCGCACCTATCCGGCGCGGAATGTCGGGGAACCGGAAAAGGATAAATCGCTTCGTGGGTCCAGGGACGGATTTGTAGAAACCATAGTATTTAATACGGCACTTATCAGGCGGCGGATCCGGGATCCCCGGCTTGTCATGAAAATGTATGAGGTGGGAGATAGTACAAGAAGTGATGTGGCACTGTGTTATCTGGAAAATCGTGTAAATCCGGATTTGCTTGCGAAGTTATCGGAGAAGCTAGAGGGGATGCAGATGGATGCCCTGGAAATGAACCAGCAGACTCTTGCGGAGGCCTTGTTTCGGCGAAAGTGGTTTGATCCGTTTCCGAAATTCAAATTGACGGAGCGACCGGATACGGCAGCAGTTTGCCTGTTGGAAGGAAAAGTGGTACTGCTGGTGGACAACTCGCCTTCTGCTATGATTTTGCCAACACCTATGTTAGATACTATAGAGGAAGCAAATGATTATTATTTTCCGACGGTGACCAATCTCTATCTGAAGGTGGCACGAGCGCTCATTGCATTTGCAACGGTGTTTTTGACACCGGCATTCTTACTCTTTATGCAGAATCCCCAGTGGTTACCGGATCGCTTTCATTTTATACTTTTGCGAGATACCATCCATGTTCCTTTGGTGTGGCAGTTCTTGGTGTTGGAATTAGCCATAGACGGCATGCGATTAGCATCCCTTACCACGCCGAGTATGTTAAGTACTCCTTTGAGTGTCATAGCAGGCATTGTTCTGGGCGAATTTTCTGTCACATCCGGTTGGTTTAATTCTGAGGTTATGCTCTATATGAGCTTTGTGACGATAGCGAATTATACCCAGCCTAATTTTGAACTGGGCTATGCATTGAAATATATGCGAGTAATTCTTTTGCTTCTTACCGCATGGTTTGGTGGAGTAGGATTTTTCTTGGGAAGTGTTTTGACAGTAGGGTGTTTCCTACTCAATCATACATTGACGGGGAAACAGATATTTCAGAAAAATTGAAGAATAAGGTTGTAAGAGGGGGCAACTGAGTGCTATAATACTTCTATATTTGTGAAAATGTATTATAGCAAAATACATAATATGGAGGAAGAAACATGAGAGACTTCGTAATTACAACAGACAGTACAGTGGATTTGACACAAGAATTTTATCAGGAGAAACAGATTCCGGTGATTTCTTTGTCCTATTTAATTAATGGAACTTCTTATGAAGATATTGGTGGTCTTACCAGTAAAGAGATTATGGATGAGATTCGCAATGGTGCCATGCCGACTACATCTCAGATTACACCTGAGAAGGCAAGAGTGGTATTCGAGCCGATTATCAAAGAAGGAAAAGATATCTTACATCTTGCATTTTCTTCCGCATTAAGTGGAAGCTGTAACAGTGCGATGATTGCAGCTCAGGAGCTGATGGAAGAATATCCGGATGCGAAGATTCAGGTAGTAGACAGCCTTTGTGCAAGCATGGGAGAAGGTTTCTTGTTATATCAAGCGGTTGCTTTGAAAGAAGAAGGTAAGAACTTTGAGGAGACTGCCAGATGGGTGGAAGAGAATAAGCTTCATATCTGCCATGATTTTACAGTGAATGATCTGTTCCATCTCTACCGTGGTGGACGTGTATCGAAGACCACAGCGGTATTAGGAAGCGTTATTAATATTAAGCCGGTTCTTCATGTGGATATGGAAGGAAGATTGACATCCATTGGCAAAGCGAGAGGACGGAAGAAATCCTTGCTGAGCCTGATTGACCGAATGGGTGAGAAATCAGTTGGATACGAGAATCCGGTGGCGATGATTGTCCATGGAGATTGCATTGAGGATGCAGAATATCTGGCACAACTTATGAAAGAGCGTTATGGTGTGAAGGAAGTCATTATCAACGGAATCGGTGCAGTGATTGGAAGCCATGTTGGACCGGGAGTAATCGGAATCTTCTATATGGGCGAAAGAGAATAGAAGATTCTTATAGAGCGAAAGGAGTAATAACATGGTACATCATATTGTAATGTGGAAATGGAAAGCAGAGATTGCAGAGGCGCAAAAAGAAGACTTACGTAATGCGATGAAAGAGCAGCTAGAAGGCTTGGTAGGGAAAGTGCCGGGACTTCAGACGGCAGCATTCGTTATGGCACCGCTTGGGTCTAGCACCCACGACATGGCGCTGGTGACGACTATGGAGAAAGCAGAAGATATTGCAGTCTATGCCAAGCATCCGGAGCATGTGCATGTTGCGGATACTTATGTCAGACCTTATGTAACAGAGCGGGCTTGCCTGGACTATGAAGCATAAGTGGAATGATAGGATGAAAAAAGCGAGTCATATCAGTTGATATGACTCGCTTTTTTTAAAAGACAAATCGATAGAATCGTTCTTTCTTTTTTACAGTTTGAACCATCCAAGTCCGGTTGCAATAGAACTTCCTAAGATTACGATCAAGAAGATTGGTGCAATCCATTTGATCATAACAGAGAACAGTTTCTCACTCTTGAATGTACCATCGGTCACTTTGACTTCGTCGGCAATTGCTTTTGGTTTGATAATAAAACCAACCAATACACAAGTAAAGAAAGCAACGATTGGCATGATCACACTGTTACTTATAAAGTCGAAGGTGTCTAAGATAGACATGCCTCCAAAGAAGGTAACATTGCTCCAAGAACTAAATCCTAAGGATGATGGAATACCCATAGCGAGGGATCCGATTGCAATGATCACACAGCTAAAGCGGCGGCTCCATTTCAACTTATCCATAAAGATGGATACAATTGTTTCCATCAAAGAGATGGAAGAAGTAAGAGCTGCGAAGAATACCAAAATAAAGAATACAGTTCCGACCACACCACCAAATGGCATATTGTTAAATACCTTTGGAAGCATAATGAACATCAAGGATGGTCCGGATTCCAGAGTCTCTGTAGATCCGCCTGAGAAAGCAAATACAGCCGGGATAATCATAAGACCTGCCATAAAAGCAATACCCGTATCGAACCATTCGATGTTACGAACACATTTTTCCAAATGATCGGTCTTCTTCATATAAGAACCATAAGTAACCATAATACCCATAGCCAAGGACATAGAGTAGAACATCTGTCCCATAGCTGCTAAGATGGTCTTCGCTGAGAAATGTTTCATGTTAGGCATGATATAGTAGATCAAACCGTCAATGGCACCGTCTACTGTCAGTCCGTAGATTGCAATGGCAACAGTAAGGACAACTAAGATAGGCATCATAACTTTACTTACCTTCTCGATTCCTTTTTCAACACCAAGGAATACGATGACAGCAGTTAAGACAATGAACAATGAAAACCATATGATTGGTTCACGGACTTGTCCAATGAAATTAGAAAAATAATTGTCATCGGCTGCGGCTACCACGTTACCGGATACAAAGGTTACAAAATATTTGATTACCCATCCGCCGATAACACTATAGTAAGGGAAAATCAAGATCGGCACCAAAGACGCTAACCAGCCGACAAAGCTATAACGTTTGTCTAATTTTTCAAATGCGCCAATGGCACTTAATCCGGTCTTACGACCAATCGCAATTTCGGCAATCATCAATGCGAAACCAAACGTGACGGTCAAAATCAGATATACCAATAAGAACGTTCCGCCACCATATTGTGCTGCTAGATAAGGGAATCGCCAAATATTGCCGAGACCCACGGCAGAGCCGGCTGCAGCTAATACAAAGCCCAGTCTGCCGGAAAAACTACTACGTTTTTGTTCCATAATAACCTCCATTTTTTGTTGCTGTCTATCTTCACTAATTTTTTTACAGCATATTGTATCTATTATGCCACAGTTCGAGGTTTCTGGCAAGGGTCAAGTTCGGCTTTTGCGCCGAAAATCCCTTGCGTTTGTGTGCATATAGCGCTTGAAAGCCTCGCTAAAAGAATGAAGGGAAGAAAAATGAAGATGTTCTGCAATCTCACTGATGGTCATGTTGCTGTTCTTGAGAAGTTCCGCGGCGGTCATAATCTTCTTTTGCATTAGATAATTCTTCATAGTCATCTCCATGTTTTCCTTGAAAATATGGGAGAGATAGTATTCACTATAGGATAAATCCTTTGCAATCTGCTGGATACTTGTAATTGTGATATAATTGCGGTCAATATATTTCAGTGTCTGATATACAGCATGGTTGGAGGCAGAGTTGTTCATACGGACAGTCTTTTCATTTGCGCCACCTTGCATGGCACGATAAAGAAGAATCAACAATTGGCAGAAATAAAAATGAATCATATTGTTGCTTTCCTCGTCCTGAAAATAGGATTCGTTCAACAACTGCCCGAAGAGACTACGAATTCGTCCCTTGTCCTCTGTGACAAACATAGGAAGTCCTTGCACGGCATTGCGAAAGGAGGCTAATTGCGCATAGTCCTCTTTTAATGTAAAACCAAGACAGAAATAATGAAAGTTAGAATCTGCATCGGCAACAATTCTGTGATATTGTCCTTCTTTGATATAATGCACCTGACCGGCGGATAGTTCAAAGGACTCTTCGCCGGAATAGACGGTGGCCTTGCCGGATACCACATAAGTAATTTCGTCACAATGTTGGATATGTTCCGGAATTTCTCCGCTTTTAATTAAAGATAACTCCGATATTTGCAGGATATAGCCTGCCGGAATCTCGAATTGTCCCTGCTTGAAAATCTTGTCATAGGAAAAGAGTTTTTCTGATATCTTCATCGCATTTTTTCTCCCATTGTTTTATTTCCCAATAATACCATGAAAATAACACTTTTACAATCTTTAGGAGGAAATTAAGAAAGATTATAACCGCAATTTTTTGACAATACAAAGACAATTAATCATATTGCACGATATACATTATTTTGTTACATTCAGAGTAATGAAACTCATATGTCAAAAAAAGGAGGATAAGGACAATGAAAGTAGCAGTAATTGGATGTGGAACAATTGCAAATAATGCACATATTCCATCTTACATGGCAAATGAAAAGGCTGAGATCAAGTATTTTTGTGATATCGACCTTGCAAAAGCGCAGAAAGCAGTAGAGCAGTACGGATGCGGTATCGCAGTAGAGGATTATAGAGAAGTTCTTGCAGATGAGGAAGTAGTTGCAGTATCTGTATGTACCCCGAATAAGGCACACAGCGAGATTGCGATTGCTGCAATGAAAGCCGGAAAACACGTATTATGCGAGAAGCCGGCGGCAAGAGTGTTTGAAGAAGCAGTAGAGATGCAGAAAGTACAGCATGAGACAGGTAAAGTGTTAAATATCGGTGTTGTAAACCGTTTCAATACCAATGTTAATAAATTAAAAGAACTGATTGACCAGGGTGAACTTGGAGAGATTTATCAGGTATACGTAAGTTTCCGTAACGGAAGATGTATCCCGGGACTTGGTGGTCCATTTACTACCAAATCACATTCCGGCGGTGGTGTTCTGATTGACTGGGGCGTACATTTCTTTGATATCGTTATGTACTGCTGCGGCGATCCGAAGACTAAGAGTGTATCAGCTGAGACATTTTCAAAACTTGGAAGCCCGATTGAGGACTATGTATACGTAGGTATGTGGGCAGGACCGGAGATCAAAGACGGTACTTATGACGTAGAAGAAGGCGTAACCGGAATCATCCGTACAGAAGGCCCGACCATTACATTTAACGGTGCATGGGCACAGAACGTATTGGAAGATGAGATGTTCATCGACTTTATGGGTACCAAAGGTGGAGCAAGATTACAGTATGGTCAAGGATTTACGTTCTATACAACGAAGAACGGCATGCTCTCAACAACCAGATTCCAGAATCAGGAAAAACCAATGTTCCAGCAGGAAATCGATGCGTTTGTTGATTGCGTAGAATCCGGTGAGAAATTACAGTCTCACATTGACACCAATATCATCACAGCGAAGATGATGGATGCAATCTATCGTTCTGCAGAAGAACATAAGGAAGTTACACTCTAATTCATGGGAGGATATCGAAGATGAAAAAGATTGGATTTATCGATTACTTTTTAAACGAATGGCATGCGGATAATTATCCGGATATGATTAAGAATGCAACGAACGGCGAATATCAGGTATGTTACGCATACGGACATGTGGAACCGCCAAAAGGGTGCGGATTCTTGTCGAATGCCGAATGGGCAGAGAAACATGGCGTGGAGCTTCTTGATACCATTGAAGAAGTAGTAGAAAAGAGCGATTTCTTAATCGTACTTTCCCCGGATAACCCGGAGATGCACGAAGAACTCTGTGATCTTCCATTGAAATCCGGCAAACGCACTTACATTGATAAGACATTTGCACCGGATAAAGCGACAGCTGAGAGAATTTTTGCAAAGGCAGAAGAATATAACACACCGTGCTATTCGACTTCAGCACTTCGTTTCTCCGCAGAGCTTGAAGAGATTGATACAGACAATATCTACAAGATCTACAGTGAAGGACCGGCAAGTCTTTCTGTCTATGTCATTCATCAGATTGAACCGATTGTGAAATTGATGAACAGCCGTGCAAAGAGAATGATGTTCCTCGGAGATGAGGCTCATCCGTCATTGATTATTGAATTCGCAGACGGAAGATATGCACAGCTTTATCATAGAGATGATGAGACCATGAGTTTTCGAATCACAACGGTTGATAAAGACAATAAGGCAAAACACTATGAGATTAAATCGGACTACTTCGGACGTTTTATTAACGGCATGATTGAATTCTTCAAGACGGGAGTAGCACCGGTAACACATGAACAGACCATCGATGTAATCGCGGTTCGTACGGCAGCAATTGAGGCAGCATCTACACCGTTTACATGGGTGGAATTATAGGAGGATAAAAGATGTATCAGTTCCCAATAGGAGTTATGCTTGATTCCTTCAAATTAGAGACCAACGAAGCAATCAAAAAAGCGGCCGAGATTGGTGCAAAGGGTGTGCAGATGTATGCGACAACAGGCGAGCATGCACCTGAGAATATGTCATCTGAGGCGAGAAAAGAGTTGCTTAAGAGAATGAAAGACCAAGGACTTGTATTCTCTGCAATCTGCGGTGACCTGGGTATGGGATTCGGAAAAGAAGATAAGAATCCGGAGTTGATTGAGAAATCCAAACGTATCTTAGAGCTTGCAAAAGATCTTGAGTGTAATATTGTTACCACACATATCGGTGTGGTTCCGCAGGATAAGAATCACCCGAGATACCAGATCATGCAGGATGCCTGCGGCAAACTGTGTACCTTTGCAGATGAGATGCAGGCACATTTTGCCATTGAGACCGGTCCGGAGACGTCCTTGACTTTGAAAGGATTCTTAGATAGTCTTGGTTCACGTGGCGTGGCTGTCAATATGGATCCGGCAAATCTTGTTATGGTAACAGGAGATGACCCGGTACAGGCGGTCTACAATCTGAAAGATTATATCGTACATACCCATGCCAAAGATGGTGTAAAATTATTAGACAGTGATCCGGAGGTTATCTACGGAATCAAAGATATTGAAGATGTGATTCAGGACGGTGAAGTATTCCGTGAGATGCCGCTTGGCCAGGGTAATGTTCCGTTTGATGCTTATCTGAAGGCATTGGAAGAAATTCATTACCGAGGTTTCCTTACGATTGAACGTGAGGTAGGAGAGGATCCGACAAGGGATATCGTTTTGGCGGCAGATTTTCTGCGAGATTGCATGAATAGATAAGAGATAGAAAGAGTAGAGTTATGAAGATTTACAATGTGGTGCTGATTGGCTGTGGCCATATGGGAGAAGCACACTTAGAGCATATTTATTATCAGGATTATATACGCATCAGCTGTGTGTGTGACATGAATGAGGAGCGTGCAAGAGCGTTTCAACGAAGGTTTAACGCAGAGTCGATTTCGACAGATGCAGAGGAATGTATCAAAAGAGAGGATACGGATATTGTGATTATCGCCACCTATCCGTCTACCCATCTGGAACTGTTAAAGCTCTGTATCAAGTACAAAAAACATGTTATTTGCGAAAAACCGATTGCAACTAATCTTGAAGATGGAAAGGAATTTGTTCGTCTTGTAAAAGAGAATCCGGATGTCAAAGTCTTGGTAGGACATATCCTTCGTCATAATGCAACCTATCGTAAGGTGGCGAAGATGATTTTAGATGGCGCCATTGGGAAACCGATTATTATGCGTATGTCCCAGAATCACCATACGATGGATTGGCCACGTTACCGACGACTGATTGAAGAGTCAGCTCCGGTGATTGATTGTGGCGTGCATTATCTCGATGTAATGCGCTGGGTCACAGATGCGGATATTGTTGAAGTGTCCGGTATGGGTATGCGAACGGAAGACGATCTTCCGAAGGATAAGTGCAATTATGAGATGATTACAGTCAAATTAAGCGATGGTTCCATCGGTTTTTATGAGGCCGGATGGACCAAGACCATATCTTCAAACAATATGAAAGAGTTTGTAGGACCAAAGGGTAATATCAGACTTATCTTTGCAAAAGATCGAATGGATCATCAGGAAGAAGGGGATCTTATCGAGTATTACAGCTTGGAAGATCAGACCTATCATACCATTAACGTACGTGGAGATCGCAAACCGACGGATGTACAGATGCGATGCTTGATTCGTATGATTGAAGAGGAACTTCCGGATAGACCAACCATTGATGATGTATATGCGAGCTTTGAAGCAACCCTTCGTGCGGAAGAGATGATTAAGGCACAGATGAAAAAAGATTGATTTTGTAAAAATGACGAGAACGAACGATGCGCTCTCGTCATTTTTTGTAATAATATTCGCTGTGCGAAAGAACATCGAGAAGTTATGCATCGAGATGTTCAAAGGCAATGCAATCGAGTAGGAGTTGGCCTACTCGATTGCTGTTTGCGTAGAAGTAGAGTGGCTTTTTACATTTCCCTTACTTTTAGAATGGAGAAGCTGATATTGCTTCGGATTCATACCATATACTTTCTTGAACTGCTCCGAGAAATAACCGGGACAGGAAATGTTTAAAATACTTGAAATGTCGGTGATGGAGTAATTCGCCTCTGTTAACAGGTTGGCGGCGTACTCCATTCTTTTTAGGTTCCGATACTGTACAATCGTATAGCCGGTCAGATTCTTAAAGTCGTGAATCAGTGCGGATTGCGAAATTGGATAATCGGCATACATTTCTTTTACATCAATATTCAGAATCTGATAATTGTTCAATCGCTGCAACAAATCTACCGCATAGATCTTCGTGGAGTTCGCCGGGGTAGAGGAGAGCGTCTCAAAACAAGCAAATACCAATGTATATAACAGATAATTAGCAGTAGGAAAGCGTTCCGGGGAGATGGTATAAGTAATACTGCTGATTAACTGGGAAATATAGGCAAATTGTGCGCTTGACAATTTCTTCTCTGTATAAGGTTGCGTGTAGAATCGCTCGTCATTACCGATATGTTGTTTGCAGAATTCTTTGAAAAAATCTTCTTTAACAATCAAGGAATAATGATGACTGTTGGGTGCAGCCTCACGCAATTCGTGGGATTGACCGGGTGCAAACATCATCAGATGACCAATATCTACATTCGTTTCGGTGCCCTCATATATATGTGTGTAGGAACCACTGACAACCAAACAAAATTCGAAGAAATCCACATGGCAGTGCAATGCTGATCCTTGGGAGCTGAAATGGCAAAAATAAGGAACATCAGCAGAACAGTGAAAATCGAAATAGTGTAGTTCGGGTTCTTGTTTTAGCATGTCTAATCTCCTTTTTCTTATTGATACAAGTATCATAGCATATATTTTAGGGAATGCAATTTAAATTTTCAGAGAATGATAAAAAAACCTAATTTTGGAATAATTTTCTAGTAGTGAATGGGAGGTGTAATTGTTATACTAGCAATAGAAAGTGAGATATTGTAGGGAAAAATATGTGAAAAATAACGAAAGGAGACACATGTGTATGAAAAGAAACATGGGAAAAAGGGTGCTAAGCATGGCTATGGCAATGCTGATGTGCACAGGAATCTTTGGTTGCTCGCAGGATAGTAAGACCGAGACACCATTGAAAGTAACCGCAGGAACGCCAGTCTATGAGGATGATACCTACATAGAACTTGCAGCATATTGCGGACCGCGACGTGCAGGATATCGTTTCTGGAACGGTTATTATGGAGAGTATGACAAGGATCCGAAAGAAGGATGGGATGGATGGATTACGAAAGAAGCATTCCAGGATTATATGGATTGCGGCTTCACCTACCTTTTGCCGGAACAGGATGCGATGTATGACTACAGCTTCAAGAAAGAACGAGGAGTCAGTGATTTCAAAGACAGCGATTTGTATGCTTATATGGAGCTCGCTGAGGAGATGAATATTCCGGTGGTTGTCTACGCGGATAATCTGACGCAGATGACAGGAAGTACGGATCCGAGATTGACAGAGGACCAGAAAGCATTTTTGGCAGAATTGGTTTCAGATCTGTCCAAGTATAAGATGTTTAAAGGATTCACCTTCCATGATGAACCGACAATTGGAAGTGCGAAGACATTTGAAGCGGTAAAAGCGTATTTGGATAGTTTGAAATCTGACTTATATTATTTCACATCCTTTTTACCGATTTACTGCAATGATTTGTCAAGTCTCAGTACGACGAATACAAGCAGTAAGGAAGCGGCATATGCCGATTATGTGAATGCATTTTCGGATGCGATGGGAACTTTTGCATATGATAATTACCCATTGTACACAGACCCGGTGAAGGGCATTACTTACATTGAAGATACCTGGTTCCAGAACCTTCGAATCGTGGCAGAGAATGCAAAAGAGAAGAAGTATGATGCAGGTGTGACGATTCAGTCCTTTGCAGGTGGACCTTCCGGAGCAGACGGTGTTAGCGCTCACAAACGTGCAACAAATGCGAAGGAAGATATTACCTTCCAGTTGTATACAGCATTGGCATACGGCATGAAATATATTAATTACTATACATATTGGGAACATTGGGCACAGTCTGATACAGAATCCTATTATTCATCCATGGTGATGTATCCGAAGAAGAATGGGGAGAAGCCGATTAAGACGGATGCATATTATGCGGTCAAAGAGGCCAATGAAGAGATTAAGAAATTCGACCATGTCTTTATGAAATTTGACTGGGAAGGCACGATGGCGCTTACAGCGGAAGGCAAATCTCTGACAACAGCCCTTAAGATGGCAGGAGATTATCAATCACCTCGTATTGCATCGGTAGAGGCTACGGACGACACCATTATCGGATGCATGAAAGATGAACAAGGATACGATGGTTACATGATTGTAAATGCAACTGACCCGGGACAGAAGTTATCCGACACGGTTACAGTCGCGCTCAGAGAGACAAGCAAAGCACTTGTTTATGTGAATGGAGAAGAGCAGACTATAACACCGAAGGATGGCAAGTTTACATTTGAACTGAAGCCGGGAGCAGGGGTATTTGTAATACCGATACAGTAAGAAAGGAGTTACATATTATGAAAAAGAAAATGACAAGAGTGTTAGCACTGACATTATCCTGTGTGCTGGCAGTAGGAGCACTAGCAGGTTGCTCCGGCAATGGAGGAAGTAAGAAAGGAAAGAACGGAAAGAGCCTTCAGATTTATGCGCAGACAGACGGACTTGGACAGAACTGGCTCAAGAATGCGGCGAAAGCTTATGAAGAGAAGACAGGAACTGCAGTAGAAGTTCAGTTTGACGCATTCTTATCAGGAAACTTAACAACGACACTTGAGAATGAATCTATGGATGTGGCTGACCTTTACTTTGTTCAGACATTTGAATGGGGACAGTGGTCATATAACGATTACCTTGTAGATTTAACAGATTTTATGAACGAAAAAGGTGATGACGGAAAGTCCTTAAACGACCGAATGACAGCTTCTATGCGTTATGTACCGGATGCAGAAGGAAATAAAAAACAGACGATTGTTCAGTTTACGAAGGCACCGACAGGGCTTGCTTATAATAAGAAGATGATGAACTACATCTGTCATGATGTTTTGAAATGGGAAGATGGCCATGACTATCCGGTTAGCACAAAAGAACTTTATGAAGTAATGGATGCCATGGAGAAGATTACAAAAGATGGTTCTAACAAAGACTTATTTACCTATTCACAGAATGGACAGACCTTGGATGTGAAACCATTCTCTTGGAGTGGTTCCGTAGGTATGCTGGAATTTATGACGTTCTCATGGCTCTATCAGTATCTTGGAGAAGAAGGCATGACAAAATACTATAATCAGTATGAGAATTGCGACATGTTAAATGACGATGCTTTCTATATTGTATACCAGGCAGTGGTTGATATGCTTAAATTAGAAGAAGATAGCAATGGCGATTATATCTCCACAACATCTATCCCGAACTGCGTATCTTACAACCATACCGCAAGCCAGTCACAGCTCCTTTTAGGCAAATCGTTGCTGTGCCCGACCGGAAGCTGGTTCTACTCTGAGATGAAAGAATCCATCACAGATGGTGATAACTGGGGCTTTATGCCGGTTCCGTATCTGAGCGATGAGGCAGGCAACCCGATTACAGCAAAAGGCGTGGAGATGCCGAAGAATGAAGACGGAAGCTATGCGAACTATACATATGTGAACACACCGGATTACTTTACGATTTCAAAGAGAGCAAAGAATCAGGATGAAGCAAAAGCATTCCTTCGCTTTATCTTCTCAGAAGAGTATATGACAAATTTGCAGAACGATGTTCAGGCACCACTGAGCTTCAGTTTTGATAATTCTAAAGTGGAGAAGACTGCATGGTTTAACGAAGTGGATACACTTGTGAATAAGACAACGGCTGCAGATGTCTTTACTGGAAATAAGATGCAGGTATATGGCAAGATTGGATACTACTACAATCCGAACTCAGCTCCGTTCTCCAGACTGTCTCAGAGTGGATTCGGTTCGAATACGAAGCTGATTGACTCTGCAACAGGAAAAGAAGTAACCGATGCATCCAAAGCGCAGGGCGTTGCGGTCTCTGAAAATGTATACAATTATGTACATGGCAACTATAATACAGCACTGACAGCATGGAATGAAGCACGTAGAATTGTAGAAGGAAAATAGATATGAAAAGTATAAATCAAAAAAAGAAGATTAAGAAGAAAAAATATATCTTTATCTTTTTGATGTTGCTTTGGCCGGTACTGCATTTTGTGTTGATGCAACTATTGAATTTTAACATGATTATCATGGCGTTCAATGATTATACATTGGGCGCCAACAACCCGGTCTTTGTCGGCTTGGAAAATTTTAAGGGTGTATTTCGCTTGTTTGATACAAGTAGGATCGATAATGAGTGGTATGCAGTGAAGAACTCCCTGTCGATTGCTGCGCTTACCTTATTTGTAAATGCACCGATGGCATTGGCCTTCGCATACCTTCTGTATATTAAAGTCAAAGGTAGTGGCTGGATGAAAGTTGTTCTGTATCTGCCGTGTGTGACTTCAGCTGTTGTGCTTGTTTTGATCTTTAAAAGTTTTATGACTTCCGGACCGGTAGACTTTATCTATAGTCTTCTGGGAATTTATGAGAAGCTTCCAAACGAAGGATGGTTGGGAGAACATACAGCGTGGAATACGATTCTTCTCTTTAGTATATGGACAGGATTCTCGCAGAATATGATCTTTTTCCTGGCATCCATGAATCGAATTCCGCAAGATTTTATTGAGGCAGCGAAGTTAGACGGAGCGAGCGAACCGAGAATCTTCTTCTCCATCGTTCTTCCGATGATTTCATCCACAGTTGGAACCATGCTTACTTTATCACTGGCAGCAGTCTTCGGATGGTGTATGCCGTCTATGCTCATGATGAGAAATGATTCCGGTATGAACTTTACAGGAACCATGGGATTATCAATCCTGCGATATACATCAGGCAAACAATATGGTGTTGCGGCTGCGTACGGATTGCTTCTTACTGTGATCGGTGCGCCGATTACTTTGTTGATTCGTAAGATTAGTACGAAGCTTTCAACAGACGTAGAATATTAGGAGGTGTAAGCGGATATGAACAAGAATAAAAATAATAAAAAGACGCTGTCACCTGCAGATGCAACCTGGTCTGTTGTGAAGATGATTCTATATGTATTCATGTTTTTGTGTGCCATTTCATTTATATTGGCATTTATCTGGATTTTACTTAATTCCGTGAAGACAGGGCCGGAATACTTAGAAGATGTATTTAAGCCGTCGAAGGAATTTGACTTTGCAAACTATTCACAAGTGCTTAACAACTTGGAGTTCAAGGGATATGGACTTTTTGGAATGCTCGGTAACTCCATGCTCCTAGTGCTCTGGAATGTGTTTGTATGTCTGACATTTCCGCATATGGCAGCTTATGTGCTTGCAAGATTTGATTTCAAATTCGGAAGGATTCTGGAAGCCGTTATCTTTGCTTCTATGGTAATTCCGGTTGTTGGTACATCAAGTTCTACCATGTGGTTTTTGAATTTTACAGGACTGTTTGATAACTTCCTTGGAGTCTTTATTTTACAGGCAGCAGGATTAGGTTTCAGCCAGATTATGTTGACGAACTTTTATCGAGGAGTATCAACAGCATATGCAGATGCGGCATATATTGATGGAGCATCGGAGTGGCATGTATTTACAAGAATCTATTATCCACAGGCTAAAGCGATTACCATGATTACAGTTATTACATCAGTAATTACTACATGGAATGACTATATGACAGGTTACTTGTATCTGCCAAATCATCCGACGCTTGCTTTGGGATTACAGCAGATGCAGGCAATGTTCGTTGATTTTGGTAACGATTATCCGGTGATGTTTGCGGGAATTATTCTTTCCATGATACCGGTATTGGTTTTATATTTTAGATTCTCCAAACAGATATTGAACAATATGTCTGTCGGAGCAATGAAGTAGGAGCGAGGAGGGATAAGATTATGAAGAGATTACAAAGACAGCTCAAACGAGTACTTGCATTTGTATTATCTGTTGCGATGCTTGCAGGTGGCATCTGGTATGGCACCACCTCAGAGGCGGCAGATTCACAGATCTCATTTTCAGCTTCCGATGCGGTCAATTATTGGGCAGCATCCGATGGAGAGAGTGCATATGTTCTGTGGTTGAAAGCAGATGTAGGTCTTACAAGTGCATATTATACTGGAGTAAAATACGAAGTGTCTGATGGAACGGACACAAAAGCATATGAATTTAATGCGGTTGGCATCTATAATGGGATGTTCAATATGCGAATCCCATATGCGAATTTACCAAAACCATCTGATATGACAAGCACAGGAAAGACCTATACATTGACCTTCAAAGCAGGTGGTATCGGAACTGCAGAAGGAACCAATGTCACAATCAAAGAAGATTTCAGTATCCTGTTAAAGGATGGAAATAGAATTGGTATTGTTGATACGATTCATACAGATGTGACTTATATTGCAGGAGCAAAGAGTGTGATTAACATCTGGCCGACACCTGCACCGGCACTGACGGCAGGTGATGGTTATTATCATAGAGCAGTCAGCGGTCAACTCCGTTATGGGGATGGAAGTGCAACACAGACAGCGAAACTTGACGGCATTTACCGTTTTGCAGGAGCAGACTATTATTATATGCCACTTCCGGAAGTGGTTCATAATTCTATGAAGACAGGCTCCATTGTTGTATTTGAGGATGTACTTGTACAGGATGCTGTAGATGCTTCTCGTCTGGTGCGTTTGCCAAATCTCTGCTATCAGTATACGGAGGGTGCAGATCCTTGCTGGAAGAAGATTGAGGAGCCGAAGGAAATGAACTATACGGCCATGGACCTTACGTACTATAATGCAAGTAACGATGAAGCTAAGACCTACTGGGATATGTACTTTGATACAGATGCAGAAGTTCCGGGCACTGCTTGGTCAACCACATTTGCGGATGTAAAGGCAAACGTTGGAGAGAATCCGATTGCGCTCTCTGTGAAAAAGTCCAATGGGAAGCAATTGAATGTATTTATCAATGATACAACAACACTTCCAATTCCGCCGGCAAAAGGAACGGTATTAACAATTCGAAAAGGAAAATACAAAGATACCACAGATACTTACGGAATTGAAATAAAGAATGACTATTCTATTTTCTGGAATGGCAGTAAGTGGAGCACGGAAGTACCGGTTCGGTCAGAAAATGTTACCATCAAGAGCATTCAGTTAAAGGGTTACAATGAAGAAAGCCGTAGATGGAATGTATATGTGGATGTAGAAGGAAACATTCCGGGTGCTGCCTGGGACGGTGTATTTAAAGGACTTACTTATGAAGTCAATGGTCATTCGTTAGCAGTACCGGAAATATATAAACATAATGACAGTACCTTATTCTTCTATCTCAACGACGATATTCTTCCGCAGACGATTACGAAGAATATTAAGGTTGTATTGAAAGCCGGAACTGCGACACATTCGAAAGCCGGAACCAATGAGATGAATCTGACAAATGATTTTACGATGTATATTAACCAGTATGGTTGGTCTACAGAAGATTATCCGAAGGCACCGGTCTATGAGAAGTTAAGCTTTACAGGTCTGGATCCGGAAACCGGATATAACAGTGGTGCAGGATTGTGGTACTTATATATTACACCATCGAGAGAACTTCCTGGAACAGCAGACAGCACCGCGTTTACAGGACTTCAGATGTCTATTGATGGCGGAAAGAAACAGGCTGTGACCATTACGAAAGCATCCCATGGAAATAGTGCATTTATCTATTTTGGAACCGATGTATTAAAAGAGAAGATTACAAAAGATACGAAACTTATCATTCATGCCGGTAAGGCAACCGCAAACGATAACAGTGATGGGGTTGAGCTTAGCAAAGATTTTACAATCTATATAAATGCGTATGGATGCTCCGCAAAAGGATTCATTCGCCCAACTTCTTACAAACAAGTAACCTTCACAGGCCTGGATCCGGCAACTGGATTTAGTAGTGTGGCAAATGCATGGTGTCTGTATATTGAACCATCAAAAACGCTTCCGGGAACAGCGGATAGCACGTTCTTTACCGGACTTGAGATGTCAGTTGACGGAAAGAATAGACAGAAAGTAAGAGTGACGAAGGCATCTCACGGAAATAGTGCATTTATCTATTTCGGAACCGATGTTCTTCCAAGTAAGCTTACCAAGAATACGAAACTTACCATTCATGCCGGAAAAGCAATCGCTAGCGATGAGAGCGCAGGAATCTGGCTTACAAAGGATTGCAATCTCTATGCGAACCAGTATGGAATTAGCACAAAAGGATATATGAAGCCGGTGAAGGTTGTGCAGAAGAGTGTCAAACTTGCTTTGGATCGCAATACTTCCTTCGGTGGAAATGAAAACGGACTTTATCTTACAACAACAGATAAATTCCCGGTAGATACTACCTGGGCAACCAGAATCAAAGCTCTTAGCTATGATAAGAAGAGTGGTATCTTCTTAAACGGACAGAAGATTGATGGACAGCTGATTCGATTTGCAGACGGAAAAGTCTATGTTGCATTGGCAGATGCAGGTGTGACAGCGAAGGACAAAGATAAGGTAACCATCAAAGGAACCTTCGCTCTGGAAAGCACCGGAATTACATACAAGGAAGTATCTTTCTATTTCAATGGAAAGACTTGGAATACCAAGTACGAAAAAGCGAAAAAAGAGACCTACCAGTCCTTTGCAGTAAAAGAAGTAAATACAGTAACCGGATGGAATGAAGAATTTAAACGCTGGAATGTATACTTAGATGTTAATGCTTTGCTTCCGGGCAAGATTGATAATATCTACTTCGAGAACCTTGTTGTAGAGGTGAATGGAAAGAAAATCGACACGACGGTATATCATTCTTATCAGGATACTTTATTCTTCCCGATTGAAGGTAAATATTTGCCGAAGAATGTAAAAGACGGAACCAAGATTACTATCAAAGCAGGAAAGGCGATTGCAACAGATAAAGCAACCGGTATCCGCCTTACAAAAGATTTTACCTTCTATACTTATAAAGGTTCTATGAGTTCGAAGAAGCCGACGAATAATACAAAATGGCAGAAACTTACCATCAACGGAATGCTTGCAACCGGAAGTTATCACAAGGATTCAAAAGTGTGGGATTTCCATATTAAATTGCGTCAGCCTTTGACAACCAAGACAGGAACCAATTATCTGCAGCTTCCAATTAAAGTAAATGGAAAGAGTCATACAATCTCTGCACTGCAGGATGGAGAATATCTGTATCTGTCTATCCCGGACAGTGCACTTGCCGGAACAACGAAGAAGGCAACCCTTACCATTGAAAAAGGCGCAAAAGCTTATGCAAATGCAGGACATGATGGATTTGAAGTACAAGAGACCTGGACTACCTATGTTTACAATGGTGCTATTTCCGAGAGAGAATTCAAGGAAATTGAAAAATACGAAGGAAACATCATGGGTGTACAGAATGTTATGCCATATACGGATGGATACCACGTATATTTGAGACTGAATAAGGAATTCCCGGGTAGTGCATGGTATGAGAAGTATGAAGAATTCACTTATTATTACAACAATAAAGAAGTGAAAACAACAGTTCGTAAATCTGACAGTTCAAACGGTAAGTTTATGTACTTCCCGATTGAGAAATATCTGGTGGGAGAGTCTAAGGAAGGCGATACTGTTAAGATTAAAAAGAATACGAAGTTAACCTGCGGTGGATTTGAATTTAAAGTAACGAATGATTTCATGCTTATGTATAACGATGGCATCTGGTCACAGTATGTAGATACCGATGTCAAAGCACCGAAGGATATTGGAAGCCTCTGGTCTATAGCTAGATTTGAAGAAGGCTATATTCCGGTAGCATCAAATGGTTCTGTATTGTATTCGAATGAGGATACTTACAACAAGATTGTTTCAACAGAAGCTATGAAGGATTATACCATTTCCTTTAATGCGAAGAAATTCTATGATGATGAGACATCTCCGAGCTTTGGTGTTATCTTGCGTGGTAATCCGGTAAATGATACAGACCCGATGACAAAAGAATTGCTATATGGATATGTAGTTACCTTCTCCGCATTTGAGTACAAAGAAGATCCGGCATCCAAAGAAGCAGGTGTATGGACAGGATATCTGAACCTGTGGAAGAATGGTGAGAACTACTCCCTTCTTGATCAGTACCGTGTAAGTTATGTATATGATCAAAGTGATCATCCGTACTTCCAGTATGAGAAAGATTACAATTATGAGTTTTCTATCTATAATATCACAGAGACTTGTGTATGTATTACAATTAAAGTCAATGGCAAATTAGTGATGCGTTATTACGACGAAGCAGGAAGTGATCCGTTTGATCCGGCAATCAATGCAGGAACCTTCGAGGTATATGCAGGATGTCCGAACTATATCACGGATGATATTGTAGAACTTTCAGAAATTCTTGCAGAGAAGACAGAATGTATGGTAGGCGATCGTGTTCGTGTTGCAGCAACCTATCCATCTGTCTTAGAAGGTGCTGAATTTACAGTGGATAAAGAAGGTGCAACCATTACAGAAGGTGCTTTTGTCGCAACCAAACCAGGTACATATACCGTAAGCGGAACATACAACGGCAAAGAACTGACGCCGATAACGATCACTGTAACGAAGCCGGAAACAGAAGAAATAGCCAAGGAGACATCTTTCCCTGTATTGCCGGTTGCAGTAGCAGGTGTGATTGTCCTTGCAGGACTTGTAGCAATTGTACTTCTGGTAAGAAAAAAGAAGAATACAAAAGAAAGTAATAAGTAGATTGATTGACCGGCGGGATAGCATGATCCCGTCGGCAATAGGAGGAAAAATATGTTAGCATCAACCAAGCCGATTTATCCGGATGATCGAAGGATGGATATGACGGCTTATATGGGACCAAGAAGAGCAGGGAAACGCCGTTTTTGCGGCGAATACGGTGCGAATCCGAGGGACCCGAAGGACGGTTATCCATCCTTCTTTACGGACGAAGTCTTTCGGATTTACAAAGAAGCCGGCTTAAATTTTCTTATGCCAGAAGCAGATGCGTACTTTGGGGAGAATATCACCGAGGAAGGACTTTCCCTAGAACCTGATTTTGAAAAAAGTGACCTGTATCAGTATATGACACTAGCAAAGAGACATGGCCTTGTTGTATATCCGACTTCAGGAAATATCTTTGGTGCAATGACGCATGAGGATGGAGATTTCGGAGAAAAAGAAAAAGAGGAATTTCGTACCTTGATCGGTACCCTACAAAAATATTTCCCGGAAACCTTCGGTGGCATTATGTTGACAGACGAGCCGTCATACTATTCTCTTGGTCGAATTAAGAAAATGGTAGAATATCTCAAATCAGACGAGATTCGTAAGATGAAACCGGATTTAAAACTCTATGCATCCATGCTTCCAATGTATACGTATTTGAACGCATACAACCCAAATTATCAAGATGAGAAATACAATCAGACCATTCGTTTTGATGAGGAACGGAAAGAAGCATACAGCTATTATATCGACCTATGCGCAGATGCTATGGGAGAATTCTGTATGGACTATTATTCACTTGGAAGAGATGGCTGGCTGTCACCAGCGTTCTATCAGAATATGGAACTTATGGCGCAGCATGCAAAAGAAGGTGGCTACCCGACGTCGATAACTCTCTTGAGTAACCGCATGGATACACAATATAATCCAAAGACAGGAAGAGGGAAAACTGCATACCGTACACCGTCATACGAAGATATGAGATTTCAGGTATATTCTGCATTGGCATTTGGTGTACAGAGGATTGGATATTATACCTTCTGGCAGCATTATAGCGAAAGTAACGCAGAGATGTATCCGAAGGCGATGATTAATTATGAACCATCGGAAGAATGCGGATACAGAAAGACAGAAATCTATTATTCTGTCAAAGAAGTAAATGAAGAAGTTCACAAGATTGACCATATCTTTATGAGATACAAATGGCAGGGCTGCAAGGTGGTACGCACAAGCCGTGACAAAAATATCCGTCTTATAGAGGGAGGATATGAGGACTCATGCTTGAAAGATATGAAGGCATCCAGAGACCTTTTGGTTGGCTGCTTTGAGAATCCGGAAGATGGCAATAAAGGTTATTGGGTTGTCAATGCTCAGAATCCG
This sequence comes from uncultured Faecalimonas sp., assembly GCA_964450635.1. Lineage (GTDB taxonomy): Bacteria > Bacillota > Clostridia > Lachnospirales > Lachnospiraceae > Faecalimonas. The sequence goes on along the minus strand of CAYVDA010000003.1, from coordinate 39,940 downwards.
TATCGCTATGAGATGAACGAGGTGGAACTTACCTTTGAGGGAGCTAAGAATCTCGTATATTATCGGAAAGGCCGTGAGCAGGAAGCGAAACTCACAGATGGAACCTTCCGGATTCGTCTTGGCGTTGGAGAAGGAATTTTCGTAATTCCTTATGGAGGAGAATAAGATGAAACAAACAGTAGCAGTAGCAGGCTGCGGAAGCCGTGGTTGGCACATCTATATTCACTATATGAAACAGTTACAGGAAAAAGCAGAGATTGTAGCAATTGCGGATACCGATCCGGCAAAGGTAGCAGATATCAAAAAAGATCTTAATCTTAGTGATGACCAGTGCTACAGTAGTGCCGAAGAACTCTTAGAGCAGCCGAAATTAGCTGATTTACTCTGTATTGCAACCTTAGACCAGGACCATGTACGTCAGGCAATTCGTGCGCTGGAGTTGGGATACGATTTGCTTCTTGAAAAACCGATATCAGGTGAAAAAGAGGAATGTCAGAAAATCCTTGAGGTAGCGACAAGACTTAATCGCAGGGTGGTAGTTTGCCACGTCCTTCGCTATTCGCCATTCTATCGCAAAATCAAAGAATTGATTGCTACCGGTGTACTTGGAGATCTGATGAGCATACAGGCAATAGAAAGCGTTGGATATTGGCATTACGCACATAGCTTTGTACGTGGTAATTGGAGAAACAGTGATACCACAACGCCGATGATTATGCAAAAATGTTGTCATGACATGGACCTTATGGTGTGGCTGTCAGGTAAAAAATGTAAGAAGGTATCATCCTTTGGACATTTAAGCCATTTTGACATGGAACATGCCCCGGAAGGTTCGACAATGTACTGTGTAGAGGATTGTGCGGTCAAAGACACCTGCCCATATAATGCAGAAAGATTCTATCTTGATGATCCGACCATGGGCGTTCGAAATGGAGCAACTGAATGGCCGGTAAATATGGTTTGCCAGGTGCCGACAGAAGAGAATGTCATCGAGGCGCTAAAAACAAGTCCGTACGGACGATGTGTCTATCAATGTGATAACAATGTAGTAGACCATCAGGTAGTCAATCTTGAGATGGAAGACGGTCTGACAGTAAACTTCACCATGTGTGCATTTACGGGTGAAGTAAGCAGATATACAAAATTCATGGGAACCAAGGCATCCATGATTGCAGATATGGACCGCAATATCATCGAGCTTACCGTGTTCGGCAAAGAGAAGGAAGTTATTACCTTCGATGAACTTGATAAACACGGCGGTGGCGACAAAGTACTGACAGAAGACTTCTTAGATTACATGGCAGGTATGCCGTGTGATGGAATTACCGAATTGGCAGATTCTGTAGAAAGTCATCTGATATGTATGGCAGCTGAGGAATCAAGACTTCGTGGCGGCGAAGTGATTGATATGGATTTGTTTAGAAAATCATAGAGAATGGAGGGTAAGCAATGAAGAAAATAATGAAGTTAGCATACAAGAAAATATTAGCATTTGTTTTAGTATTTGTTATGCTGACCGGAACAGTAGGAACGATTGGAAATGTTAAAGCAGCAGAGCCGACGGAAATAGAGTTTAATGCAATAGATGCAGTGAATTGGTGGCATCCATCTGACGGTGAAAATGCGTATGTTCTGTTTTTAAAAGCAGATCAGGAGTTAACCAGTTCTTATTATACAGGAGTAAAATACGAAGTATCAGATGGAACCAATGTAAACAATTATGAATTCAATGTAGTTAGCATCAATGAAGGTATGTTTAATATGAGAATACCGTATGAGGCATTGCCGAATCCGAATGAAATGAAAGCCTCTGGTAAGACTTACATATTAACATTTAAGGCGGGAAATATAGTATCTGCTACAAATACAACAGTTGACATCAAGACGGACTTTAGTATTGTTATCAAAGATGGTTCCGTACTTGGCATTTTAGATACAATTCATACAGGTGTTACATACATTGCAGGAGCAAAGAAGATGATTAACATCTGGCCGGCACCGGCTCCGGCACTGACGGCAGGTAATGGCTATTATCATAAAGTAGTCAGCGGTCAACTCCGCTATGGTGATGGAAGCGCAACACAGATAGCAAAGATTGAAGGTATTTATCATTTTGCAGGGGAAGACTATTATTATATGCCACTTCCGGATGCGGTTCATAATTCTATGAAGACAGGTTCGATTGTGGTGTTTGATAATGTGATTGTGCAGGATGCAGTAGACACCAGGCGCTTTGTGCGTCTTCCGAACCTTTGCTATCAGTATACAGAGGGTGCAGAACCTTGCTGGGAGAAGATTGAAGAGCCGAAAGACATTACCTATACGGCGATGGACCTTACTTACTATAATGCAAATAACGATGAAGATAAGACCTATTGGGATATGTACTTTGATACAGACGCCAAGGTGCCGGGAACAGCATGGGAAACTATTTTTGCAGATGTAAAGGCGACGGTTGGAGATCAGCCGATTGTCCTTAGTGTGAAGAAATCAAACGATCAGCAGTTGAATGTATTTATCAGTGATACAACAACACTTCCGATTCCGCCGGCTAAGGGTACAGTACTTACGATTCACAAAGGTAAATACAAAGACACAACCGACACATGTGGAATTGAGATTAAGAATGACTGTCAGCTTACTTGGAATGGAAGTCAGTGGAGTACAGAAGCAGTAGCACAGGCAGAGAATGTTACGATTAAAGGGCTTCAGGTAAAAGCTTTCAGTGAAGAGAACAGCAGATGGAATATCTATGTTGACGTGGAAGGTAAGATTCCGGGTGATGCATGGGATGGAGTATTCAATGGACTCAACTATGAAATTAATGGTAATACAGTAGAAGTACCGGAAGTCTATAAGCACAATGACAACACACTGTTTTTCTATATTGCAGAAGATTATCTTCCGTCTGATTTTACAGGTAATGTTAAGATTGTCTTAAAAGCCGGAACTGCAACACATTCTAAGGCTGGAACGGAAGACATGAATTTAACTAGTGATTTTACGATATATGCGAATGAATATGCATGGCGTACAGATAAGTTTTGTGAGCCGGTGAATGCTAAGGTTACAGGTGTCGCGGGATTCCCTTTGAGTGAGGATAATGCTTGGAGTATGACATTTGCTCTTGATTCTGACGTTCCGAGTGAGGGCATTGCCTGGCAGACATATTATGATGGACCGGCTGTGTTGATTGATGGTAAAGAATATCAGCTTGGCTTGCAGAAAACAGATAACGCGAAGCAGGTAGCTATATATGAACCGAGTTTGAGTAATGCAAAAGTAAAAGATGGTACGGAAGTGACAATTCAGGCTGGCGTATATACTAGCTCAACAACTCGGGATGCAATTAAGATTACAGAAGATTATACGGTTGTTTTCGATGAAAATAAGGGTGATTATGGATATGACAATTGGCAATTATCTATCAGTAATACGAAGGTCGAAGGTGATGTCAATGGTGACAAAGATGTAAGGTCGAATGATATTATCCGATTCATGCGATATCTGAATGACACGCAGAATGTTTTAGTAAATCGTACTGCCGCAGATGCTAATAGAGATGGAGTAATTAACAAGAAGGATTTATATACACTTCGCAAACTTCTTGTTGGTCGTCTGAGTTATACAGATTCCGAGGATGGAATGCCTACAGGGACTCCATATTACAACAACAGCGATAAGGTTATTCGCATGGCACATGTTTGTCCGGAACCGAAAGATTTCGCAAAATATAAGGCGGCAGGGCTCAACACCTTGAATTCGGAATTGGTTGCACCTATTACGAACGAGAAGAGTCCAAGTGAGCAGACAAAGGTTATTGAATACTTGACGGAAGCTGAGAAGTATGATTTGGATGTGTTGTTGTTTTCTGATGTAATCAATCATCTTTTAAGATTAGATCATAGCATTGAATCTGATAATGCTTATAAAGATAGTTGGAAAGCTATTATCGATCAGTATGTTGATGTTTACAGTAAATATTCGGCATTTGCAGGTTTTGTCCTATCAGATGAGCTTGCCATTGGATGCTTGGGCAATTATACGACGGTGGTTACATATCTAAAAGATAAGTATCCGAACCTGATTTTACGTTTGCCAATGTTACCGGTGTATACTGACAACGGTAACTTGACAACCAATTCATCTTTAACGGATAAAATGACTATTTATAAGGATTATGTCAGCCACTTTGGTGGGCCGTTGGGTTGCTTTACATATGATAATTATTCTCTTTATAAGACAAATAAAATTGGAGAGGGAGAAAAATATCACGTAGCCGAGGATTGGCGTAATAATCTCAAATGGGTATCTGACGTTGCAAAAGAAAGCAACCTATATACAGGTGTTACCATTCAGACCTGTTCGGGTGCAGCTAGTGAGAACCGCTATGCACCAACACAAAAATCAGATATCGGATTCCAGATATATACCGCAATGACGTTCGGCATGCAGGAGTTTGGTTATTATACGTATAATCCACATCCGACGGATAAAAATACTGGTAACTCCATGAGCAGGAACGACTCCGTTTACGCTGCAGTTCAATCTGTTAACCGGGAACTTGCAACCTTCGAACATGTATTTAAAGCATTTACATGGAATCAGACCTTAGAACTTGCAAGCGGTGCTACAAATTCTGCTACAAATGATGGTAATCTTACAAGTGTACAGAGCACATCAATGGCGTCTTATATTGGTTGTATGAGAGACGAAGAAGGCTATTATGGTTACATGGTGGCAAATGCAGAAGGACCAAGAACAAGTACAAATGGAAGTGTAACACTGACATTTAACAAAGCGACACACGCACAGGTGTATTACAATGGTAAATGCGAGACAAAGGAATTGACAGACAAAAAGCTTACAGTTAACTTGAACGTAGGTGAAGGTGCATTTGTGATACCATATATTGCAAAATAAAATAGGATACAGTATAATTGTGGGGTGTACAGCATATGTACACCTCATTTTATGAAAGAGAAAAGGGATAGGCTATGATAGTAAAAGAGTATATTAAAGAATTTGAGACTTTAGGCTTTGGTATGTTCGTACATTTTGGGGCGTACAGTCTTCTTGGAAAAGGAGAATGGGCAAAGCACATTCATAACATTTCATATGATGAATATGACAAATATGTAGAGGCATTTAATCCGAAAAAAGATTGGGCGAAGGAGCTGGTTGCAACAGCAAAAAGTGCAGGATGTCGTTACATTACATTGACAACCCGTCATCACGATGGTTTTTCACTATTTGACACATGCGGATTGAACGAATACGATACTATACATACCTGCGGTCGTGACCTCGTAAGAGAATTTGTTGATGCATGCCGTGAGCAGAACATCATTCCGTTCTTTTATCATACACTTTTGGATTGGCATGAACCGTTATACAAAGAAGATTTTCCAAAATATCTGGAATACCTTCGTGCAAGTGTAGAAATCTTGTGCAAGAACTATGGTAAGATTGGCGGACTTTGGTTCGATGGCATGTGGGATAAACCTGATGAAGACTGGCAGGAGGATGCGCTTTATGGAACGATTCGTAAGCATCAGCCGACAGCCATGATTATCAATAATACCGGACTTTCAGCGCTTGGTGCACTTGGTCATATCGAGCTTGACAGCGTTACCTTTGAGCGCGGCAAGCCGGAACCGATTAACATGGAAGGTGCACCGAAATATGTAGCAAGTGAGATGTGTGAAGTGTTCTGTTCACACTGGGGATATGCAAAAGAAGATTTGAACTACAAATCACCGGCAACGATGATTAAAGAACTTGTAGACTGTCGCCGTTATGGCTGCAACATGCTCATGAATGTCGGACCGATGGGAGACGGAAGCGTACGACCGATTGACGCCGCAATCCTTGGAATTATGGGAGAGTGGGTTACATATTATGACGAAGCCATTCGCAAACCATTACCATCAGGGGTTGAAGTGACGAACAAGCCGGATGACTTCTTATTAAAAGATGGAAAGAACTATTACTTGTTCTGTTCCAATTTGCCAATGATGGCAGATCCGAACGTAGCCCTTTGTTCAGAAGGCAATTTTATTGATGAGTTTGAACTTTCGGATAAGATTGTATCTGCTACCTGGATGGATGATGGTTCCGAAGTTAGCTTCACTCAGGAGGGAAGCAAAGTAGTTGTAACAGAAGCACCATATAGCTACGGCCGGGATCTGGTTGTTCGCGTTGCTAAGATTGTGTGTGAATAAGTTAGCTTGGAATTGGAAATAGGAGTGAAAATCGACTAGGAAAAGGATGAATCGAGTGGCAGAAAAACCTGCCAAAAAATCCTTGGAATATATGAAAAAAGTGTTGACAGCTAAGGTGAAGTGTGGTAAATTAAATGTTGCGTGAAGCGAAAAACAAAGCAGAGTTCCACTCTCACCTTAGCACAAACGCGTGTCTATGGTTGATATTATGTTCTAGAACCTTACGGGGATAGATTGTATGTAATGGGTGGATAGTCTTTGTGACTATCCTATTTTTCTGCATCATTGTTTTTACGCATGCATCCGGCAGAAAGCCTATGAGTTTTCGCAGGAGAGAAGTAAAGTGAATTTATTTTATTATTGGAGGTGCACTACTATTAGCGACTTAATGATTAACGAACAAATCCGCGACAAAGAAGTACGTCTTATCGGGGAAAATGGAGACCAGTTAGGGATCATGTCAGCCAAAGAGGCTATGAAATTAGCTCAGGAGGCAGAGTTGGATTTGGTGAAAATCGCTCCAACAGCGAAGCCACCGGTTTGTAAGATTATCGATTATGGTAAATACAGATACGAGTTGGCAAGAAAAGAAAAAGAAGCAAAGAAAAAGCAGAAAACTGTTGAGGTGAAGGAAGTACGTTTGTCGCCGAATATTGACGTCAACGACTTGAATACCAAAGTAAACAGTGCAAAGAAGTTCATTCAAAAAGGTAATAAAGTAAAAGTTACTTTACGTTTTCGGGGTAGAGAGATGGCACATATGCAGTCCAGCAAGCATATCTTAGATGATTTCGCTGAGATGTTGCAGGAGGTTGCAGTCATTGAAAAACCGGCTAAACTCGAAGGCAGAAGCATGAGCATGGTATTAGCGGAAAGACGCTAAGAATAAACAATATTAAGGAGGAAATACATCATGCCAAAAATTAAAACAAATAGAGCAGCAGCAAAGCGCTTCAAAAAAACAGCAACAGGAAAGTTAAAGAGAAATAAAGCTTACAAGAGCCATATCTTAACTAAGAAATCTACAAAGAGAAAGAGAAATCTGAGACAGGCAACTATCACAGATGCAACAAATGTAAAGAACATGAAGAAAGTATTACCATATCTGTAAGATGTGGCAATTTGTGAAGGAGGATTAGGAAGAAATGGCAAGAATTAAAGGCGGATTGAACGCAAAGAAAAAACACAATAGAACTTTAAAATTAGCAAAAGGTTACAGAGGCGCTCGTTCTAAACAGTACAGAGTAGCAAAACAGTCTGTAATGAGAGCTTTGACAAGTGCATACGCAGGTAGAAAACAGCGTAAACGTCAGATGCGTCAGCTCTGGATCGCACGTATCAATGCAGCAGCTAGAATGAATGGTTTATCATACAGCAAGATGATGCACGGCTTAAAATTAGCAGGTGTTGAAATCAACAGAAAGATCCTTGCTGATATGGCAGTGAATGATGCAGCAGGATTTGCAGCATTGGCTGAAACTGCAAAATCTAAATTAGCTTAATTAGATGTAATAAAATGGTGAAGTAGCGGAAGGTACTTCACCATTTTTTTGATTATCAAAAGCATGATAGGATAGATAACAAAGGCGATAGTAGAAAAGAGCTGCAGATTCTAACCATAGAATCGGAGAGAGACCTTGTGGTCTATGGGAAGTTGCGACAAATAGAAATAGAGAAAGAAAAAAGCAACTCGTAAAGAGTTGCTTAAAATAAAAATGCAGGAGATGGGACTTGAACCCACACGAGCGCATTGCCCACAAGATCCTTAGTCTTGCTCGTCTGCCAGTTCCGACACTCCTGCATGACGGTGTAATTACCGTACTTGAATATATTACCACGGTGTTTTTGCGTTGTCAACATTTTTTTGCAATTATTTTTAAAATTTGCTATAATAGGAAAGAGATACGAATTTCATCAAAAAGGAGGCTCACACATGAACATTCGGGAACAGTTAGAAGAGAGAGAATTAGAATATTTAAGTTCCTATGCAACGAAAAGCAGTCAGTCCCTGGGACGAAAAAGGATAGAGGCAGAGTGCGACATTCGTACCGTTTTTCAACGGGATCGAGACCGAATTTTACATAGCAAATCCTTCCGGCGGCTAAAGCAAAAGACCCAAGTATTTCTTTCGCCAAAAGGGGATCATTACCGAACCCGCCTGACTCATACACTAGAAGTTTCACAGAATGCTAGAACCATTGCCAAGGCATTGCGATTAAACGAAGATCTGGTGGAAGCAATGAGCCTTGGACATGACTTAGGGCATACTCCTTTTGGGCATGCGGGAGAACGGGCGTTGAATCGGATCAATCCCAATGGATTTCGCCACAATGAGCAAAGTGTCCGCGTGGTAGAATATCTGGAAAAAGATGGAAAAGGATTGAATCTGACGGCAGAGGTCATTGATGGGATTCGATGTCATCAGACTGCGGGAAATCCGGCTACATTAGAAGGACAGGTCGTGCGCCTTTCCGATAAGATTGCTTATGTCAATCATGATATCGATGATGCCATACGAGGGGGAATTCTGTCAGAGGCAGATATTCCGCCAAAATATAGAAAAGTACTTGGTTCTTCCCTGACAGAACGCTTGAATACCATTATTCACGATGTAGTTACCAATAGTATGGATAAAGGTATCGTTTCCATGTCAGAGGAAGTCAATGAAGCCATGAGCGGCCTTCGGAAATTTATGTTTGAAAATGTATATCTCAATCCGGTTGCAAAACAGGAAGAGACCAAAGCTGAGAAGATGATTGAAGCATTATATTCTTATTATGTCGACCATATAGAACGACTGCCGGACGAGTTCCTTCGGATGGCGGTGCTGAACGGGGAGGCAAAAGAGCAGGTTGTCTGCGATTATATTGCAGGAATGACAGACAATTATGCAGTAAAAACCTTCCAAAAACTTTTTGTACCAGAATCTTGGGAAATTTAAAGGAAATCAGAAAGTTTTGTCGAATAGTATAGGTAGATAGAAAAGAAAGGATGGCATCATGTATTATTCAGAAGAGATTGTAGAAGAAGTCAGAAGTCGTAATGATATAGTGGATGTCATTTCCGGATATGTGAAATTGCAGAAAAAAGGCAGTTCCTATTTTGGACTTTGCCCATTTCATAATGAAAAATCCCCTTCCTTTTCCGTCAGTCGTGATAAACAGATGTATTACTGTTTTGGCTGCGGAGCAGGTGGAAATGTCTTTACCTTCATTATGGAATATGAGAATTACACATTTGTAGAAGCTCTGAAATTGCTTGCGGAGCGAGCAGGGGTGGACCTTCCGGAGATGGAATATTCCAAAGAAGCGAAAGAAAAGGCGAATCTGAAGAATGTTCTTTTGGAGATTAATAAACTGGCAGCTAAGTATTTCTATGTGCAGCTCCAGTCAGAGCAAGGGAAGATAGGAAAAGAATATTTACTCAAACGCCAGCTGTCTCAGGAGACGATTACCGCTTTTGGATTGGGATATTCGAATAAATACAGCGACGACTTATATCAATATTTGAAGACAAAAGGCTACGACGATCGTTTGCTTGCTAAAGCTGGATTGATTACCATTGATGAGAAGAATGGAATCTATGATAAGTTTTGGAATCGTGTTATGTTTCCAATCATGGATGTGAACAATCGGGTTATAGGGTTTGGCGGACGTGTTATGGGAGATGCGAAGCCGAAATACTTAAACTCGCCGGAGACGGAAGTTTTTGACAAGAGCCGGAATTTGTATGGCCTCAATCGAGCAAGGACCTCGAGAAAACCTTATTTTTTAATATGTGAGGGATACATGGATGTCATTGCTCTCCATCAGGCAGGGTTTACCAATGCAGTAGCATCTTTGGGAACCGCCTTGACCACAGGACATGCCAATTTGCTGAAACGCTATGTCAGCGAGGTCTATCTGACCTATGACAGCGATGAGGCAGGAACGAAGGCGGCATTGCGGGCTATTCCGATTTTGAAAGAGGCAGGAATTAGTGCCAAAGTCATTCGGATGGACCCATATAAGGATCCGGATGAATTCATTAAGAATCTGGGTGCGGAAGCGTTTGAAGCTCGCATTAATGAGGCGAAGAATGGCTTTCTCTTTTCCTTAGAGATTCTAGAGCGCAACTACGATATGCATTCCCCGGAAGGGAAGACTGCTTTTCATCGAGAAGTAGCTAGGAAACTGACCACGTTTGAGGAAGAGATTGAGCGGGATAATTATATCGAAGCTGTGGCAGCGCGTTACCATATCGGATATGAGAATTTGCGGGAGCTTGTGAAGAAGATGGCAATCCAGACGGGACTTGCCACACCGGCAAACAGACCGAAGGTGGCAGAACGCAAGAAGACAGAGCAGGAAGATGGGAACCTAAAGTCTCAGAAGGTGTTGCTTACCTGGCTCATTGAGAGTGAGAGCATCTTCCGACAGATTCAGAAATATATTTCTCCGGAAGATTTTTCGGAGGGCATCTATCGGACTGTGGCGGAGCTTCTCTATGAACAATATGAAAGCGGAAGCGTGAATCCGGCAAAAGTGATGAATCATTTTACAGATGAGAAGGAGCATCACGAAGTCGCCTCCTTGTTCCATACCCATATTAAGGATTTAAGTACCCGGGAGGAGCAGGAAAAAGCACTCAAAGAGACAATCATACGAGTGAAGAATTATCATGTGGAGTGTGCAACCAAGGCATTGGATCCGACGGATATCCAAGGATTACAGAAGATTATGGTTGCCAAGCGGGCCCTGCAGGACTTGCAGAAATTGCATATTTCCATTGATTAAGGATAAAATATAAACAAGTTAAGAGAGGATGGATACAACATGGAAGAACAGGCTTTGAAAATGGAAGAGAAACTAAAAGCATTAGTGGAGCTGGGAAAAAAGAAGAAGAATATGCTGGAAATCCCGGAAATCGCAGAAGTTATCTCCGATATGGAGCTTAGCGAAGAACAGATGGAGAAGATTTATGAGTATTTGGAAGCCCAGAATATCGAGGTGCTTCGCATCAGTAATGATGTAGATGATGTGATGATCGATGATGAACCGGATGATTTACTTTTGTCTGATGAAGATGAAGTAGATATGGAGAAGATTGACCTGTCTGTTCCGGACGGCATCAGCATTGAAGATCCGGTACGTATGTATTTGAAAGAGATTGGTAAAGTGCCGCTCTTAACCGCAGAGGAAGAAGTGGAACTTGCGAAACGCATGGCTGCAGGAGATGAGGATGCGAAGAAGCGTCTTGCTGAAGCGAACCTGCGTCTGGTTGTCAGCATTGCAAAACGTTATGTAGGAAGAGGTATGCTCTTCTTGGATCTGATTCAGGAAGGAAACTTAGGTCTTATCAAAGCAGTTGAGAAATTCGATTATGAGAAAGGATTTAAGTTCAGTACCTATGCAACTTGGTGGATTCGCCAGGCCATTACCAGAGCGATTGCTGACCAGGCAAGAACCATTCGTATTCCGGTTCATATGGTTGAGACCATTAACAAATTAATTCGGGTTTCCAGACAGTTGTTGCAAGAACTTGGGAGAGAACCTACGCCGGAAGAGATTGCAAAAGAATTGGATATGCCGGTGGAGCGTGTGCGTGAGATTTTGAAGATTTCTCAGGAGCCGGTTTCTTTAGAGACACCAATCGGAGAAGAGGAAGATAGCCATCTGGGTGACTTTATTCAGGATGATAATGTGCCAGTACCGGCTGAGGCAGCGGCAGCAACCTTATTAAAAGAACAGTTGGATGAAGTATTAAGCACATTGACAGAGAGAGAACAGAAAGTTCTGCGTTTGCGTTTCGGAATGAATGACGGAAGAGCAAGAACCTTAGAGGAAGTAGGAAAAGAATTTGACGTTACCAGAGAACGTATTCGTCAGATTGAAGCGAAAGCATTACGGAAACTTCGTCATCCGAGCCGTAGCCGCAAACTCAAAGATTATTTGGATTAAGGGGACAAGCTATGAAGTTATCGGAACGATTGCAGGCAGTCTGCAATTTAACAAGCGGCGGTAATTGCGTGGCGGATATTGGAACAGATCATGCCTATCTGCCTATGGAATTGATTCGACAAGGGAAATATAATAGCGCCATTGCTATGGACATCAATGAGGGTCCTTTAGAGCGAGCAAAGGAACATATTGTAAAAGAGAAGCTTCAGGAGCGAATTCAGACCCGCCTTTCTGATGGCCTAAAGGCATTAGAGCCTGGGGAATGCGACAGCGTTGTGATAGCCGGGATGGGTGGTGCCCTTACGATCCGTATTCTGGAAAATGGAAAAGAACTGCGGGATTCTGTTTCGGAATGGATCTTGCAGCCCCAGTCGGAACTTTCGAAAGTGCGACAATATCTCTTAGCGAATGGGTATCGTATTTGCCAGGAAGATATGGTATTTGAGGATGGAAAATTCTATCCGATGTTTCAGGTGAAAAAAGGCTCCGATCAGCCCTATACGGAGATAGAACTGCTCTATGGCAGACATCTTCTGGAAAAGAAACATCCGATTCTGGTTGCTTATTTGTTAAAGGAGATCAAGACGAAGGAGCAGATTGTCAGTAAGCTCCAGGCGCAAGAGCAGAATCCGGATCGGGTGCAAGATTTGCAACGAGAGATTATGTTGGCGAGAGCTGCATATTTAACATGCATGTAGATGCGAGGTGATACATATGTTATGTAGAAAACTCATAGAACAATTAGAGAGGCGTTATCCGAGAGAGGATGCTATGGACTGGGATAACGTAGGTCTGTTGGTTGGACGAAGAGATAAAGAAGTTCAGAAGGTGCTTGTGACCCTGGATGTTACGGAAGAGGTTATAGAGAAGGCGGTAGCAGAGAAGGTGGATTTGATTGTTTCCCATCATCCGTTATTGTTTTCGTCAGTGAAACGAATTACCGATGAGACGGTAACGGGACGACGGCTTCTGACTTTGTTAAAAGAGGATATCGGCTGTTATGCAGCTCATACGAATTATGACATTCTTCGGATGGGAGATCTGGCAGCAGAAAGGTTATGTTTGACCAGTCAAGTTCCGTTAGAGCCTACTTCCGATGGAAAAGGAATCGGAAAAGTAGGAATGCTTCCGGAAGAGATGTCCTTGGCATCCTTTTGTGAATTCGTGAAAAGCCAGTTCCATCTTCCGGATGTGAAAGCCTTTGGCAAGGCAGAGCAGAGAATTAGTAAGGTTGCCATTTGTCCTGGCTCCGGGAAAGGCATGATGGAACATGCTATAAAACATGGCGCAGACGTACTTTTGACCGGAGATATGGATCATCATACCGGGCTGGATGCAGTAGCAGAAGGCCTTATGGTCATTGATGCAGGTCATTATGGGCTGGAATATCCATTTATGGAAGATATGGCAGCCACCTTACAAGAATTTTCTCTTGATGTGGAGAAAGTCAAGATACAGTTTCCATTTCAGACAATCTAGTAGAGAAGAAATGAGGGATGTTTATGAAGATGTATCGTTTACAAATTGGAGAAGATCGGTATACCTATCCGGAAGGAACCACCTATTTACAGGTTGCAGAAGAATTTCAACAGAGATATGACCATGCTATTGTATTGGTGAAATTAGATGGAAATAAATTACAGGAATTAAGAAAACCGATACAAAGAGATAGCAGACTGGAATTTATTACCACAGGTGATACTGTTGGGATGGAAACTTACAAACGAAGTATGTGTCTGATGCTTGTGAAAGCCATCTATGATGTCAGTGACAGAGCTGATATTGAGAAAGTCCGGATTGATTTTTCTATTGGAAAAGGCTATTACTGCCTGGTTGATGGCAAGGTTTCGTTGACCGAGGAATGGCTTTTTAAGGTAGAAGAGCGGATGCGTCAGATGATTGCAGAGAAGATGCCAATTGAGAAGCGAACGGTACATACGGAGGAAGCAATTTCTCTCTTTGGGCAGCATGGCATGCATGATAAGGAGAAACTATTTGGCTATCGTCGGGTATCAAAAGTCAATCTCTACCGCATGAATGAATTTGAAGATTATTACTATGGTTATATGGTGCCGGATGCGTCATATCTTTCCTATTTTTCTTTGCATCTTTATGACGAAGGATTTGTGATTCAGATGCCAACCAGGGAAGAGCCGGAAAAAGTACCGGCCTTTGCGCCTCATTCAAAATTGTTCCAGGTTCTAAAAAAAGCCGGGAAATGGGGCGATATGTTAGGAATTGGAACGGTAGGAGATCTTAATGAGCAGATTACCAAAGGGAACATACAAGAGACAATTTTGGTCCAAGAGGCTTTGCAGGAGAAGGAAATCGGCAAGATCGCAGAACAGATTCTAGAGAGGAAATCTGTGAAATTTGTTCTGATTGCAGGACCATCTTCTTCCGGGAAGACAACCTTTTCTCATCGGTTGTCTATTCAGCTCCGGGCACATGGTATGACGCCGCATCCGATTGCGGTGGATAACTATTTTGTGGAGCGGGAGCAGACACCGAAAGATGCAGATGGAAGTTACAATTTCGAATGTCTGGAGGCCATTGATGTGGCTCTTTTTAATCAGCAGCTTAATGATCTGCTTGCTGGAAAGGAAGTGGAACTTCCGACCTTTAATTTTAAGACCGGAAGGAAAGAATATCATGGGAATCGGTTGCAATTAGGCGAGCAGGACATTCTGGTCATTGAAGGGATTCATTGCCTCAATGATGCTTTGACGTATCAGTTGCCGAAAGAAAATAAGTTTAAGATCTATATCAGTGCTCTGACCCAGTTAAATATCGACGAGCACAATCGGATTCCAACCACAGACGGGAGACTTCTTCGGCGTATGGTACGGGATGCCAGAACCAGAGGTACTTCTGCGCGGCAGACCATTGCTATGTGGCCTTCCGTAAGGCGTGGGGAAGAAAAAAATATTTTTCCATATCAGGAAGAAGCAGATGTGATGTTTAACTCTGCATTAATCTATGAGTTGGCAGTGCTGAAACTCTATGCGGAGCCGGTATTATTTGGAATCGAGAAAGATTGTCCGGAATATGTGGAAGCCAAACGACTTTTGAAATTCTTAGACTATTTTGTTGGTGTCGGAAGTGAGCAAATTCCGACAAACTCCCTGCTTCGGGAATTTGTCGGTGGTGGATGCTTTCGGGTATAAAGATGTTTAGAAGGTAGGAAATAAAAGTTGCATATCGGATGGAAGAGTAGCAACAAAAGACATAGCCTCCTTGGTAATCGGATGCAGAAAAGATAAACGGTAGGAGTGAAGCGCCTGCCGTTTTATTATGTCATCCGTTGGATGATAGAGAAAATCTCCCGGCAGTGGATGACCAATATACTTCATGTGGACACGAATCTGATGGGTACGGCCGGTCTCAAGCTGCAAAGAGACGAGAGAATAGCCATCATGATAGGCTAGTCTATGGTAATGGGTGCGGGCTGTTTCACCGGTTTCCCAATTGACTTCCCGCTCGATGGTAGAGCCAGAAACCCGTCCGATCGGAGCATCGATACAGCCTTCTTCCGGCACAAGTCCGGTAGCGATGGCAAGATATTCTCGCTTAATCTGCCGCTTGCTTACCATACGCGAGAGGATGGATGCGCTGTGCATATGTTTGGCTACGATCAAAAGTCCTGTGGTATCCCGGTCTAACCGGTTGATACAACGATAGGTAAAGGGTTCCTCTTTTTCGCGAAAATAAAAGGCAAGAGCGTTGGCAAGGGTGTTGTCGAAATTTCCTTGGGAAGGATGAATCGGCATATCTGCCGGCTTGTTGATTACCATTAAATCCTCATCTTCATAGACGATAGATAGAGGAAGTGCCACCGGTACGATATGAGCCGAACTTTCTGTCTCGCAAAGCTGAATGGTAACCGTATCTTTTGCATGCAGAATCTGTCGCACAGTTGCCCAGATGCCATTAACAAGAAGGCCCTCTTTTGTTCGCTTCAAATGAACAATAGTAGAAGCGGAGAATTGTTTTTCTTTTAAGTAAGACAGCAGAGTCACACCCTCGTGCTCTGCTGTAATGGTTTCATTAAAGATTCGTTTTCTCATTATTTTGACTTGATCTCTCTCCATAATTCGTTATAAATATTGGTGAATTTGTCGCCCAAATAGTGGAAGGTCTCGCATCTTTCTAGCTCGGATTCGTCCGGAAATGCAACTTTACTATTACGGATAGCAGGATCTTCAATCAACTCTCTGGCGCCTTCGTTTGGCGTAGAGTAAGTGATATAATCGAAGTTCATCTTAGCAATATCCGGGCGGCAGAGGAAGTTGATAAATGCCTCTGCATTTTCTTTGTTCTTCGACGTCTTTGGAATTACCCAGGAATCCAGCCATAGGTTAGAACCTTCTTTTGGGATTACATATTCTAGATTAGCATTCTCCATCTGGGTATAAATAGCTTCTCCGGAATAGATTACGCCGATGGCAGCTTCGTTGTTAATCATCTTATCTCGAACCTGATCTACCACATAAGCCTGAACCAAAGGTTTTTGCTCTATTAACATTTCTTTTGCTTCCGTCAGTTCATCCAAGTCCTTGGAGTTTAAGGAATAGCCGGAGAGCTTCAAAGCTACGGCAAAGGCATCACGCACACTATTTTGCATAAGAATGCTATCGGTATAAGTCTCATCCCAGAGTATAGACCAGCTGTCAACAGGTTCTTTTACCATGGTCTTGTTGTATAGAATTCCAACGGTTCCCCAACAATATGGCACGGAATATTTATTCTCCGGATCGAAGGATTGGGACTGTTTCAAATAGGTATCGCCAATGTATTTCAGATTCGGTATGTTCTCGAAATTCAATTCGGCAAGCAAATCTTCCTGCAGCATCCGCTGAATCATATAATCGGAAGGACAGACTACATCATAGGCAATAGCGCCGGATTGTACTTTCGGATACATAATCTCATTGGTCTCAAATTCCTCATAGATGACATCGATGCCGGTTTCTTCCTCGAACATATCCAGCACAACCGGATCTAAATATTCGCCCCAGTTATAGACAATCACCTGTTCCTTATATCCTGTGTCGCCTTTGCGACTGTAGAAGATTCCACCTGCAATGACCACAAGAGCCAAGATGGTCGGAATGACCCGGCGAAGGAAAATTGTTGCAAATCGATAGATTCTTGGAAATGCCCGCTGTTTCTTCTCCTGTTCCTTGGTAGGAGAAGAGTTGATTAAGAAAAGCAGTAGCAACACAGTACCAAATAGTAAGGTAGACAGTGCATACATTTCCGGCTTGATTCCTTTTCGGACTTCACTATAAATCTTGGTAGAGAGAGTATCTACCCCCGGTCCTTTGGTAAAATGAGTGATAACAAAGTCATCTAAGGACATAGTAAAGGATAGTAAAAATCCGGAGGAAACACCTGGCAAAATATCCGGAAATACAACCTTAAAAAAGGCATAAATCGGGGAAGCGCCAAGGTCTAATGCGGCTTCATAGGTACGCTTGTTCGTCTGCTTTAATTTTGGCAAAACACTGGTAATTACATAAGGAATATTAAATGTAATATGTGCCAGCAATATGGTCATATATCCCATGGACACCCGGCAGGCAATAAATAAAAGCATGAGAGAGATTCCGGTTACAATATCTGCATTTAGCATTGGGATATTGGTGACACCCATAAATATGGTTCGAAATTTCTTCTGCATGGCCTGCATGCCGATGGCAGCCGCTGTTCCGATGACAGTTGCAATCAAAGCAGATAAAAAGGCTATGGTTAAAGTGGTATAAAGCGCATTCATAATCTGCTCGTTCTGGAAGAGGCTCACATACCATTTTCCGGTAAATCCGCCCCATTTAGCCCGGGTCTTGGAGTTGTTAAAGGATAACACGACCAAGGTAACAATCGGTGCATAGAGGAGGAAGATGATAAAACCAAGATATAATTTTTTCGCAATTGTTTTGATCAAAATGTTGTACCCTCCCCATCTTTATCATATTTGGCAATCAATGCCATGCTGACAATGATAAATACCATCAATACCAGTGAGAGACCGGAACCTACATGCCAGTTGCTTCCCTGCTGGAATTCTTGCTCGATGACATTCCCGATTAAGAGAATCTTGCTGCCGCCAAGCAAATCCGAGATAACAAAGGTTGTCAGAGCCGGCACAAAGACCATTGTAATCCCACTGATGATTCCAGGTACGGACAGTGGAAGAATAATCTTAGCAAATACTTGGAGGGCATTGGCACCTAAGTCCTGTGCGGCATGAATGACATCCTTATCAATCTTCGCTAAGACATTATAAAGGGGCAATACCATAAACGGCAAAAAGTTATATACCATACCCAGAACAATGGCATATGGCGTGTTGATAATATTGAGTTCCGGCAGATGCAGGAACGATAAAAAGGCATTGATCACACCATTTTTCTCTAGCAGAGTCTGCCAAGCCATGGTTCGAAGCAGAAAATTCATCCACATAGGAAGAATGAAGATCAAGACGATAAAACTGCTCTGATTCATGGCAGATTTGGATAAAATCATGGCAAGGGGATAAGCCAAAAGCAGGCAGATCACGGTGCTGATGAAAGAGAGCAAGAGCGCAAGTCCAAGTGCTTTCAAATTCTCCGGAGTGGTAATCTTAGCCAGATTCAATAAAGTAAAATCACCGTTGTCAGTAGTGAGTCCGTAGTAGACAATCATTAGCAACGGAATAATAATAAAGGAAACCGCCCAAAAAAGGTAAGGACCGGCTAATAGCTTTTTAGTCTTCAATTGGCACAGCCTCCTCATCTTCGGATTCCGGTTTTTTCATAATCTGAATGTCAAATGGATCCACCTTGATGCCAACCTGGGTACCTACCGGGAACATATCCGTGCTGTGTACCAGCCATTCATAGTTGTTGGCCATGACTTCCATTTCGTAATGCACCCCTTTGAAAATCAAGTGCGTGACAACTCCTTCCATAAGTCCTTCTTCCGGTTTCACAAGGTCGATGTCTTCCGGACGAATTACCGCATCCACCGGTTTGTTGCGGCCAAATCCTGTATCTACGCAAGGGAAATTCACGCCCAGGATTTTAACCAGACGATCCTCTACCATGGTAGCAGGAAGAATATTACTTTCTCCGATAAAGTCTGCAACGAAAGCGTTCTCCGGCTCGTTATAGATATCTTCCGGGGAACCGATCTGCTGAATATATCCCTGGTTCATAACGACAATGGTATCTGACATGGTCAAGGCTTCTTCCTGATCGTGGGTGACATAGACAAAGGTAATACCAAGCTCGTTTTTCAAACGAATCAATTCATATTGCATATCCTGACGGAGTTTGAGATCCAGTGCTCCCAAAGGCTCGTCCAAAAGAAGAACTTTTGGCTCATTCACAATGGCACGGGCGATAGCGATTCGTTGCTGCTGCCCACCGCTTAAGGAGTCCGGAGTTCGATTCTCGTAACCGTCTAAGTTTACCAATTTTAAGGCATAATGAATCTTATCATTGATATATGCCTTGGATTTTCCTTTGATCTTCAAGCCAAATGCAATATTTTCTGCAATGGTCATATGGGTAAATAAAGCATATTTTTGAAATACGGTATTGAGCTGTCGTTTGTTCGGCGCAAGGTTGGTAATGTCTACTCCGTCAAAGATGATTTTCCCCTCATCCGGGGTCTCGAAACCGCCTAAAATACGTAATAAAGTGGTCTTTCCACAACCGCTTGGACCAAGCAGGGTCAAAAAGCGGTTCTCATTTATAAAAAGATTCAAATCATCCAGAACCATATGGTCCCCGAACGATTTGGATATATGTGACAAATCAATTAGTTTTCTAGCCATTTTTAGTAACCTCCTTCTCCTTGATTTATTATACCGTATTCTAAAAAAAGTGCAATATTTTTCGCTGTACTTTTGGTAAGGTTCGGGTTATAATAACAGATGACTTGCAAATAGTAGAGGAGTTACATAGATGAGCAATAACAAAGACAACATGGAAAACGATCTGCAGGAGATTGCGGAGAGCTTAGAAAAAGAAGTTGAAATTCTAAAAGAAGAAGTAACCGCAGATCCTGAAGTGATGATAACAGAAGAAAAAGAAGAAAAAGTAGAAGAGAAAAAAGAAGAAAAGACAGAAACAACAGAAGCAGAGGATAAAAAGCAAGAAAAAGTTGCTGAGAAGCAAGAAGATAAAAAGCAGGAGAAGGAGCCGCAGGCACAAGAAGAGAAGCAAGACGATAAGGCTGCCTCCGAAGAGGAAGAAGAAAAAAGCACTGAGAATACCGAGCAGCAACAGAAGACAGAGGAGAAGAAACCATTTTCCAAAGGACTTGCCCTTAAAATAGGTGGCATTGTCGTGGGTGTATTGCTAGTGATCTATCTGGGTGCGGCTTTGTATTTTCAAGGCCATTTCTATATCGGAACCAGTATGAACGGATTGGTATTTTCCGGAAAGACGGTAGAGACAGCCGGAGCCTTACTGGAAGAGACAGCCGGGGATTATGTTCTGACATTGAAAGGACGAGATGGACTTTCTGAGACCATTTCCGGAACTGCAATTGATTTAAAACATGATAATAGAAAAGATTTGGAAGTGGCGATGGAGAACCAGAATGCTTTCTTATGGATTGGTTCCCTGTTTTCTAACCAGAATAAAGAAGTGCCGCTGAAAGTTACTTATGACGAAGATAAATTAGAAGTGATTTTAAAAGACTTAGCTGCCTTTGATACGAGCAAACAGACAGCGCCTGTTTCTGCAATTCCGGTTTATAATGGAACGGAATATGAGATTCAGAAAGAGCAGCAAGGGGCTATGGTGGCAACAGATGCGCTTCGTCAGGCAATTATAGAGAGTTTGGGTTCTTTGCAGACAGAACTTGATTTGGAGCAGGCGGATTGTTATGTAAAACCGACCTATACGACCACATCAGAAGAAGTGATTGCTGCAAAAGACAATGCCAATCAATGGCTGTCAGCAAGCATTACATATACCATTGATGAAGAGCAGATCGTTGTGGACAAAGAGCAGATTACCAAATGGATTAAGTTTGATGAAAAGACGATGAAAGTTTCTTTGGCTGGAAAGAAGATCAAATCTTATATCGGAGAGTTGGCAGATACCTATAATACCGTTGGTAAGAAATTCGAGATTAAGACACCGACGGGAAAAGTGGCGAAAGTATCCGGTGGAACTTACGGCATGAAGATTGACGAAAGCGGAGAATACAAGAAGCTTGTAGAACAGATCAAAGCCGGCAAGGTTACCACAAGGAAACCGAAATATTCCCAGACCATTGCAGGAACCACCAAGGAACCATGGGGTAAGACGTATCTGGAAGTGGATCTGACAGAGCAGCATATGTGGTATATCAAGGAAGGGAAAGTAGCCTTTGAGAGTGATGTAGTAACCGGCGTTCCGATTCCGGCGAAGCATACGCCACAAGGTGTGTATAGTGTATTGGAGAAATTACGAAACAAAGTGCTGCGAGGCGAGATTCAGGCCAATGGAAAGCCGGAATATGTTACACCGGTATCTTATTGGATGCGTGTGACTTGGACAGGGATTGGTTTCCATGACGCAACCTGGCAGAGAAAATTCGGTGGTGAGCGCTACAAACAAGGATATGGCTCTCATGGTTGTATCAACATGCCATTATCCGGAATTAAGGAACTTTATGACATGGTAGACAAAGGGTGTCCAATTGTCATTCATAACTAAGAGATAGAAAATAAGAGGAAGAAGAGATGTATCGTTTAATCAAACAGGATGGACGTGCAAAACGCGGAGAATTTCATACGGTGCACGGAGTGATCCAAACACCGGTATTTATGAATGTAGGAACCGTTGCTGCAATCAAAGGAGCGGTTTCGACAGATGATTTACAACAGATTAAGACCCAGGTGGAATTATCAAACACGTATCATTTACATGTAAGACCGGGAGATCAGGTTATTAAGAAGTTAGGTGGCCTTCACAAATTTATGGTATGGGACAAACCGATTCTTACCGATTCCGGTGGATTTCAGGTATTTTCCCTGGCAGGACTACGCAAGATCAAAGAAGAAGGCGTCTATTTCCATTCACATATTGATGGAAAGAAGATTTTCATGGGACCGGAAGAGAGTATGCAGATTCAGTCCAACTTAGGTTCTACCATTGCCATGGCTTTTGACGAGTGTCCATCTAGCGTGGCGGATCGGGATTATATTGAGAAATCAGTAGCCAGAACTACACGTTGGCTGGCACGCTGTAAAGAGGAGATGGCAAGGCTGAATAGCTTGCCGGATACGGTGAATCCAAAGCAGTTGCTTTTTGGAATTAACCAAGGCGGAATCTTAGAAGATGTTCGTGTGGCTCATGCCAAAGAGATTGCCAAGATGGATCTGGATGGATATGCCATCGGTGGCTTGGCAGTCGGGGAATCCCACGAGGAGATGTATCGGATTTTGGATGCAGTCGTTCCACATCTACCATTGGAAAAACCGACCTATCTGATGGGTGTCGGAACACCGGCGAATATTTTAGAGGCAGTGGACCGAGGCGTAGATTTCTTTGATTGTGTATATCCAAGTCGAAATGGACGCCATGGACATGCCTATACCAATCATGGCAAGTTGAATCTGTTCAATGCCAAATATGAATTGGACACCAGACCGATTGAGGAAGGTTGCCAATGTCCTGCCTGCAGAACCTACAGCCGTGCTTATATTCGGCATTTGCTTAAAGCAAAAGAGATGCTTGGCATGAGACTTTGTGTTCTTCACAATTTATATTTCTACAATACTATGATGGAAGAGATTCGGGATGCCATTGAAAAAGGCTGCTATCAGGAATATAAGAAGCAGAAATTAGCAGGCATGGAAGCCGGAGAAAAATAAAAAGACTATAAAATCATAAAAAACACTTGCTGTACCCTTGGAAATTGTGTATCATGGTAGCAGTGTTTGAATATATGTAGGAGGAATAGAAACAGTGAATGGAATAGTTATGATTCTTGTTTATGCCGTAATTATCGGTGGAATGTGGTTCTTGCTTATGAGACCGCAGAAGAAAGAAGAGAAGAGACTTCGTATGATGCTGAGTGAATTGGCAGTTGGAGATACAGTTCTTACAACCAGCGGATTCTATGGCGTGATTATCGATATTTCAGAAGATGATGTGATCGTAGAATTTGGTAACAATCGTAACTGTCGTATCCCGATGCAGAAAGCAGCGATTACACAGGTTGAAAAAGCGAATGTAGAATAAGAAGCAAGGAGCTAAGGCTCCTTGTTTTTTTGCAGCAAAAGCCCAGCAATGGCATCGTGCTTGCACGAAATGCCATTCGATGGGCGCAAGATCATCGAGAAGCGAAGCTTCGAGATGTCTGCTGCTGCAATCGAGTAGGCGAATGCCTGCTCGGTTAGCAAAAGCCCAGCAACGCAGCAATGCTTGCACGAAATGCCATTCGATGGGCGCTTAGTAAAAAATTCTAGTGCTTCCGCCAATTTTATGGTATACTAAAATGTATTGTGGAGGAATAGCGATGAATTTACCAATTGCATTTGAACAGAAGATGAGAGACCTTCTGAAAGAAGACTATGAAAACTATATAAAATGCTACGAAGAAAGCCGTTGGTACGGTCTTCGTGTGAATACAAAGAAGATTTCCGTAGAGCGATTCAAAGAGATCTGTCCTTTTGAAATCTGGCCGATTCCGTGGATAGAGAATGGCTTTTGTTATGATGGAGAGAAAGTATCTCCGGCAAAGCATCCTTACTATTTTGCAGGCCTATATTACTTACAGGAACCAAGCGCCATGACACCGGCTAACAGGCTTCCAATCGAGCCGGGAGATAAAGTGTTAGATGTCTGTGCTGCGCCGGGCGGAAAGGCTACAGAATTAGGAGCAAGACTGCAAGGAGAAGGCGTCTTAGTAGCCAATGATATCAGTAATTCCAGAGCCAAAGGGCTTCTTAAGAATATCGAAGTCTTTGGAATTGGCAATGTGCTCGTTATCAGTGAGGAACCGGGGAAATTATGCGAGTATTTCCCAGAATATTTTGATAAGATTTTGATTGATGCGCCATGCTCCGGCGAGGGGATGTTCCGTAAGGATGCCAAGATGATGAAAGCATGGGAGGAACATGGCCCGGAATTCTTTTCCAAGCTCCAGAGAAGTATCATTACCCAGGCAGCACGGATGTTAAAGCCGGGTGGTATGCTTCTATACTCAACCTGTACCTTTGATTCCTTAGAGAATGAAGGGACCATTGCGTATTTGAAGCAAGAGTATCCGGAATTTACCATTTGTAAGATGGAAGGATACGAAGGATTTTCCGAGGGAATTCCGGAGATGGTAACACCTGCAGATCCGGAACTTGCAGACACGGTTCGAATCTGGCCGCACAAGATGCATGGAGAAGGACATTATCTGGCTTTGTTAAAAAAAGGATCTGAATTACCGGAAGGACAGAAGAGACCGGCGAAGAAACAGATGAAGAAAGTCCCGGAAGAACTTTTGCGCTTTTTTGAGGATGTTCGCTGGGAGATGGATTATAGTCGTTTGGAAGTGTATAGCGAGAAAGTCTATTATATGCCGGAGGATGTGCCGAAGGTAACAGGCCTTCGTTTCTTACGAACCGGATTGTATCTGGGAGATATGAAGAAGAATCGTTTTGAACCGAGTCAGTCCCTTGCTATGTGCTTGAAGGCCGAGGAATATGCCCATACCATCAATCTTTCAGTGGAAGATGACAGAGTTGTTAGATATCTAAAAGGAGAGACCATTGAAGTTGACGATTTGGTATCGGCAAAAGACAAGGGATGGCAATTGGTATTGGTAGATGGTTATCCGCTAGGATGGGGCAAATTAGGGGGCGGAACCCTGAAGAATAAATATTTACCGGGATGGAGATGGCAATCAGCATGATGAGATTGGACCGCTTTCTCTCTGAAATGGGAGTAGGAAGCAGAGCAGATGTTAAGAAACAGATACGCTGGGGAAAAGTGATGGTGGATGGACAGTGTATCCGGAAACCGGAATGGAAGATGGATGAGACGACTGCGAAGGTGACATACAAAGGCGAGCCGGTAGTCTATCAGAAGGTTTCTTACTATATGTTGCATAAGCCGGCAGGAGTGGTTTCTGCAACCACAGACAAGAAAGAGAAGACCGTTTTAGATCTGATCGAAGGAACGAAACGAAAAGATCTGTTTCCGGTTGGCCGATTGGATAAGGATACAGAAGGACTTTTACTGCTTACCAATGATGGAGAATTAGCCCATCGGTTACTTTCGCCAAAAAAACATGTGGATAAAGTTTACTATGCCAAAGTGGCAGGTGTGGTAACGGAGGAAGATGTGCAGAAGTTTGCGGAAGGAATGGAGATTGGCGAGGGAGAGATAGCCAAACCATCCAAGCTGCATATCCTGCATTCCGGGGAAGAATCGGAGATTGAACTAACCATTCAGGAAGGGAAATTTCATCAGGTGAAACGGATGTTCCATGCAGTGGGAAAAGAAGTAACCTATCTGAAACGACTTTCCATGGGACCGCTCACTTTAGATGAATCTTTGGAAAAAGGAACTTATCGATCGCTTACAGAAAAGGAGATAGAGGCATTATGTTCCATGATGTAGAAGCAGTGATTTTTGATATAGATGGAACTTTATTGAATTCCATGACCGTTTGGTCAGATATTGATGATATTTTTTTGGAGAAATATCATTTGACAGAACCGGAAGATTTTCACGAAGGGATGGAAGGAATGAGCTACTCGGAGACGGCAGAATATTTTCTTCGGATTTTTCCGACCCTTACCCAGACTTCTGAAGAATTACAGCAAGAATGGTATGATATGGCTTATGAGATCTATGCTACAGAAGTGACCATGAAAAAAGGGGCCTATGAATTTCTGAAAACATTGAAAGAACAGGGATACAAGCTTGGCGTTGCAACCAGCAACCATCGGGATTTGGCCATTTGTGCACTGAGCGCTCACGGGATATCGGAGTGGTTTGATTCCATCTGGACATCCGGGGAAGCAGGGGCAGGAAAACCGGCACCGGATGTATATTTGAAGGTGGCGGAGAGCCTTCAGGTAGCACCGGAGCACTGTCTTGTCTTTGAGGATGTGCCGATGGGAATCCTGGCCGGTAAGAATGCAGGCATGAAGGTCTGCGCCGTGGAAGATCATTTTTCCCGGAATCAATTAGAAAAGAAGAAGGCCTATGCCGATTATTATATTGTAGATTATGATGATATTCAAAAACAGACATATGAGGTATTGAAATGAAACAAGGATTTTTGCCACTCTGTCGAAGAGAGATGGAGGAGCGTGGATGGGATGGCGTGGACTTTGTCTATGTAAGCGGAGATGCTTATGTGGATCATCCCTCTTTTGGACATGCGATTATTACGAGAGTATTGGAAGCTCACGGATATAAGATTGGTATGATCTGTCAGCCGGATTGGAAAGATAAGAACAGTATCATGGAATATGGAGAACCGCGACTTGGATTCTTGGTTTCTAGTGGAAATATGGATTCCATGGTCAATCATTATTCTGTTTCCAAAAAGCGGCGGCAGCAGGATGCTTATACACCGGGGGGTGTCATGGGAAAACGTCCGGATTATGCCACTGTGGTATACAGTAACTTAATTCGCCAGGTCTATAAAAAGACACCGATTATCATTGGTGGAATTGAGGCTAGTTTGCGTCGTCTTGCCCATTATGATTACTGGTCTAACAAATTAAAGCGTTCCATTTTGCTGGATTCCGGAGCGGACTTGCTTTCCTATGGCATGGGAGAACGTTCCATTGTAGAGATTGCAGATGCCTTAGATAGTGGGATTGCAGTGGAGGATATTACTTATATTGACGGAACGGTATGCAAGGTCAAATCTTTGGATCGGATTTACGATGGGCAGATCTTAGAAAGTTATGAAGCATTGAAGGCAGACAAACTGAATTATGCAAGAAGTTTCTATGTACAGTATTGTAATACGGATCCTTTTTCCGGAAAACGTCTGATTGAGCCTTATGGGGAGCATCTATATGTGGTTCAGAACCCGCCGGCCAAACCGCTGAGTCAGTCGGAGATGGATCGGGTCTATAGTTACCCGTATATGCGAACCTATCATCCGTCTTATGAAGAGGCAGGTGGGGTTCCGGCTATTGAGGAAGTGAAATATAGCCTGGTCAGCAACCGAGGATGTTTTGGAGGCTGTAGTTTCTGCGCGTTGACTTTCCATCAGGGAAGAATTATTCAGACCAGAAGCCACGAATCCCTTTTGGCAGAAGCAAAAGGTTTTATCTGGGATAAAGATTTTAAAGGTTATATCCATGATGTGGGAGGACCAACTGCAAACTTCCGGGCACCTGCCTGTGAGAAACAGTTAAAAGTAGGTGCATGTAAGAATAAACAATGCCTCTTCCCACAACCGTGTAAGAACCTGATCGCAGATCACAAAGGTTATTTGAAATTATTGCGGAAACTGCGGGAGCTTCCGAATGTGAAGAAAGTCTTTATACGTTCCGGCATTCGATTCGATTATCTGCTTGCTGACAAAGACGATACCTTCTTTCGGGAACTATGCGAACATCATGTCAGTGGCCAGTTGAAAGTAGCACCGGAACATGTAGCAGACCCGGTTCTTTCCATGATGGGCAAGCCGCAGAATCAGGTATATCAGGCATTCTGCACGAAATATAAGAAGATTAACGAACAGTTAGGAAAGAAACAATATTTGGTTCCTTATCTGATGTCATCCCATCCGGGTTCCACTATGAAAGAAGCCATCCAGTTGGCAGAATATTTGAGGGATCTGGGATATATGCCGGAGCAGGTGCAGGATTTCTATCCGACACCGTCCACCATTTCCACTTGCATGTATTATACCGGGGTGGATCCAAGAACTATGAAGCCAGTCTATGTGCCGAAGAATCCACATGAAAAAGCCATGCAGCGTGCTTTGATCCAATATCGAAATCCGAAGAATTATGATTTGGTTTATGAAGCATTAAAGAGTGCTGACCGCTTGGATCTGGTAGGATTTGATAAGAAATGTCTGATCCGTCCGCGAAAAGGCATGAGTACCTATCCGGCAGGTGCCGGCAAAAAGAAACAGGATGAGAGAAGTAAGCAGGGCGTTAAGAAAAAGAAAACCATTCGAAATGTGCATAAGAAACAGAGGTAGACAGATGAAGATTCAAAAAGGGGATGCAGGATACATCCAGAAAAGAAAGAAACAAGTTATTTTAAAAGTAATATTGGAATTTGGCATTGCGATTGCATTGTTGGTTTTGGGTATTACCCAGACAGGCTCCCGCATGAATGTATTGACGATAGTGGCAGTCTTGGGTTGCCTTCCGGCTTCTAGGGCTCTCGTTGAGTTAATTATGATTCTTCCTCATAAAAGCATTGCGGGAGAGAAGGCAGCTGAGATTGCTAGCAAAGCGAAGCAGCTTACCGTCAGTTATGATATGGTCATTACCAATGAAAAACATGCCATGCCGGTGGATGCGGCTGTGGTATTAGATAATACCGTATGCGGATATACTTCCCACGAAAAGACCAATGCGGAAGAAGCGGGCAATCATATTCGGCAGATCTTTGAAGATAACAAATTCGAGAAAATCACCGTTAAGATTTTCAAAGATTACAAAGCATTTCTTGCCAGAGTAGAAGGTATGGAAAATATGGCAGAAGTAAGCCGGCCGGATACGAAGAAAAAAGAAGAGGCCTTAAAACGACTGATGCTAAATATTTCACTGTAAAGGGGAACGCATGTGAAAGAATTAAAAGTTACGGCCAATGAGGCCGGGCAACGTCTGGACAAGCTCCTTGCCAAGTATCTGAATCAGGCACCGAAAAGTTTTATCTATAAGATGTTGCGGAAGAAAAATATTGTATTAAATGGGAAAAAAGCAGATGGCAGTGAGAAACTTCAACTCGGAGACCAGGTGAAACTGTTCCTTTCTGACGATACCATTGAGAAATTCTCCAAAGGAATGGCCGTGGAGCAGTTGCCAAAGAGACAGGAGAAGTTAGAGATTCTCTATGAAGATGAGCATGTGATCTTGTTAAATAAACCGGTTGGGATGCTCTCTCAAAAAGCCAAACCGGAGGACGTTTCCGCCGTTGAATATTTGCTTTCCTATTTGCTTGACAGCAAGCAGTTGACCCGGGAAGAACTTCGTTCGTTTCGTCCTTCCATCTGTAATCGGTTAGACCGTAATACCAGCGGATTGTTGGTGTGCGGAAAGAGCCTGATTGGCTTACAGACCATGGGAGAACTTTTTCAAAAGCGGACCATGAAGAAATATTATCGCTGCCTGGTAGCAGGAGAGGTGACCGGTACGACTTATGTGAAAGGATATCTGTGGAAGGATCAGAAGACCAATAAAGTTACTGTGTCAAAAGAACCTACAAAGGACAGTCAGCCAATCGAGACTGAGTATCGTGCCATTGGCGGAAATGGCACCTATACCTTGCTGGAGGTACACTTGATTACCGGAAGAACCCATCAGATTCGTGCCCATTTGGCATCGGTTGGACATCCATTAATTGGAGATTACAAATATGGAAACCGGAAGATAAATGACCGGTTCAAACAAAAATATCAATTAGAAAGTCAGCTTCTTCATGCCTATCGGCTGGAGATGCCAACTCTGGAAGGTGCACAAAAAGCCATAAGTGGCAAGGAGTTTGTAGCGCCTCTTCCGGATGCATTTCATAAGATTTTAAAACAAGAACAGATAACAGAGGAATAAGACGTGGCTACATGGAATTCCAGAGGTCTTCGGGGATCCACCCTAGAAGATTTTATCAATCGAACCAACGAAAAATATACGGAAAAAGGCCTTGCTTTGATTCAGAAGATTCCGACTCCGATTACACCGGTGCGAATCGATAAGGAGCATAGACA
Source organism: uncultured Faecalimonas sp. (assembly GCA_964450635.1). GTDB lineage: Bacteria > Bacillota > Clostridia > Lachnospirales > Lachnospiraceae > Faecalimonas. Next base: position 9,888 of record CAYVDA010000003.1, on the reverse strand, counting down.
TATTACCCTTGCTTATTTTGAGCAAAAAAGTACAGTGGACTATATTGGGGCTGTGCAGGGGATTCCTGTGTGCTTTGATGCCAAAGAATGTAAGGCAGATACCTTTCCGTTACATAATATTCATGAGCATCAGGTTCTTTTTATGGAGAACTTTGAGAAACAAGACGGAATTGCTTTTTTAATTCTCTATTACAGTCATACCCATGAATTGTATTATATGACCTTCCGGGAGCTGATAAAGTTCTGGAATCGGGCAAAAGAGGGAGGAAGAAAGAGCATCCGTAAAGAAGAATTGAATCCTATTTATTATATGCAGCTTCAGGGAGGAACCTATGTCCCATATCTGGATATGCTGCAGCAAGATTTGAATGAAAGGCAGTAGTGAAAATGAGTTATAAGAAAATCATTCCATGCATGTTCCTATACAAAGGATATGCCATTAAGTGGTTTCATGATACAGAAGTAATTTCTGAAGATCCGGTAGCTCTGGCAAAAGCCTACAGCGAACGTGGGGCAGATGAACTTTTGATTTTTGACTTGTCAAAGACGGAGGAAGGACATCAGACAGCCTTAGATACCATCCGCAAAATCAACCGGGTGATTCGGATTCCTGTCATGGCAGGTGGCAATATACATCAGAAAGAGAATATTCGACAACTGTTTCATGCAGGTGTAAAACGGGTCTTTTTGAATTTTTCAAAAGCAACCGGTGTGGATTTGCTAAAAGAAGCGTCGGAGCGCTTTGGGAAAGAACGTATGCTGGTCTCTTTGAATGACTTTGATACGTTGTTCAAACAAAAAGAGCTGATAGAACAATATGCAAGCGGCATTTTGTTCTTGCATCGACCGGATCTGAACTCCGTGAAGGATACCACCAATATGCCAACCATGATTTTGACGGATTGTATGGAGGAACAAGAGGTGTTCCGAATTCTCAAAACAGAGCATATTCATGGATTTTCCGGGATGTTTGTCAACCATCCGGACTTTGATTTCTTTGCCTTTAAGGATCGGTGTCAGAGGGAAGGCTGTTCCATTTCTTCTTTTGAAAGTAAACTACCTTTTGCAGCATTTGTAACGAATGCCGATGAAACGGTTCCGGTTATCGTGCAGGATAGTAAGACGGCAGAAGTGATTCGTATGGCCTATATGAATCAGGAAGCGTTCGAACATAGCTTAAAGACGGGAAAAATGACCTACTATGACCCGGACAAGAAGAAAACATGGGTGGAGGGCGCCGGAGACGGAGCCTTTGAATTGATCCACGACATGGAGATGAACGAAGAGAAGAACGTACTTCTCGCCAAAGTAGAACAGAGAGAAACGAAAAATACATTTACCTTGCATCTGGTGGAAAGCGAACACAAAAGCACCAATCCCACCGCTTTGTTCGAGACGATTTATCAGGTTCTTGCAGAGGAAAAGATGTATGCGAAAGAAGAAATCTATGACGTTGTCATGGATCGGATTTTGAAGAAAATCGGCGAAAATACCACCGACCTTGTAATCGCAACGAAGAATGCGAATATCAACGAGGTAAAAAGTGAATTATCTAAGATTCTCTACCATAGTATCGAACTAATGGTAGAGCGGGATATTACCTGGGAAGAGGTCTTAGATGAATTGGCCAATCATTAGGAGGAAATAGAGTGAAGAAACAAGAAAAACGAAAGAAATTAAGTTTGACCATGCAGATTTTTATCAGTCTGCTGCTAGGTGCCATTGTGGGAGTCATCCTGCATTATCTAGTGCCGGCTGGTAAGATTCGGGATGACATTCTGATCGGGGGCGTCTTTCATATTGCAGGGCAAGGCTTTATCCGGCTTATGCAGATGCTGGTAGCGCCGCTGGTATTATGTTCCCTGGTATGCGGAAGCATGGCAATTGGAGATACAAAGAAGCTTGGGAAAGTAGGAGTGAAAACTTTGATTTTCTATCTGGCAACCACAGCCTTAGCCATTGTGGTTGCGTTGTCGGTCTCCAATCTGATTCGACCTGGAATAGGCCTGGATATGGATGCAGTGGAAAAAGCAGCATCCGCAACCGTGGCGGAAAAGACAAATATTGCAGATACTATTTTGAATATTATTCCGGCTAATCCGTTTGAGGCCTTGGCAAAAGGGGAGATGTTACAGATTATCGTCTTTGCTTTGATTGTGGGAATTATTTTAGCAAAGCTTGGGGATAAGGCTGAGACTGTATCGAAATTCTTCAACCAGTGTAATGAGATTATGATGGAAATGACCATGATGGTCATGCGCCTGGCACCGATTGGTGTCTTCTGTCTCATCGCAAAGACCTTTTCGGAAACGGGATTTGAAGCATTCCTTCCGATGGTCAAATATATGATTTGCGTGAGTTTAAGCTTGGTGATTCAGTGCTTTGTTGTATATCTGTCTATGTTGAAAATATTTACGGGATTAAATCCATTTACCTTTATCAAACATTTCTTCCCGGTTATGACATTTGCATTTTCAACAGCTACATCCAATGCGACAATTCCTTTGTCCATTGAGACGTTGGAAGAAAAAATGGGGGTTTCCAGAAAAGTTTCTTCCTTTACCATTCCTCTTGGTGCCACCATCAATATGGATGGAACGGCAATCATGCAGGGAGTGGCAGTTGTCTTTGTGGCACAGGCTTTCGGAATTCCGTTAGATATAATGGATTATCTGACAGTCATTGGAACTGCTACCTTGGCATCGGTAGGAACCGCCGGCGTGCCGAGCGTGGGACTAATCACCTTGACGATGATTTTTAATTCCGTAGGACTTCCGGTAGAAGGGATTGCTCTGATTATGGGAATTGACCGGATTCTAGATATGGCGAGAACTGCCGTAAATGTAACGGGAGATGCAGTATGTACCACAATTGTGGCCCATCAGAACCAGATGGTTGATTATGAAGTGTTTCAGAATGGGAAAGAGAAGGAAATAGTATGAGAAAATTAGCGTTAGATGATGAGATTTTAATGGCCGTAGAAAAACCGGCCCGGTATATTGGAAATGAAGTTAATTCTGTTATGAAAGAGAAAGAACAGGTCGATATTCGATTTGCCATGTGTTTCCCGGATGTCTATGAGATCGGAATGTCCCATTTGGGTATCCAGATCCTCTATGATATGTTTAATCGCAGGGAAGACACCTGGTGTGAGCGCGTCTATTCTCCGTGGACAGATTTGGATCAAATTATGAGAGAGAAGAAGATTCCACTATTTGCATTGGAATCCCAAGATCCGGTGAAGGATTTCGATTTCCTTGGAATTACGATTCAATATGAGATGTGTTATACCAATATTTTGCAGATTCTTGATCTGTCCCAGATTCCTCTTTTGGCAAAAGACAGAAGCAAGGAGCATCCATTTGTCATCGGAGGCGGCCCGTGTACCTATAATCCGGAGCCGATTGCGGATTTCTTCGATTTGTTCTATATCGGAGAAGGGGAGACCGTATATTTCGAACTTCTCGATGCCTATAAAGAATGGAAAGAAAGTGGCGCTGACCGGAAAGATTTCTTAGAACGTGCTGCGCAGATTCCGGGTATCTATGTGCCGTCTTTCTATGACGTAACCTATGATGAGCAGGGCTTACTTGAAAGCTTTACACCGAATAATGAAAATGCGAAAGAAACCATTCAAAAACAAATTGTTATGGATGTAACGGATACGTATTATCCGGAAAAACCGGTGGTGCCATTTATCAAAGTTACCCAGGACCGGGTGGTCCTTGAGATTCAGAGAGGGTGCATTCGCGGATGTCGTTTCTGTCAGGCGGGAATGTTGTATCGGCCGACCAGAGAGCGTGATGTGGAGATGTTAAAAGAATATGCCGCAAAGATGCTGACCAGCACCGGACACGAGGAGATTTCTCTTAGTTCTCTAAGTTCCAGCGACTATTCTCATTTGCAGGAACTGGTAACTTTCCTGATTGAGGAATTCAAAGGGAAAGGCATCAATATTTCCTTGCCGTCCCTTCGGATTGATGCCTTCTCGTTAGATGTCATGAGTAAGGTGCAGGATATTCGAAAGAGCAGTCTGACCTTTGCGCCGGAAGCTGGTTCTCAGAGACTGCGTGATGTTATTAACAAAGGATTGACGGAGGAAATCATTTTAGAAGGTGCCGGACAGGCTTTTGAGGGCGGATGGAATCGTGTCAAATTATATTTCATGTTAGGGCTTCCGACGGAAACGGAAGAAGATCGAAAGGCCATTGCTCATTTGGCAGAGAAAGTAGCAAGACGCTACTACGAGATTCCAAAGGACCAGAGAAACGGAAAATGTCAGATTGTGGCAAGTACGTCCTTCTTTATTCCGAAACCATTTACACCGTTCCAGTGGGCGTCCATGCATCATAGAGAAGATTACATTGGAATGGCCAATACCGTAAATCATGAGATGAAAGAACAGCTTAACCGCAAGAGCTTAAAATACAACTGGCATGAAGCAGATGTAACCGTCTTAGAAGGTGTCTTTGCAAGGGGCGACCGCAAGGTAGCGAAAGCAATTCTAAGAGCCTATGAACTTGGGTGCCTGTTTGATTCCTGGGGAGAACACTTCCAATATGACCGGTGGGTGCAGGCATTTGCCGAAACCGGCGTAGATATGGATTTCTATATTATGCGTCAGCGTGATTTGGATGAAAAACTCCCGTGGGATTTCATTGATATTGGGGTCACCAAAGAGTTCTTAAAACGGGAATGGAAGCGTGCCATGGAAGAGACTGTGACACCGAACTGCCGGATGCAGTGTTCCGGTTGTGGAGCAGGACGATACAAAGGAGGTGTCTGCGTTGAAAGCAAGAATTAAATTTCGAAAATATGGAGTGATGAAATTCATCGGGCATCTGGATATTATGCGATATTTTCAAAAAGCCATGCGCCGGGCGGAGATTCCGATTGCTTTTTCCGGTGGATTTAGCCCACATATGATCATGTCTTTTGCCAATCCTTTGGGAGTTGGCTTGACAAGTGATGGAGAATATTTTGATATTGAACTGACAGAAGCGGTGGATTATGAAGCCTGCGTTAAGAGATTAAATGCGACTATGGTGGAAGGGATGGAAGTGGTCAATATGGTGCCCATCTCAGATGAGAAGAAGATGACCGGTATGGCCATTGTGGCAGCCGCGGATTATCTGTCTACATTAAAAACAGGATCGTTTGCTAGGAACCTGCAAGAACAAGTGGAGGCATTCTTGCATCAGCCACAGATTCTTGTGATCAAGACTACGAAAAAGAGTGAAAAAGAAGTGGATATCAAACCGATGATCTATAAGATGAAGGCGCAGGATGGCGGTATCTTTATGCAGGTAGCGACCGGAAGCGTGGAAAATCTCAAACCGGAATTGGTAATGCAGGTATTTGCTGCCTTCCTTGGTATGGATGAGAGTGCGACACATTTTCATCATCATCGTCTGGAAGTCTATGCAGATTTGGGAGAAACGGGAGCACATCATTTCCTTCCCCTTGATCAGGTGACAGTATGAAACAAAAATTAGTTATTGCAAAGATTGAAGGCAGAATCATTTCAGCGGTGCTGGAAGATGAAAAAGTAGTAGAATTACACTGCGGTGGCCTTTACGAGCAGGAAGAGGTGCCACAACTGGGGGATATTTATGTAGGAAAAGTGCAAAATATCGTGCCAAATATTCAGGCTGCCTTTGTGGAAATCAAGAAAGGCCTTTCTTGTTATTATCCCCTGACAGAGAAATGTAAGCCATTGTTTACGAATAAAATTGGGAAAAAACCATTGTGCATCGGGGATGAACTCCTTGTGCAACTATCCAAGGAAGCGGTAAAGACAAAAGTACCCTCTGTTAGTGGAAAATTGAATTTTACCGGAAAATATGCAGTTCTGACCTATGGGGATAAACGCCTTGGATTTTCTTCAAAGCTTACCAATGGACAGAAAGAACGACTTCGACCGATTGTGGAAGAGTATCGGGGAGAATCTTATGGTTTCATCGTGCGGACCAATGCCGGAGAGGTAGCAGAAGAGATTCTTCGAAAAGAATTGGAACATCTTGTTGCAGAATACGAAAAGGTACTTTCCATAGGGAAAAGCAGAACCTGCTTTTCTTGCCTGAAGAAAGCGGCACCGGCCTATTTGACAGAATTGCGGGAATTGTACCAGAGCAATCTGGAAGAGATTTTGGTGGAAGATGAGCGGCTCTATGAAGAGGTGGGGGACTATCTTGCGGAGCATCAACCGGAAGATTTGGCTAAATTAAGACGGTATCAGGATCCGACTTTGCCACTTCATAAATTATATAGTCTTGAGTCGGCTTTGGAATTGGCACAAAAAGAGCGAGTCTGGCTTAAATCCGGTGCCTATCTTGTGATTCAACCTACAGAAGCTTTGACGGTGATTGATGTTAATACCGGAAAATGCGTGAACAAGAAACAAACCGATGATATGTGGCTTCGGATGAACTTGGAAGCGGCCAAAGAAGCGGCCTATCAGATTCGATTGCGAAATCTGTCCGGCATCATTTTAATTGATTTTATTAACATGAAAAACCCGGAACAGACCCAAGAACTTTTAAAAAAATTACAAAAAGAATTGAAAAAAGATTCAATTGAAACTATACTAGTAGACATGACAAAATTACAGCTTGTTGAAATCACGCGCAAAAAGATTCGAAGACCATTGAAAGAAGCGCTTGAAAATACACAGACAAAGCAGGAGGAAAGACCATGGTAAAGGTTGTTAAGTTTGGCGGAAGCTCCCTTGCGGATGCGAAACAATTTCAAAAAGTAGGTGCGATTATTCGCAGCGATGAAAAGAGACGGTATGTGGTACCGTCTGCACCGGGTAAACGCTACCCGACAGATGTGAAAGTAACAGATATGCTCTATAAGTGTTATGCACTGGCAGAGAAAGGGAAGAAATTCCATGTGGAATTAGAGCAGATTAAGGCTCGCTATCAGGAAATCATTGATGGCCTGGAATTAAGCCTTTCTTTGGATGATGAGTTTGCTAAGATTGAGGAAAATTTTGCCAATGTTGCCGGAAGTGATTATGCGGCATCAAGAGGGGAATACTTAAATGGTATCATCATGGCAAATTATCTGGGATATACCTTTATTGACGCAGCAGAAGTCATTGTATTTGACAAAGATGGTAATTTCGATAGCGAGAAGACAGATGAGATCTTAAGCGCTCGCCTGAAAAAAGAAGACCATGCTGTCATTCCGGGATTCTATGGCGCATATGAGGATGGAAAAGTAAAGACCTTCTCTCGCGGCGGTTCTGATATTACTGGTTCCATCGTGGCGAAAGCAGTAGGAGCCGAGATGTATGAGAACTGGACGGATGTATCCGGATTCTTAATCGTAGACCCGCGAATTGTAGATAATCCGAAAGCGATTGAAGTGATTACTTATAAGGAACTTCGAGAATTGGCTTACATGGGAGCTACTGTTCTCCATGAAGATGCGATTTTCCCGGTACGTTCTGCCGGAATTCCGATTAATATCCGTAACACCAATGCGCCGGAAGACAAAGGAACCTTGATTGTAGAAGGAACCTGCAGACATCCACGTTATACCATTACCGGTATCGCCGGAAAGAAAGGATTTGCATCTATTACCATCGAGAAAGCAATGATGAATTCCGAGATTGGATTCTGCCGCAGAGTGCTTGGCGTATTCGAAGACAATGGCATTTCTATCGAACATATGCCATCCGGTATCGATACCATGACTGTATTGGTACACCAGTCTGAATTTGAAGAGACAGAGCAAAAAGTAATCGCAGATATCCATAAGATTGTACAGCCGGATTCGGTAGAATTAGAATCGGACCTTGCGTTGATCGCCGTTGTAGGACGAGGCATGAAAGCAACTCGTGGTACATCAGGCCGCATTTTCTCAGCACTGGCACATGCCAATGTCAATGTAAAAATGATTGACCAGGGATCAAGTGAGCTGAATATCGTCATTGGTGTTCGGGAACATGATTTTGACAATGCAATCCGCGCAATCTACGATATTTTTGTAACAACGAAATTGTAAGAAGCAAGGAAGATTAGGATGGAAATAATTGATTTTCATACCCATGTATTTCCGGATAGGATTGCAGGAAGAACGATGGAGATTCTGGCTGAGAAATGCAGGGAGGTGCCCCGTACAGGCGGCACGACAACAGAATTATTGCAATCGATGAAGAAGGCAGGGATTACACGCTCTGTCATTCTTCCTGTTATGACATCGCCAAGCCAATTCGCATCGGTACATGCTTTTGCAGCCGAGGTAAGCGGTGATGCTCTGATTTCCTTCGGCGGTATCCATCCGGATTGTGAGAATTACAAAGAACTTCTTCGGGAGATTCAGTCCATGGGATTAAAAGGAATCAAATTACATCCGGATTATCAGGGAAGATATATTGAGGATATCCGATACAAACGGATCCTTGCCTATGCTTCCGAATTGGATTTGATTGTCAGCGTCCATGCCGGAATTGATCCTCAATGCCCGCTGGATGTTCATTGCCCGCCGCAGAAAGCTTTGGAAGTCATTGAAGAGGTGCGGCCAACGAAACTTATTTTGGCCCATATGGGTGCCAATGGCATGGCAGATGAAGTGGAACGCTACTTAATTGGTGCGCCGGTTTATCTGGATACCGGATATGTATTAGATCGGATTCCGAAAGAACAATTTCTTCGGATGGTGAGGAATCATGGCGTGGATAAGATTTTATTCGCCAGTGATTCTCCGTGGGCAGATCAAGCAGAATTCGTGACATATATGCAGTCACTTCCGCTAACGAAAGAAGAGAGGCAGAAGATTATGTATGAAAATGCAAAACATTTATTAGATTAAAGGAGTGATATAAGAACATGAAAAGAAAAATGAGAGGGATGCTCCTTCTTTTGGTTATGGCTTTACTATTTGGTTCGTTTTCTCAGACCGGTTACGCAAAGGAAACTAAAAAGACCAATAAGAAGACGGAAAAAAAGACCGAGAAGAAAGTTCAGACCTTGGAAAAAGTACAACTGACAAAGAAATGTTCCTATGGATATGCTCAGGTGACATTGAAATGGGAAAAGGTTAAGAAAGCGACCGGATATGAGATTTATCGCAGAACCGGTCAGGAAGGGAAATTCGAGCTGGTGGCAACCATCAAGAAGAATACCCGCCTTAGTTGGAGTGAAAGTAAGTTAGAAAATCATCGCAATTATTATTATAAGATTCGAGCTTATAAGACTACGAAGAAAGAGACGATTTACGGGGCGTTTTCTAAGGTTTATCGGAAATATTCTGCTAAGTATGCGATAATGCCGGTGAGACAGTATACATATGTTCCGTATCGTGGGGGCGGATATAGTCCGAGTGGTTGGGATTGTAGCGGATTTACCAAGTGGGCACTGAAAACGTTTTATGGCGTAGATATTCCGAAAGGGGCAGCTTCTCAGGGCATGAATGGAAAGAAAATCAATAAGAATAACCGCTCTAAGTGGAAACCGGGAGATATTCTGGCATATTCAAATGGAAGTCGCATCAGCCATGTGGCATTGTATTTAGGGAATGGTAAGTTGATGCATGCATTAAGTACGAAATATGGAACAATCATTCAGGATGTTTCTTATTATGAGCGTTGGGATAGCGGAACCTTCCTGGTAGGGGTTCGCCGGTATACAAAAGGATAGACGGCGGGAGGTTCTTCTCCATTCCTTTTGCTTGGAAAAACAGCTTGGAAAATCATATAAAATTTTGTGAAAAGTGTTGACTTTTATGAAAACACATGGTATTATTTACGAGTATGCCGCACAGCGAGGTCTATAAGTTTGCATTTTATGCGACACCACAGCTGGCGAGTAATGATAATAGGAGGTGTGCCATATGTACGCAATTATAGCAACAGGTGGTAAACAGTACAAAGTAGCCGAA
>CAYVDA010000002.1:0-86661 GCA_964450635.1 uncultured Faecalimonas sp. | reverse complement strand
CCAGCAATGACACTCTATTTGTCATGCAGTTTTCAAGGTTCAAAAGAATCTTTTTGGGTTCATCAATTTAAATTCGATATTAAATTTATTCATCCATCACTACCAAGACAGCTTCTCCTGAGCCAAGATTCGTCAAGTTCAGTGTTCCGGAGCCTGTGTGGCCATTATCATTATAATCCATTCCCACATAGCTGTAAGAAGTATTGGTATTGAAGTTCAATGTCACGTTCTGTGACTTGCCTACTCCACCGGCATCACAGGAAGTACTTACAACAAGGTAAGCTTCTCTTCCATAGTAATCAAAACATCCGACCAATACAGAATCGCCACATGAAACGCTCGTTAAACTACCATAAGAAGTAACTCCGCCTACATACTCTGCAACCGTTTTCTCCGTCGCAATGACAGCTTTGTGATCTGCATGCATCAGGACTTCATCAATCTTCGCAACGTAGGAATTGATTTTCGTAGCGGCTTCATAATAATCATAATTCTTCTGATTCTTCGTTGCTTCACCGTGATTTGCCTCGCCCTTAACATTAATCAAACCTGAGCGGTAATAATCATACGTACCATTCTTGCTTTTTGCATAATCAATCGGCTGAACCAAAGAATAATAGTTTAATCCCTTCGCACCCATCGCAAGTGCTACATTTGCTTCCAGATACATTTCCTGTACAGTTGTTAGATTGTCTTGCGGAGTTTTTTTCGAATTATCTTTTTCAAAATCCGTTCCAACTTGTACAAACGCATAGAATGGTTTTTTCACCTCTTTTGCTACCTCTCCAGTCCACTTCAAGTTCTTATAAAATGCCTCTTTAACCGGTTCATACGAATTATCCCTCAAATACAAATCATAAGACAGATAGTTCGCACCCAGTTTACTTGCCTCGCGCAAATATCCTTTATAGCTACTCTCCTTCATCACACCCGTAATAGGATCCTTATCCAATTCCCATCGAAGCGTACTACTGTTACAAGGATACAAATTCAAATATCCGTTGAGATTGGCATACTCTCCCAAAAATCCAAATGGTACTTTAAGATCCGGAAGACATGCTCTTTCATCAACCAAACTAGGCACTTTCTCCTTCAAAGGTTCATCATAGATATAGTATCCTGCAAATGAATCATAATTCGCATATTTTTGTGTAATCGCATCAAACTCATCTTTTGATTTTACTTGTTCTGGATTGTTATAGTCTGAAATATAACCATTACTCAAATAAACCCTCAATCCATGGTCTTCTGCTAATTGTAACATCTGATATGCCAGATAGTCTTTTGTTCCGATTTCGTTACGATCTGCCACAATTGTGTTAAATCCCATATCTTTAATCATGCTATATACCGATTCTGTAATGAGATTTGCCGGAATTCCTTCCTGTTCATTTACACGAGTCGTATCATAATCCGGACCATCATATCCGATAATCGGCATAACTCCATTGTTAGAAGCATCTGCTTTACTCACAGCCAAATGTGTTTTGCCCACAAGTTGTCCCCGCAGTGCCGCCAAATCTGTCGTATCTACCTTGCCGCTTCCATTGACATCTGCTGCTCGAAGCTCTGCCAGATCGGTGGTCTTATCTGTAGTATCAGCTGCAATTTTCTTCATTGCCACCAAATCCATGCTGTTGTATACATTATCCGGCTGGGTATCATCCAGATCGGTATCATCCGGCTGGGTATCATCCAGATGGGCATCACCTGTCTTATATAACACAGTCTGTTTGTGTATATATTGTTGCTGCATAGAAAGTGCAAAATCACGAGCAATCTGCAAACTAGCCCCGGTCACTTCTTCTTTTGTATCTGGATTCACTCTTACCCCTATTGCGCCAGCCTCCAATTCAAAACTTGACTTTGGAGCACTTCCACCAAACCAGGTAAAATAATGCGAATACATTTCCACATAAGTCTGCCCAGCCGGTATCTCAACTAAAACATCCATCGAATTTCCATCTATTTTTGCTGGAACCTTATAATAACGTGAAGCTGTTTCGGTCTTGATAGATTCTTCGATTGTATAACTCCATGACGTATTATTTAATTCTCGTACCGTAAGGCTAATACCTATTTTCCCTGCATCTATCGAACTCGTTTTCCCAGAAGATACATCTTGAATATCCTGTACAACACTCTCTTCCACATAGGTGCCCGGTGTTGTTTCTGTCGTACCTAATATTGTCTCATCCCCTTTTTGGGCATCTAGATTAATATATCTTGTTTTTGTAACTTCCGTATCATAATTCTTCCAATCGCCATTACTATTTGCTACTTTTAAGTCATTGACAATCTCAAGTTTCTCGCCATTTTCCATTGGTGCATCCCACTTACCATTTGCCAAATCATACTGACTTAAAAGTGTTCCTTTTAGCATTTTTACACTTTTTGCTGGCGCCTCTCCTTTGAAGAAACCTGAATAAACCACCAACTGATTTTCAATTTTTTCAAAGTATGTAAAACATTCTTTTCCATCCACAAGTAATTTTGTTCCAAAGTATTGTCCTTGCACACTATCTTGCGAATCCAAATTTAGATGCCAAGTACCATCCGAATCCACATTGGCAAATGAGACCGCACATTCCATTTTCTCATTGGTTACTATTTCCTCTAAGAGCTTTACGTCATCAATAGAAACATCTGCCGAGCCGCTCCAAGCCAATTCAAAAAGAAAATAAATATAATTTTTTCCACTAGATGGTTGAATTTCCATCTCATAATTTACCCAACCATCCGTGTTGCCTTGAACACATAACTCTTTCGGAGTATTTGTCACTGATGTATATGGACCCTCACTGGTTCCATCATTATACCATTCCTGGTACCAAGGATAAAAATAAATGGAACCACTAACATTTTCTATCTTTGCACGATATTTGAAAATATATCGTTTGCTAGAATCCACTCGAAATGCCGGTGTTTTCACTTGCAAAGAATTGGATGCCTGAGACATCTTCAAATAGTGGTTTGCTACACTGACAAATTCCTGTTCCCCTTTACCAACCAAAGCCCCAGTCGAGTCGGTATGAACATTCAACGGAGTCTTCGTATCAAAATTGTTTTGATATACTATCGTATTATCTTTTACTTTCGTAATAACAATATCATCCAAACAAATATCTGCCGTACCGCTATACGCTTGCTCGAAGAAAAATTGCACATAATTCTTATCACTTGCAGGGATAAAAACCATCTCTTTCTCTTCCCAGCCATTCGTATCATCCTGAAGAATACATGCCTCTGGCGTTTGCTCTCTTACAGACTTCCATCCAGTATCACTGTTGTCGCTATGTAACCATTCCTGATACCAAGGACGAAAATAGACACCCCCGTCTTTACCGCTTACCTTGCATTTATAAGTCAAGCGATACTCACATCCTCCTTCAAGAGAAATTGGATTCGTTTTCAAACTATAACTGCTTCCTGCACCTTTCATCTGCACGCAGAATTCTTCGACTTCTTCCTTTTTGGTAGATTGAGTCAGATAATCCGCACCAGAACGGACACTTAGTTGGTTTCCTGTATCAAATGTTTCATTATATACATCATGGGTTGTTCCTTTTTTTCGCAACTTGATATCATCCAAACATATCGTTGGTCCACCCGCCCATGCTTCCTCAAAAAATACTTGCACATAATTCTTGCCTTTCGCAGGGGTGATCTCCATGGCACATAGAACCCAACCATCTGTCACATCCTGTATGATACATGTTTTTGGTGCAACATCGTCATGTCCTTTATAAGAATCCTTATCCCCATCTGTCCATTCCTGGTACGACGGTCTAATATAGATGCTACCTTGCTTATCCAGCACTTTTATACGGTAGGACAATACATATGTCGTTTCAGGCTCTACTGAAATTGGTGTCGTCGCCACCTGAACATACTTTTGCTGAAGTGCTAATTCTAAATAATGGTTTGTCTTGGTCTCTGCCTCATTCGTGACCGTCCCGGTTCCCGAAACACCCTTATTGAAAATTGTCCCGCCCTCAAAATCCTGACTATAAATCTCCTGCGTCCTTATTGCAGCATCTACATTACATGAAGACTCCGGCACTGCAAGTCCGCCCATTAACATTGCCATACATAGGATGATACTTGCTATCTTGCGTATTCCTCTTCTTTTCATAATTGCTACCACCTTTCGTCTGTGATCTGGTTTCATAGCTGTCGAACGTCCACTTGTCTTTTTTCACCGAGTGAATTTAGCTATATATAAAAAATTATAAGGCAAAAAAATCGTAAATACAACATCTGTTTATTTTTTCCCTATAATGACTAAATTCGCACTTGGTTTATTGTCTGTTTATACTATATAATCTTTATTTCCAAAAAAACAGCCGGAGCAAATCGCTCCGGCTGCCATAAATCTTATTGATAGAGTCTTATTTATTTTGTTTTTTTGCTCTTTACGCTGCTCCATGCTGAGTAGAATGTCTTGCCTTCCACTTTCTTGTATGCACGTACTCTTACGTAGTAAGTTTTCTTTGCTTTTAATTTCTTCACTGTAACGGTTGTCTTGCTAGCACCTTTTACAGTTGCTTTCTTTAAGCCAGACTTGAAGTTCTTCTTCAATGCTACCTGTACTTCGTATCCGGTAACACCGCTCTTCTTGGTCCATTTTACTGCTAATGCTTTGGATTTCGCTGTTACTGATTTTACAGAAGTCTTTGCTACGGTAAGTTTCTTTACCGGCACGGTAAGTTTTGCTTTTGTAGTTGCTTTTGTACAAGCTTTGTCTGTATAAAGTTTTCCACAAGAGCATTTGTAGTGTTTTACAATACCAGTCTTGGTATAGGTAGCAGCTACTGCTTTTACTTCTGTTGCTTTGTGTTTAGGAAGAACTTTAATCTCAGCTTCTTTTGTTCCTTCTGCATCTGCGAATACTTTCTTACATGCATCACAAGTATAGTAAGCTTCATGTCCGGCTTTGGTACATGTAGCTGCTACTTTCTTCACATAGGAAATCTTGTGAGCTGCCGGGATTGTTAAGTCGCTTGCTTCTTTTGTGCAGTCAGCATCTTCGTATTTCTTACCACATGCTTTACATTCATAGTAAGCTTTTGTACCATCTACTGTACAGGTTGCATCTTTGCCTGCTACCAATGTAGCATTGTGCTGATGTGCATATACATCTACATTATCAAATACAACTTTTCCTGTAGATTCTACTGCAAATGTCTCCATTCCATCTGCTGCATTGAATGTTCCGGCTACTGTCTGCCAATCGCCTGTACCTTCTACTTCTGCAACAACTGCATCATCTGCATATACTTTTACGGAAGTTCCTTCTGCACCTTTTACATCTACATTAAAATCATACCATCCAGCTTCTGCTACTGCAGTTGCAGTTGCTTTTGCATCTGTGATCTGTACACCATAACCGTCTTTACCAAAGGCACCAACGCCATCTGTATTAGCCATACTTGGTTTGGATTCATCCCATGTCAAAGATACGTTATCAATATAAATCGTTCCTTCACCACTAAGTGATTGGAATCCAATTTGTGGATAAGAAATCGCTTTTGTTGCTGTAAAGGTAGTAGTGATTGTTGTCCAATCTGACATATCTCCATAATCCGCTCCATCTACATACCAATCATCCGGATCTTTAATATTCAAAAGATAGTTACGTATTTTAGCAGTCCCCGTTGTCTTCGCTTGATAGCTTAATGTATATGTCTTACCAACCTCAAAAATTGCTGTCGCACTAGTATAGAACATATATGCATTTGTATTGTTTGTGCGAGTAATAACCGCCGCAGTGCTTCCATTAACACCTGCACTCTCATCCAATGTTACATTCTGACCATTGTCTACATCCCAGTTTTTATCATCACGATTTAAATTTGCGCCTTCAAAATCACCATATTCTAAAACTTCATGCTTTATAATATCTAATTTTTGTTGTTTGGTATAAATCTCTAAATCATCTACATAGAATACAGATTCCTCTTCATTATTATTGTTATAAACTGTCAGATATAACAGGTTCTGCTCTTCCGGAACAGTATAGGTAGTCTTCACTTCAACCCATTCATTTTTTGTAGTAACATGAAGGCTATTATTCATATAATCGTTTTTATAATTAACACCATTTGAATAAGTTTCTACGAAGCCCATTGTTTCAAGCGTAGCTGTTTCTATTTTAAGCTTGTATGAGATGGTATAAGTTGTTCCGCCTACAACCGGAATTGCATCGAATCTCACACCTTTGCTCTTTGTTCCAGTAATCTTCAATGCACCATCTACAAATTCAATTTCACTAGATGGTGTCAGTGTAGTCTTAGATGCACCATTATCAAAATTCTCATTTGCCGCATATACCGTATCAATAACCGGAGTTTCCTCGGAAGTCGTGACATCCCATCCGGTTGTATCTGCTGATTCTGTACCGAAAGTACCATTAGAAACAACATTTGCAACTGTTACTAATTTCTCCACTTTTACATCATCAATCAAGAAATCGTAGTCCTGTTCGAGCTGTTCTGTATTGCTATAAATAGCATACTGCATATAGTTCTTATCTGCTGCTACAGTATAAGTAGAGGATACCTCATGCCATTCACCATCTGCATAGATATTTTCTGTACTTGGATCACCATATTCAGCTTTTGTATACCCGTCCTCTTGTCCATCCACAGTTTTCCATGCCTCACGGAATGAATAAGTATTCGAAGCATTCACTTTAACTCGATAAGAAAATGCATAAGTGGTATTCTCTTCTACCGGAAGAATTAATCTTGCTCCTCCGTTACCTTTACCGGTAACTTTCAACGCACCATCTACAACCTCTAAATTTCCTCCTTTGTATGTAACAATGCTTCCGTCATATTCTGCGCCTGAGAAGTCCTCCTGCAAAATAATGTTCTTAACCGTCTTCGCATCTGCATCTTTTACCGGTACCAGAGCAGTCGGTACTGCCAATACTGCTGCAAGTGCTACAGCTGCAAGACGTTTCCATAATGTTTTGTTTTTCATTATGTTCCCTCCTTTTTCGTTATATCATGTCGTGATATTTGCTATCTATTATTGTACACCTTTGCCCCATTCTCGGTCAAGGTTTTTGACGTTTTTTCCATTTTCACCAAGTGAATTTCAATATTCTTGGTGAAACCGCCTAATTTTTCACCAATTTAACCCTTGATTCCTTCTCCGGCATCTGTTCCTTCCTGAATCTGTTTCTGGAACAATACATAGAGAATCAGAATCGGCAACATGGACATGACCAGGCAGGCAAACAGAGCGCCGTAATCGAAACTGTAGGTGAATGCATTCTGGATGCTCTGGATTCCTACCGAAATCGTATAGTTGCTCTCACTCTCTAAGAAAGTTCTTGCCTGGGTATATTCATTCCATACATTCATTACAGAACCAAGTGCCACGAAAGACAAGGTCGGTTTAATGAATGGAATGATAATCTTGCTGAAGATGGTCCATTCTCCGGCACCGTCAATAACAGCCGCCTCGATAAATCCATTGTCAATCTTCCGGATAAATCCTGTTACCAGGAAGATATAGGCTGGCAGTGCCTGTACCGCATATACAACACTAAGGGTTACGATGTTATCTGTAATCGCACTGGCGGAGCCAAATATACCGGATCCTAACTGGCGAAGTTGGAACCACAGGGGAACCAATACCAGAATGGATGGAATCATCATGGCAATAAAGTAGAAGGTTTCAAAAATCTTGATTCCTTTAAATTTATATTTTGCCAATACATAAGAAGTTCCTGCCACCATGATTACCGTAAGTACCGTCGACAAAACAACGATAAATAAGGTATTTCCAAAATAGGTCAGCAGAGAGGAATTCGCGCTGGAATCACTCCATGCCACCTGGTAATTGACAAACCAGATATTTGCCGGAAGAGCAAACCGGTCTGCAATAAATTCGCTTCTCTCTTTCACAGAGGTATATAGCATCCAGAACAAGGGGAAGACAATTGCAATCGCCCACAAGATCAAGAAGATACGTAACACCCAGGTAGTGATAACGGAAGCCTTGGAAGCTTTGATTTTATTGGTATTTTTCATTTTTGCCATCTTCCTAGTCCTCCTTCCGTTTCATGTACATATTTACGGAGAAGCAGAGGATGAAACTGATCGCCATCAGGACCACTGCTGCTGCGTAGGCATATCCTACCATACTCAGCTGTCCGGTTCCATAATTGTATACGTAAAGTCCCATAACCATGGTATGATTCTGACCGCCTGTCAGCGGAAGAATCAAGTTCATGTTGACTGCCAGGGAGCCGGACAGAATCATGATGATCACGTAGCGCACCTGGGGAAGAATCTCCGGCATGGTAATGTACCAGAGCTGACGCAGCTGGCCGGCCCCGTCAATACTTGCCGCCTCATATACATCTTTTGAAATATTATTGATCGAGGTAATCAATACAATCATATAGTAACCGATACCACACCAACTTGCCACGAAAATGATCAGTGGAAGGGGATGGTCTGCCCAGATTCCATTTTCCGAGGTTAGGAAATTCCATTTTGCATGGATGGTATCGAAACTTTCAAAGAAATATTTCCATACCATGGAAATCACGATAACAGACAGGATATTCGGGATGTAGTACAAGAAGCGATAGAAGGTTACCTCTCCTTTGCTCAGTCTCGCCTTGGTCAGGGAGACGGCAAACAGTACCGCCAGAAATACAATGATGATTTCTTTCCATACTACAATGAGAATATCGTTTTTAAATGCCTCCCAAAATTGGGCATCTTTGAAAATGTTTACATAATTTTGCAAACCGATGAAGGTCTTCGGACCATACCCGTTCCAATCATAGATACTGTTGGCAACGGAACTGATCATCGGACAAATGCATATGTAAAAATAGAGGATAAATGTCGGAAGGGCGATGGCTGCTGCAAAACGCCATTTCGAGCCGTTCATAGCAAGGACGCCCCCAGCTTTCTTCTTTTTTCTGTTCATCTGCTCACCCCTCCTATCGTTTTGCATCATCATGCAGAAGTTTGCATGCCTGCTCTACTGTCATGGTGCCTGCTGAAATATCATTGATGACTTGCTTAAAGGTATTGTTGATCAAACTGTTCCAGTTTACATGGTAGTTGATCGTATCTGCCGCATCGCTTTCCACGTAAGCCAAGGTCTCTCTCGCCACATCCGTCATCTCTGCATTGGTATAATCCAATTCATTTAACGCGCTTAGGTAGCTATATTTGCTGACAAATTCTAACTGCACATCATCCCGGTACATGAACCGGACAAATTCCAAAGCATTTTCCAGATTCGGTGATCCGGCTGCCACTGCAATGTTATTGGCCTGTCGGATAATTACTTGTTTTTGATCTTTCTCCACCAGTGGCGAAGTGCAGAATTTCATCTTGAAATCTGCAGCGATATAATCCTGCATTTCTGCTTCCAGCCAAAGGCCGTTGGTAATAAATCCGGCTTTTCCATTTAACCAGTTCAGCTGGGACGTGGTATGGTCTGCGGAGGTCGAACCTTTGAGCAGATATCCGGCATCACAGTAGCTCTTATACCGTGTCAGAACTGCCTTGAAGCGATCATCTAAGAAACTTTCCGGTTTTCCGCTTGCCACCTCATTGAAGAAGTCTTCTCCGTATGCAGCAACCGCCGGCATGATCAGACCCCATGTGCTGTAATCTGCATACATACCCGGATAGGTAAGGCCTGCTACTTTTTTCTTCTTAAGTTCTTCTGACACCTGCATAAACTCATCAAAATTGGTCGGTGCCTTCTTCACAAGTCGCTCATCATACCATAATCCCTGTACGGAATTCATAAGAGGTGCCCGATACATATGTCCATCCATCTCTCGAATGACTTCCATGTTCAGTTTGTCTGAAATCTTCTTGTCTGTCCCATAGATGGTACCTTCCTGCAGCACTTCCTTCAAATCATAGAACATGCCGCTCTCTTCCATCTCATCATCCGGAATACCGTTACCGGCAATCCAGACAATATCTGCCGGCACTTCTCCGCCGAGCCATGCCGCAGAATATTGGGTATTGACCTGGGAGCCCATAATCAGCGTTACGCTGATGCCCGTAGCCTCTTCAAATGCTGTTACCACGTTGGTCCAAGCTCCACTGTGTGCTTCGGATTCGTTGGTAAATACCTGCATGCGAAGGGTTCCGCTTTTCTTGGTCTCCTCTACTTCATTCGCCCCGGCGGAGCCAAGGCCTTTTCCAAGGCCATTCTCATCTTCTGCTCCTTTTTCCTGCCAGGTCACCACTTCTTTCTCCCGGTAGCCGAGATAGATCTTGCATCCGGTAAGATTGGTCAAAAGAACGAGCAATAAAACTGCCGCTGTAATCTTATGTATTCTTTTCTTCATGTTTTAAAGCCCCCTCTCTTCTCTTTCTTTTCTTCTCCGATAGCCATCGAGCTGTCGTTTTCCAATCCAGCACAATGCAATCAGGACAGTAAGTCCGACAAAGAATGCCCACCACGGAAGGATGATATATTCCCGAATGGTCTCAATTACCTGTACCAATTCCGGTTTCTTACTGAATTTTACTTCAACCACATAATTCTGTTCTACCGAATCTACGGTGAAGGTTCCATCTGTTAATTCTACTGCTTCCTCATTGACCAGCACTTCAGAAAGTTCATATCCTTCTTCCGCTTCTACCTTCAGGCTGTAGCCTTCTCCTGTCTTTACTTCCGTAAGTCCCGGAGCGGATAAGGTTCCTTTACCGCTTCGCAATCTGGCGGTTACCGCATAAGTATTCGGTGTCATCAGACGGAAGATATGGGTCTCATTTTCATCATGCTGATAGGTAATCTTATTGGTATCCATAGACAAAAACTTGCCTTCAAATACATCATAGACAGAATAGTTCTTCGGCAGGGTAATGGTCTTGGTACCTGGTGTCTCGCTGTGAAGTGCCACATAATGATTATTGTTATAGATGACATCTTCCTGGCTCTCTGAATAGATATGTACCCCTGCAGTCTTTAGGATGTTGCGAAGGAGCTTCACATCCAAACATGGAGCCGCGGAGTAAATGGAGGTCCAATCTCCCATATCTTTCATCACCAGACCGGCCTGTCCTCCGTCCATCTGGGTTCCCAATACGGTTGCGCCTTTGGTATTCTTCACATAGGTCTGTGGAGAGGTCATACTTGCCTGGCTGGTTCCGTATACAAGCCCTTCGATTCCTGCTGTAACAGAACTTTGGGTCTTATTGATTTTTACCTGCTGTCCGGCTACTTTCTCTACAACTGCCACATCGAATCCGGTTGCCCGTTTGATATTGGATACGTCGTAGGATTTTCCGTCGGATACACCCGGCAGATAAACCCAAACCACATATTGGTCATTGACTTTCAGATATTTGTCAATGGCTTTTTGCATCTCCTCCGTGATTTCAAACGGAGAAAGAATAATATTTACTTTGTGTCCGGACACCTTGCCATCTAGCAATGCGGACATGTTATAGGTGTCATAACCGGCTCCCATAACCCCCAGATGTTTTCTCTGCTGGAAGAGCATTGGTTCAAATACGGTATATGGGTTCATGCTTCCGGCGGTCATATAAGCATAGGTCTCATCTCCCACGAAGACTGCCACTTCATTTCGCATATCCCGATCCACATAGACACTAAATTCATATTCTTTCTTGGCATCGCTGAGATAATCGTAGATCTGATCATCATCCAGCCATCCGCCGTACATATCATACTGCCAGAGACCTGCGCCGTTAATCATTGCATTGGCGAAATCTCTCTTGGCCTGTAAAACGGTGTCCGCTAAGGTTCTTGTCTGTCCCACCTGGAAATCCCAGCTGGCATCCCAGGATGCGCCGGCATAGACATTGGAGAGACAGGTTCTGCTATCTTCTTCTGCAATATACATCTTGCCATATTCTTCCACAGCATCAATCATGGTCATGTAGACGTTGGATTCTCCAAGAAGTCGTTCCGCATAGGATATCGGAGATGCTACCCAGTCCACATATTCTGACTGAAGAACCCGACGGAATGCGGTATGGGCTTTTCCCTGCGCATCATAGGATGCATTGGTCCAGAGATATCCGTTGTATCCACCAACGATCAATTTGTTGTCTGTCTCTTCTTTGGCAATCTTACAATAATGCAAGAACAGGTCTGCACTGGCATCGTTCAGATAAAGGTTCCAGTCAATCATGTTTCTCGGATACTCTCCTGCGGTCACAGAACCCATATAAATCTTATCGGATGCGCTTCTTGCATTCCATGACGGAGCCGCCGCATTTTCAAAGGTTACCTTGCTGTTGCCCCAAGCTTTCTGCAGGGCTGCGTTGGTCTTGTATGTTTTTTTCAAATATTTCTTGAAGCCTTCCTGAGAAGCCTTGCTATAATCCGGTCCATAGCCATCGCCGGTTCCCCAGGTCATCCACTCATAGGTGTGACCTGCTGTCAGCTTAATTCCATAGATTCGATTGTAATAGCTCTGCTCTTTCATATGCTGCAACAATTGCCGCAAAACTTCACTTGCTTCTTTTCTAAATTTCTCCGATGCAAAGGAAACGTCATCGGCTTTGATATATTTTTCTCCATCGTGAGAGGTTACGACCTCATCCGGGTTCTGTTCCATCCACCAGGTTGGTGCGAACATACCAATGTTGACCATGGCAAGGGCATTGCTGTTATTCCCTAAGGTCTCGTAGATAACGCCATCAAATACATCATAATCAATGGAGCCGTCTTCTAACCAAATCGGATCGCATCCGCCTTTGTAGAGGGAACCACCATAGGTAATATACAGTTCCAAATCGGATTTGTACAATCTGGTCTCTGCATCGGTCTGCAGATAGACATTTAAGTCCGGACGGTTGTAGAAATGTGCCGCCTGAGGCTCTCCATTAATAAGCAGCGTCGGCGTTCCATTTACCACTTCAATGCTGGACGTAATCGGATCTCTACCCGTAGCACTTGCCCATGCTTCAAAACTTAGGAATTTGTTATCGTAGACTTCCTCGCCGCTAAGCAGAAGCATATTGGAATCCATCTGAATCTGGTATTTTCCGCTCTCTACATAGTCCGGAATCTCTACGCTGGCCTTCAGGGTGAATTCTTCTCCCACCGGCCATTCTAAGGTGTTCTCATAATTTAACAGTTCCATCGGTGCGGAAGTAACGCTTGTCAGAGAGTTTCGTTTGTAAATGGTGACAACCGGCGTAAATTTGGATTCTATCGGGCTGTCTAATTTCAACGTCACTTCAAATTCTAGGGTCTTTCCGCTGGTTACTTTCTCCGGCACTTTGGTAGATACCACCGTTGCCGCATTGTGAATATAGAGGGAAGAGTCGTAAAATACCGGGCCCCATGGAGAACATGGCGGCTGTCCGTATTCTCGAACCAGCTTCCATCCGCTGTCATTATATCCTACTTTGGTCCAATCTAAGGTCTTATCGTTGGCACTCTTAGAAGAGCGAACATCACTTCCGGATGCAATCACTTGCACATTCTTATTCTGCAATGTGAATTTACCATCGAAGAGCAATCCCGCCTCAGATACCAGGTTGTAACACTTTAAGGCAATAATATTTCTTCCTTTTTTGACTTTTTTTGTCAAATCGTAGGAGGCCACATTTGCCCAGGAATCGTTTCCTGCATCCCAGTTTTCATCAATCTTCTCACCGTTGACATAGAGTGCATATTTATCATCGACGGTCAACTGGAGAGGCGCATATTCCGGATCGTCTTCTAAGACAAATTCGTAGCGGAAATAGCGATATTGTTCCACTGCATCATCCACCGGATTTTCCGGATACCATACCCAGAAGCCATCCCAGTCAGAGCTGGTTGCCGGTTTTGCAGTCATGTAGATTGTCACATTCTTAAGGGTAATGCTTCCTGCCTTCTTGCCTCCAATATAGAGGGCGCTGTAGGAATTACTTGGAGCTGTCACCGTCATCTCGAAGGTCTTTCCCTTCGGGTTCAGGGTTACGCTCTGGCGCTCTTCGGTATATTCCTGTCCCTTATAATCATAGAAACGAATCTGTGCTTCCCCTTTTGTTTTCGCATCATAGTTTCCTTTGATGGTATAGGTGTAATCCGTCATCAACATCTTCATGCGATTCTTGATATAGGCTTCTCCGTTGGAAATGGTAAGTTTGCCGCCCCCTGAAGCGGTGAAACTTGCTTTTCCTTTGTTCTTTTCTAATTTCCAATCACTGATATTTCCATCCTGATCCACTGCATGGAAATCTTCATAATAAACCACACAATCGGTTCCATCTTCCACAATATTGCAGAAAATGTCATCTACCCAGAACTCAGCATAACCCCGGGTTACCACGAAATTCACCGTTGCATAAGCTGCTTCTGCCGGTGCCGCACTTCGGGTGAGCACTTTCTTCCAACCGCTCATGTTCTTGCCACCATTTAAGGAGGTAACGGTTCCCTGAAGCAATTCGTAATTACCGTCTGTCATATAGATTCTCGTACCGTCTGCTCTATAGAGCTGTAGATCCATACGAAGGGTTGCATCCGGCGAACAATTTCTGGAATTTACCCAGAAAGAGAACTCGTAGATTGCATCTTTTTCAATCTTCATGTAGGCAGCATGGTCAATGACCTGCTTCTCCTGAAGAGAATCTTTTACCACATGAAGGGATTTGTTACCGGAATGATAGACTTTACTATCTGCCTCAAACGTTGTCTGGAAGGAACGTCCCATGGACATATACCAGTTCTGCGGAGCCCCTGTGATCTTGGATGTCGTCTCAAAATCAAGGTTAGGACTCTGGGTACATGCTGTAAAGGTCACGTCATCAATCCACAGTTTCATATTTTCACCTTTGGCTAAGATGCGTGGCTCGATATAGTAGCAATCGGAAGAGGTCGTAAGAGATAGGCTGATCTGTCTCCAACCCACTTCTCCTTGTACCTGATAGGTCCAGTAAGGAGAGATACTTGCTGTCGCTACCAGTTTCATCTGGTTTCCATCCCAGGTCTGCCCCATAGATTCCGTAACTCCATCCTTCTTCAACTGATGGAAGAACTGGGTACTCATTCCTTGGTAATCCCCGGTCTGTTTGGTCCAGTAGGTAAATTCATAGGTTGTATTTGGTTTTACTTTGATCTTGCTGCCGGTAAGAATACTCTCTCCGGCTCTTCTCTTGCTGGTAATCAATGCGCTGACTTTTCCCTTGCTTCCCGGTCTTACCTGATTGGAAGCGGAAAGGGTTGCATCTGCACCGTTATAACTTGCGAAGCTCCAGTTATATAAAACTTCTTTGTCTAACTCGAAATCCAGGTTGGCATCGGTAGATTTGACTTTTGTCGCAACCATGGATACATCATCTAAATAGACTACGCCGGATCCTTCATAGATCTGGAATCCAAGCTGTACCATTTTCTTCGGATTGTTCTGATTCTTCCCAACACTCTCCGGAATGGAAACGGCACCGGATACTTTGACCCATCCGTTGGTTTTCTCATAAACCGGTTGTACCGCATCATCTAACCAGAAGCCACCGCCATAGTTGGCATCGTTCATATATGGGGCAAATTTCAGGCCTTTGGCTTTATCCACCCGTACCCAGTAAGACAGGATATAGATTTTTCCCGGCTCCACTGTAAAATCGGATGCCCAGACAAAAGAATGTCCGGTTGCTTCTAAGCGAAGCGCGTTTCCGCTTCTTGCCACTTTATTCTGAATCGTTGCTTTGAAGCCTTTCCAGGATGTATTCAGATTCCAACCATCTACGCTGGTTTCGTTGGCCGCATAGCGGTTGAAGGTTCCGTTGTAAATCAAACTGTTTGCAGAAGTTTTTCCTTCTCCCACATCTTTGAAGGCGCCTGTGCGAATCAAAGAAATATCATCTAAGTAAATCGTACCATTTACCGTACAATTACAATCTTTGTCATTGTTGGTCTTCTGCCATCCGCATTTCTGTGTATGGAGGGTCTTAAATCCCATGGTCAGGGTCTGCCCTTTTTGAAGCTTCGGTGTGGCAAATTCAATGGCTACTTTCTTCCATTGTCCTTTGGCAATACTGGTAACATTGTACTGAACGAAATCTGTCCAACCTGTCACAGCGCCCTTCTCATCTGTATAGAACAGGTAAGAAATCAGATCCAAGTTCGTTAAGTTCTCCCCTTTTACATAATAGGTCAATGCATAACGGCTCTCGCCCTGCACCGTAATGGTATTGCTCTGGAAATATCTTCCGGCTTTCACCTGAAAACGAAGGGTTCCGCCACCTGTATTCTTGGTTGCAATGGCTTTGATTCCTTCCTGTGGATTCCAACCGCTCATATCCCCTTTGTCAAAGGTGCCGTTGGCAATCAGGTTGGCTTTGTTCTTGGTATCTGTTGTTCCGCCATGGTCGTATTTCGCATCCAAGGTCTCCGGTGTATATTTCCCTTTTTCTTTGATAACAACTGCATCCCACTGGGCTGTTCCCGGAATGTTCGCATGCATCAAGTCGATTCGGACGGACTTGGCATCTGCACTGGTAATATAATCATAGGTTACCGTCTTCCAGCCATTGGTCTGATTGACAGCCTGGCTGCTGGCCGGTGTTCCGGTATAGACTCCTTTGGAATTTATTTCCTGAATAACGGTAATACAACCGTATGGAGGTGTTGGCTCTTTTTCATCCGGTGTAAATTTCACTTTATAGGAAACCGTATAAATATAGTTGGATTTGACTGCGATCTCTTCGCTCCATCCATATACCTGGTCGCCTGCTTCTTTTAACTTACTCTGCAATACCTGGCCATATTTCTCATCGCCTGTATTGACAATGCTATGAGAGCCTGTGCCGGCATCCACAAAGGTCCAGCTCTGTAATTTTTTCTCAAAATAGCCGTTCTGGAGCAGGTTGTCAGGATCCTGTCCTGCCACCGGCACTTTCTTGGTAATGGAAATGTCATCAAAGTAGGAAGCGCCTTCCCCTTCATTGACCTGTAGATCCAAACGAAGAAGGGCTGCTCCTGGCTGGATCTTCACATCGAATTCTACATCCATCCAACCTTCTGTGGAAGCGTTCAGTTCACTGATGTAACCGATGTTCCACATGGATACGCTTCCGCCCCCGGCAGTCATCTGATGAATCCAGAAGATTCCCTGGGAATCGGCTGCGGATTTTAATTTTCCTTTGACTGTGTAAGTCTCTCCGCTCTCTACGGTTACAGACGGTGCTGTTACATAGCCGCCATAGACGCCTTTCGAGAGTTTCAACGCTTTGTCGCCAGATGCTTTATCCTCACTTGTTGGTACGATGCCGCTCATGTTCCAATTGCTATACTCGCCCTCTTCAAAACCGCAGCTTAGCAGGGCTGTGGCGCGATTGGCCATCATGGCTGTATAGAGCTGTACCTCTTCTTCTGCATAGGCAGTCGCTGTCTTTGTTACATTTTTCGCAGTTAAGGTGTCTGTTCCCTCTGCTACTTTCTCCATTTTTACATCATCAATATATGCCGTCTCTTTGCTTCCATCATCTGATTTGGCCTGCAATATGAAGCTAAGTCCGATCTTCGATGCATCCGATGGCATGGTAAGTTTCACGCTCTTCTTCGTCCAATCCATCTTGCCGGATGCTACGGCATTCACTGATGTATACGGGATGCTGGCTGCTCCGCCTTCTGCTGTATAGTAGTAGAGATACGGTGTTACCACAGATTTCTCACCACTGATACGAACTTTATAGGATAATTCGTAGACTTGCCCGGCTTCCACCGATACCAGATAATCTGTTGCGGTATCCATACCAAAGGCACCATCGGTCTCAAGCCTTGCATAGGCACCATCCTGCCCCTCTTTTTTCCCTTGAGACAAAGAACCGTTATCCTGACTTAGCTGCTTGGCAATCCACCCGCTCAATCCTCTGCTTCCATCATCGCCTTCCACGACCGTCTCAAAATCACCGTTATGTACCAATGGCATCTTCGTTGCGCTTGCAAAAAAACTGTCATACGATATACCCGTGGCAGTTAAAGCAACCGCTAATGTGCCGGCTAAGATTCTGCGCCATGTCGAATTTATCCTTTTCTTCATATCTTTATCACCTTTCTACGTGTTAAACATCATATCACACTGTGATACGTTTGATGTCTTTATTTTAATAGATAGCAGGGAACTTGTCAATCTTCTCATCGGGAAAACACCCCTTATTTTTTTAGAATTCTTGTCTTTTTGCCCCCCCCGATAAAAAATGCCGCACAACCTACTTTGTGCGACATTTTTTTACTTTGCTCCATCCGGAAGGAAGCTTTCCTTTATAGGTGCAAATTCGTACATAATATCTTTGTTTTGCTTTTAACTTCCGTATGGTATACGAGGTTATTTTATTCTTCTTGATGGTTACCGTCTTTACATTCTTTTTAAAATTTGAACTGGTGGAATATTGTATCTTATACCCGGTCACTCCGGCTGTCTGTCTGCTCCACTTGACGGTCAAACACTTCCTTCCCGGAGTGATTTTCTTCAGCGTGGTCTTCTTTGGAAGGATCTTCCAGCTGATGGTCTTTTTTCCTGTATAGGAAGCAGAAGAGGAGCGGAAGGTTACCGTCAGTTTGTAATTTCCTACCTGCTTTCCTGTATTTCCGGTCACCGTATACTCTTTTGGCGAAATGACCTTGCCGGATGCGTCTTTTACCTGGATATTGATCTTCTGCGTCTTTCCACTATAAGTCAAGGTCGCCTTGCTCAGTGTGACGTTTTTGGCTGCCGGTATGGTCTCCGCTTTTTTGAGGTTGGCATTGCAGGTCTTACAATATGTCTGGCGAGTCCCTGCGGAAGTAAAGGTTGCTTTCTTGGTTACTTTTACGGCTGCGGTGTGGGTATGTACTTTTTTCTTTTCCAGCCGATAGAGGCAGGTCTGGGCCTTTTCTGTCTCCACGGTAAAGGAGGTCAGATTCTCTCCCAGCTTGTTTCCTGCATATACATCATATACGGTATAACTCTCTGGCAAGGTAATGGTCTTCTTTCCCGGTGTCTGACTGTACAGACTTAAGTAACCGGCATTGGTATCAATCACAGCATCTTGATCCTCTGTGTAGAGATGCACCCCTGCCATCTTGCAGATCTTTCGAAGGGATTCTGCCGTCACGCAAGGAACTCCGGAATAAATACTGGTATAGTTCTTGCATGTTTTGATTGCTGCGGCAATTCCTTTTTTATTGTCATAGGTTGCCAGTGGTTCCGCATCCGAATCTTTCACCACTGCATACGGTGTCTCGTAAGTATAACCATAGTCTACACCATAGGAATTTCCCACGGTTCCAAACCGGGAATCCGTAATGGTTCCCGTTAGATTCAGGGCTCCTTCCTGTATCAGGTTCACATTCATATCTGTCACCTCGGCGAGGTTATCGCTATGGATTTTCTCGGTGTCCGAGACTCCGGGTAAATAGATCCAGAGTACGGTATTTCCATTGGTCTTTACCTTTGTTTCCAAAGCATTGCGCGTTTCTTGATCCATGGCGATTGGCGATAGTACAATATGCAAACGGTACTGCGACCAATCTACCTGGGCGCTCTTGCTCGTCAGATCTTCCAACATATAGGTGTCGTAAGACGTTCCCATCTTGGATAATTGAAGTCGCTGCTTATTATACAGCTGGGAAACCAGATAGGTGCCTCGGGATGCATTTCCCCCGCCAATGGTATCCGATACCAGCTGGCTGTAGAAATCAGCTCCTACATAGACGGCCACCTGGCTATTGGTGGAAAGGTCTTGATTTAGACTTTTATCATATTCTTCTTTTACTTTTGCAATGGCATCGGTGATGGCGGTTCGATAAAACCATCCGCCTTCCATATCATAGAGCCAGAAACCATTTCCCTGAACGAAATCCCGGGTCATATCCCGTGTCAGCTGTTTGACGGAACCTTCCTCCGTGGTCTCTAGGCCCACCGCATTGTCGCTTAACGCATTTCCGAAAACATGTCCATCCAAGGTCCGATTGTCCTGCTCTAGCAGATAGAGTTTTCCATGAGCCGCAATGCTCTCGCTCATAGCCATGTATCCGGTCTGGTAACCGGCAATTCGCTCGGAATAATTTACCGGAGAAGCGATGAAATCAATATAGGGACTATCTAGCACCTGCTCTACCGTGGTATGGCAGCCGCCGATTCCAAGGGTGGAATTCTCAAACCAGAGATAGCCGTTATAGCCTCCCACTAACCATGTAGGCATGATCTCTTTTACCGCCTTGGCGTAGGTCAAAAAGGAGTCGGTTACCACTTGGGAAATGTATTCATTATAGGCTATGACGTCTGCCTGGGTTGCCGGATCCAGAAGGGTTGTATAGATGCTTTGGCTTCTTCTTGCTACGCTTGGCACCTCATATCCTGTTGCCTTTTTAAAGGAGTCCTTCATTGCTTTGGAATAATCAATCGCCAGCCATTTGTTGGTCGCTCCTTCATCATCCTGATTGTATTGTTTCCATTCATAGGTATGTCCGCCGATTAATTTGACTGCGCATACCCGGTTCCGATAGGATGCTTCCTTCATATGTTGGGTCAGCTTCTTCACTACTTCTGCAGCTTCCTGTCGATATTTTTCCGAAGCAAAGGAAACCCGATAGGGACCCTCGGAATCGGAAAAGCGGATCGGATTTCCATCTTCCTCTGCCAGACATTCTTCCGGATGTTCCTGCAGCCACCACTGTGGTGCATTCATCGCCATATTTACCATAAGCATGGCATCCTGCTGCAAATCCAGTGTCCTATAGATCTCTCGGTCAAAAGCTTCATAGTCGATGGTATCCGGTCCGGTCCAGATTGGATTCCCGTCGGCGCCATCAAGCTGTCCATTATAGGTAGCATAAAGGGTAATCCCTGCATCCTGTACTCCTTTTAGTTTCTCATAATCATAATATATATTATGATGTGGTCGCAGATAGAGAATCGGGCTGGTCTTGATTCCATTTACATAGAGCCGGACAATGCCATTTTCCTTCTTGACGGTTGCTTCTCCGCACTTCTTATCCGGTTCTTTTAATGTGAGCTGACAGAGTAGATCCGTATCTGCCCCACCAAGAATCCGCAATTTGTCTTTCTGAATCTTCAGCGTATAGGTTCCTTCCGGCAGATAATCCGGGATCTTACAGGTAAAGGTTGCCTTCCCCGATTGGAAGGTTGTCTGCATGGTAAGATGGGCAAGCAGTGTATCTTCCTGATAGAGAAGTCCTGTCACCGTCTCCGGTTTTCGATCTGTATATTGCTCTTTTGTATAGGTGAAGGATATCTTCGCTTCCGTGCCGCCGGTTACCGTTTTTTTCGGTATGGTGTCTGTCTGAATGGTGTAGCATGGTTTATATCCGTAGACATAGTTCGGGGTTGGCATATTGCTATAAGGCGGAATGCCAAGATTCCTTGCCGCTACCCATGTACGATCCTCGAAATCCACTGTATACCAGTTTGCCGGCACCTCAAACTGACTTTCCGGTTTGTTGAAAAAATCATTTTCCGACACGCAATTTAATCTGCTGACTTTGGTATTTTCCGAATTGCTGCAGAGAATCTCACTGCTTCCGTCTGTATAGGTAAGATAGAGTTCGAAGATCACTCCGGCTACGCTGTTGACATTGTGAACCCGAATTGCCAGAATGTTCTCCCCTTTCTTGACACGGTCTGTCATATCATAGACGTAGGCTGTCCCTCTGTCATCCCCCTCCTTCTTAGCCACTTGGGTAAGTCCTACTTTCGAAGATGTGCAATTTACAAAAACCTGATGCCACGAAGAATCATCCGCCGCCATCTGGATATAGGCTGTATGAATGTCTTTCTTTATCTGAAATCTCGTCCGGAAATACCGGGCCTGTCCAATGGCTTCCGTCTTCGGATCTTCCGGATACCACAAGGCCTCTGCCTCCCATCCATGGCTTCCTATGGCCTCTTCATTGCTCTGTATGGTATTCTCCTTTGCACTCACTGCAATTTCGTCCATCCACAGGTAATTGTAGCCATCTGTAACGGTAATGGTGAAGCTGACGTAAGTGGTCTTCTCCGATACTACTTCAGAAGTCTCCAGTCTCTGCCATAGGCTATTTTCCTCATTTCTTGAAAGCATCACCTGATTCCCATAGTGGTATGCAATTTTTTGTCTGTTTTCATCATAGGTTGTCACGTCTAACCGGGCAAATCCCTGGCTATTTTTGCTCAGGTACCAGACTTCCCATGTCAGAGTGAAATCCGTATGGATTCCGTCTTTTTTGATTTGATACAAGGTAGTATTAGTTGCCGTTGCCGTCTCGGTTACATTTTCTTTCTTCAGAACCAAGCCTTGGGTTCCACCATAGTAATGAACCGCAGACTTTCCGGCTTCTAGATTCTGTCCACTCCAAGCATCACTGTCTGCAACATAAGTCTTGCCATCCGACTCTTGCTTCTGTTCCCTTGCCTTTGCCGCCTGCACGTCTTCTTTTCCCATCGGCAACAAGCCGGCCAGCATCGTAATCATCAATAGGTAAATTCCTAATTTCTTCATGTTATCTTCTCCCGGATATGGTATTTTCTTTCTATATGATACCTATTTCTTCTAGAATGCGCAAGAAAAAAGAACTGCCACCTTTTTTTAGTGACAGTCTTTTTTCGTATTAAATCTCAACTAATTTTCCTGTTTCCATGGATTCATCTGCCGCATAGCATACCAGATGGCTGTTAATAGAATCATCAATGGAGGTTCTGGAGATGGAGAATTCTTTGCCTTTCATCATATCGCAGAAATCTCTGACCAGTCCACGATCACCACCATGATGACGGTCTTCTATATCCTTATCTATATTCGTCGGTACAACCTTGGTCTCATACCAGGAGGTCTTGCGATCGTATTTCTGTACGGTCACATGATCATCATCTACCCAACCTTCAATCTCGCCTTCGGTTCCCTGCACCCAGATACTTCTTCCCGGGCGCATGGCTCCTAATGTAAGGGTGTGACCTGCTGTGGAACCATCTTCAAATGCAACGATTACCTGCTGGTGATCCACAATATCGCCGTCGGTCTTGTAGATACATGCGCCGTGTGGATTATAGGTCTTCAAGGATTCTACCTTTTCTTCCTCCGTTACATCCTGCCAGTTCTTTCCGGTGCACTGCCATGGATACTGTGGAATCAGGCAGTTATCCAGATACATATTCTGTGCGTCGTAGATACATTTTTCCCGAATCTCTTTCGGACAGTCTACCAAGCAACGGGTTCCGGCGCCTTTTGGTGCTTTCTCAGGAATGAAGTAATCCCGACCGCCCAGGCTGGATACCGTCTTCGGTGCGGTACTGTTATTTAACCAACAGAGCAAATCCATATCGTGACAACATTTTGCCAACATGAAGGAAGAATCGCAATTCTTCTTGCTGTTCCATTTTCCTCTGATAAATGCGGAAGAGGAATGGAAAGCGCCTACACGCTCTGAAATCTGAATATTCATGACTTTCCCGATCTCGCCATCCATAATCAATTTCTTAATGGTGGTATAGAATGGTGTGTAGCGAAGCACATGGCAAATCATTAATTTGCAGCCATGTTCTTTGGCTGTCTCACGGATCTTCATCAGATCTTCTTTGTTATTCACAATCGGTTTTTCTAAGAGCATATCATAGCCTTGCTCTAAGAAAGGAATGGTGGTCTCTAAGTGATACTGATCCATGGTTCCGTTAATTACGCAGTCTGCAATCTTGCCCTGTGCCAATACATCCTGTATATCCGTATAGCACTGTTCTTTGGTCATCCCAAAGGTCTCCTGCATATAGCGAAGTGCCTCTGTATTCGGATCGATTGCAGCCACCAGTTCCATCTCTCCAAACACCTGAACCCCATTCTTGCAATAGGTTGTGGCACGGTCGCCACAGCCAATTACAATTACCTTTATTTTCTCTGCATTCATCTTGCTAAACCTTCTTTCTTTTCTGCACCCGCACAGATTACATGATGGTCTCCGGACCTTTGTCTGTGGTCATAGATCCCAGGATGTGGTAATCCCGAATGGAAATCACCGGTTTTTCTGTCGGATGGATATCAAATACAACAATCTCATTTTCATCTTTCAATAAGGAGGCCGGAAGATACAGTGACTTCTGTGGTCCAATCTCCCAATAGCGTCCAATATTAAATCCATTGACTACAACGAATCCTTTTTCAAAATTGTCCAAATGAACGAAGCAATCTTTTTTCTCTTTTACAGAGAAGGTGCCTTTGTAGAACATCGGACGATCTTCTGTACCGCCATTGTAGGTAAGGTTGGATAAATCCTCCATTGGCAAGGTATAGACTT
Source organism: uncultured Faecalimonas sp. (assembly GCA_964450635.1). Classification (GTDB taxonomy): domain Bacteria; phylum Bacillota; class Clostridia; order Lachnospirales; family Lachnospiraceae; genus Faecalimonas. The sequence continues at coordinate 62,433 of CAYVDA010000002.1, read as the reverse complement.
CCCAATTGAAGATATTCTGTCCCGGTCCGCCTTTTCCCTGCATCACAACCCGGTCCTGAATTCCTTTGCGTTCTCCGTCTAACATGCCGGCGCCAAAATTCACACGGCCGAGGTTCTCTACCAGGATCTCTAAGGTGCCGCCTTCAATCATCCATGGTGACGGAATGTATGGCTCTGCATCATTGCGGTGAATGCTTCCACGATAGACTCCGTTGAAGTAGACGTGAGCCAAATCGGATACTCCATGTAAAGCCAGGTAACTAATATCATTCTGATACGGAATCTCTGTCCGGTATAAGATAAATCCAAGGCTCTGATCGAAGTGTTCCATTGGCTGGATACAAGCAGATTGATGCTTCTTGCCAATCTGATCCAGGTTGTCAAATAATTCTCCGCACTGAGTCAATTCTACATCGCCCACTTCCATGACCGGAACCGGTTCCGGTTTCGGAAGTTCCACGCCTAAGTGTTCACTCATCACTTTCTGAATCGCCAGATATTTCGGTGTGATCTCGCCCCATTCTGTTAGTGGCGCATCATAATCATAACTGGTCACATCTGCAAAATATTTATAATCCAACGGTCTTTCCGGATTCTTGTTAAAGGAGTTTGCTCCATTGTAGAAACCGAAGTTCGTTCCTCCGTGGAACATATAGAAGACAAAATCCATGCCCATTTCCAAGTGTTTACGAAGCTCTGCTTCTACATATTCTGCCGGATAGTTCTGCTGTGGTTCTCCCCAGTGTGCGAACATTCCAATCCAGAATTCCACATGGAACCACGGTGCTTCCGGCTGTCTCTCAGATAAGGGTTTGACATGATCCGGATAAACCTTCCCTTGATCATATCCAAAATCTAATGCACAGAGGCAGTCATCTGCATGTCCTCCGTCTAAGAACATCTTCATATGTCCATCGGATGTGAAAATCGGAACATCCACGCCGTATTCCCGCAGCATTGCAACACAACTGTTCATATAGGAAGTGCTGTTTCCATAAGAACCATATTCATTCTCCGCTGCCATGAGAATTACATTTCCACCGTTGGTCTCCAGATACGGAAGAATATGTGGCATCAGATGGTCAAAATACCGCTTCACATAATGCAGGTATTCGCCCTCTTCGGTCCGCACTTTCATGGTCGGATCTTTCAAGAGCCATCCCGGCAATCCGCCATGCTCCCATTCTGCGCAAATATATGGACCCGGACGGATAATCACATATAAGCCAAGTTCCGTAGCGGTCTGAATGAATCGTTCGATATCCAGACGTCCGTCGAAACAAAAGACTCCCGGCTCCGGCTCATGAAGATTCCATGCGCAATAGGTCTCCACCGTATTAAGTCCGCAGTTTTTTAATTTCAACAGTAGATCATACCATTTTTCCGGCAAACTACGGAAATAATGAATGGAACCTCCATAAATCGAAAATGGTTCTCCATCTTTGTAAAATTTCTTATTCTTCCATGTAATCATCTTTGCTTCCTCTACTTTTCTATTAAGATTTCTTTTACGGCAGCAATGGTCTCTGCTTTTACACCACAAGCCTGTCTCAGATACGTCTCAATAGCACCTGCCAGATCTGTCCCTTTTCCATATTTTTTCATCAACATCTGATGAAAATGACCAAGGGCTACATAATTCTGATCATCATTCTGCATAATGCCATTTTTCAAGAACCCATAGGCACCTGACTCCTGCTTCACAATCTGACTACGCCAACGTCTCTCAGACGGAGTAAGGGATGTAAGTTCAAAATCTTTGAGCAAATCTTTGTAGCTGACACCCAGCAATCCATTGATTAAAAATGCCACGCTACCCGTTCTGTCTGCTCCATAATTACAATGGATATATACCGGATAATGGCTCTTGTCTGCCAAGTACGTAAATATGTTTGCTACCGCTTCTGTATAGGTCTTGTCATACCCTTTCTGTCCAGGAATCAGTTGGTCATAAGCGCCGATGGAATAGAGTTTGTAAAATCCGGCACTATCCCAGGCACACTGGGTCTGTCCATCGTTATCACTGCCATTTCGAAGGTCAATCTCGCTACGCATCCCCAGATTCTCTTTCATCACAGTTATGCCTGAGGTGGTTATACCACCTTTCTGGGTATCTGCTTTTGGATTAAGACGTCCTCCACGGTAAATCATACCATATTTTACCTTCCCTTGGGAATCCCCTATTTCCCATCCGCCCAGATCTCGGACATTTTCTACGCCGTCAACGGAAACAACACGAAGAATTTCATCTTTTACCGTAAAACTACCGGTCTTTGAAAAGCTTCCTCTTCCTTCTGCCTGTCTGCCAATGACTTTCCAATAGTATGTCTTGCCCGGCATTAGAAACGTACAAGCAGAAAGGGAAAGTTCTGTCTCTGTGGTGGACACCACAAGTGCATCCTCCAGGGTCTCTTTTTCAGAGAAGAGAACATCATAGCTGTCTGCTCCTGCATTGGACCAGGAAATACTAGCTACTCCTTCCTCATACCAGGTAGTCTGGGCACTGTTTAGAAACGCCGCAATCGCAGGTGTATCATCCGTATCCAGTGCCAGGTATTCGCTTACTTTTGGAGCAAGGATACTCACGGTTTCCTTGTCGGATAGGGATAAGGCAATCTCATAGGTTCCATATTCTGTCTGGTCCGTCTGTTGTGTATCGGTCACCGGTTTGGAATCTTTATTTTTTCCACATCCTGCAAAACCACACACCATAGCCGCTGCCAGTAAAAAGGCAAGCATCTGTTTTCCTATATTCTTTTTTCTCATGCCCTCTTACCTTTCCCTTTCTGTATCCAACACGCTAAACGAAACTTCCACATAAGTTTCTCCTTCTTTCGCAAACAATTTGTGGCAATCACAGTAGTAATATACAGTGCCATCCAAAGCGAGAAGTTCCATGGTATGTACATGACCTGTTGCTTCTAACTTGCCATCCCCTTTTTGCCATGCTTTCACATCTTTGATTTCTTTTCTGCAAAGATTGTCTGCGAAACATGTTCCGCAAGTCTGGCATTTCCAATAGGAATTCCAGCCGCCTTCTGTACAGGTCGGTTTCTTTCCGTAATCTATGCCGTCATCCATATGATACACGCATTGCAATTCTTCTTTTGCATACAGGGCACCTTCTCCGCCTGCAGCCGCTGTCAGATTCCGAATATGCTGACTACTGCTTAGATCCATGGTGGTGCCATTTGCCTTGGTAAGGTTCCATTTGTATACATATCTTCCTAATGCGTCATCCTCTCCCTGACAGGCCGGAATCTTGCCAATGGCTTCGTTTCCGGTAAATTTTCTGGTATCTTCTGCCTTCACAATGCAGAATTCTCTGATCTGCAAGGTATATGGTTTCTCATCGTTCCATGACTGAATCAAGGCTCCGTTAAAGACATCCCCTGCCGCACTTTTGAAGGTAGCGGTGATTGTCTTCCAATCATCCCCGATGGATGCCAGACATTTTCCCGGCGCTTCTGTCCAGGAATCGGATTTTAGATCCATGAATACGCCAAAGGATTTGCTTGATTTGTATGTCAGGATGACTTTGTATTCTACACCGGACTCTAAGGTCATTCGCCCTTTCCCATCGCTGAAAGAAATGGCTGTTTTTCCTACGGTATTTCCGCCCAATGTCATCTTCAGAATGCCATCTTGCCGTGAAAAGCTTCCGTTCTGGACTGCTTCGCCCGGAACCCAGCTATCTACTTCCTGCAGATCACAACGCACATAGTTCAAAACGCTGTGGTAGACTTTCGTCTCTATCGGAAGGATCTCGCTTCCCATGGTCTTGCTATTATATTTGGTACTCGGAGTTACCTTCACATACCCTGTTCCGGATTTTTTCTTCGCATACCAGATAAATTCATGGAATTCATCGGTTGGTGCGTAAGTCAACTCCGGCATCTGTCCCAAAGCTTTTCCATTCTTTAAGGTCTTACTGTCGCTGATTTTTGCAATGGTAAGATCTTTGAACGCAAAGGCTCCTACCGGGTTGGTATGATCCCAGTTCTGGATATAGATTGCAAGTTTCCGCTCCGTTTCCGGTCTAATCGTAAGGGTCAAGGTCTTCCACTCTTTCGAAGCCTCTGCCCCGGTGGTGAAATTCTTCCATGCATCGCAGAAGATCATAAGAGCCGCATCGGACTTGTATGTAATGCTGACCCGATAAGTCACCCCTGCTTCCATCACATATGGATTCAAATCGGAATGTGCATACAGAGACATAACTGCAGGATCTTTGGTAGTACCTGTTTTTCCGCTGATTGTACCATCTTTGTATTTCACATTCTTGGTGGTGGCACCAACTTCCCATCCACCCTGTCCGATACTGACGGTGGTATAATTGCAAATGTTATATTTGATTGCTTTTCCCAAATCATATCCGCATACGGTACAGCGATCTGCCTCATAGGTATGCTCCTCTTTTACACCACAGACAGAACATTTGTGGTATGTTACACCGGCACCTTTGTTGCTCCACCAATGGGCATTCTTGCTGTGCGGTGCCAGAATCTCTGTGGCAAATGCATAACTTCCCATCTTCCCAGGGGAGAATTTCATCTTTCCGCTAATCTGCATCTCTTTGCCGGTCTTTGGATCTCTTACTTTCCATACCAGCTTATGACTGTTGTCACTTGCCATGCAATCAAACTTCGGAAGGGTTCCAAAGGTCTCTCCCTCTTTGATTGCTTTTCCGTCACTTACTTTGGATAAGTAAAGATCTTTTACCCGGAAGGTTCCGGATTTTACGTTATTATCCCAATTCTGGATATAAATTGTCATTTTTCGATCCACTTCCGGTGTGACGGTAATGGTGACGGTCTCCCAGTCTTTTGCCGCCATAGCCTGTGGCATCATGGCATTCCAGCCATCTGCAAAAATCATCAATTTTGCATCCGACTGATAAGTTAGGGTGATACGGTATTTCACTCCTTTTTTCATCATAAAGGTGTTCTTCTCTGTAGTTCCCAAGGTAAGAACCGCAGATCCATTCGCAAGTTCCCCACTAAGAACACCCTTTGTATTCTTCACATTTTGAATGCCATCTCCCGGCTGCCAGCCATCGCTGCCCACCGGAATGGTTCCATAATCATACTGCACGAAATGAACCACACCGCCCATATCGTAACTGCAGACGGTACACACATCCTTTTCATAGGTATGCTCCTGCCATGTTCCGCAAGCGGCGCATTTGTGTTCGGACACCGTTGCACCTTTTGCAGTCCACTGATGGGCATTGGCCTTTCCTACAGTAAAGGTCGGGGTCTTGGCTGTTCGATCGCAATAACCACAGACACAGGACTGATAGTAGGTCATAGCCTTCTTACAGGTTGCCTGACTTTTTAGATAGATTGCTTCTTCTACCTTCTGATTGCATTTGTGTGTGGTCTTAGAGCCTGCCTTTGTATTTCCACAACTCTGACACACCATCCAATGGGACGTTTTGTCGCTCTGATATACGGTATAGGCGCACTCTCCTGTGGAAGGAATCTTTCCTTCCGCTAATTTCCAGGTATCAAAATCGGTGAAGGATGTCAGCTTTCCGGCAGTATCATAATGGAAACTTGCCTGTGATCCCTGCAGACAATCCTTATTTTCACAAATGTAATAATCTTTCCAGCCATCATGCTGACAATCTGCCTTCTGACCGGCTACTTTCTTTAATTTGTGCTCTTTCTCCCTCTCGCGGGCAATCGCTACTTTTCCCAAATCTTCGGAATAGGCGGTACTCGCAGAAAGAAGGACGCCATTGGCCATCCATACCATCTCATGGTATTTGTCACTTGCAGGAAGCTGAATGCTTGGCAATGTTCCCAATGCAGCGCCTGTTTTTAAGGTCTTGGTATCCGCTACCCGGCTCAGATAGATCTCCTTGATGCGAAATGCACCTGCCGGATGGTCATGATCCCAATTCTGAATGTAAATCGGAAGGTTTGCTGCTTTCGCTCCTGTGGTAAAGGTGACCGATGCCGTCGTCCAATCCTCTGACGCCGTTGCGCCGGTTGTGATTGCCGTCCAATCTCCGCAGAAGAACATGAGCTTTACTTCTGACATAAAGGTGACACTGAGTTTATATTGGGTCTTTGCTTCCAATTGGAAGGTGTTTCCTGCAAATCCTGTCTCTAAGGTCAGAACCGCCGCATCTTTACTTGATGTGGTCTGTCCTGCTATAACACCCTCTTCTACTTTCACATCTTTGGTTGCAGATCCGGCCTTCCAACCATTTCCACCCACTTTGATGTCGGTATAATCATATTGAACAAAATCAAATTTCACATCGGTTGTCACTTTGCTGATCTTCATCTCTTTGATGGCAAAATCCCCTTCCGGTGTTCCGCCGCCCCAGTTCTGAATATAGATTGGCAAGCTTCCGCTGGTTGCAGACGTAAAGGTCTTCTGAATCGTCGTCCACTCAGTTGCAGGTGCTGCATCCGAAAGTGCCATCCAGTCGCCTACAAAGAACATTAATTTTGCTTCCGCTTTGTAGGTTGCGGTAATGGTATAAGTATTTCCGGCTTCCAGCATATAGGTATTGTTGGCAGCGCCACGATCCAAGGTCAGTACCGTCGGATCACTGGTAGAACCGGTCTGTCCGCTGATCACCCCATCCACAGAGGTTACATTTTGTGTGGTAGAGCCGGTAGTCCAACCGCCATCTCCAATGCCAAGTTCTGTGTAGACAAAGGTCGTAGGATTTGCTGCTTTTGCCTTTTCCTCTCCTGTCTGGGCCTTCAAAATGCCGGACATGGAAAATAAAGTCGTTGTCGCCAATGTGATTGCCAACGCCATTGCGCTGATTCTACGTAACAATTTTTTCTTCATCTTGCTTGCGTACCCTCCTTTTATTTCTTTCCATATCCTTCAATATTGATCTGTCTTACTTTTTCAATCGTCTCTTTCTTCACGCCGAGACTCTTGAAGAAATTCTCAGCGCACTGGGTGATGGTTGTATCCCCCGTTGGCTCCCCTGTCTTCTTGACTTTTCCGTACGTCATAAGTCCCAGGTATGTAATCTTGCCATCCTCATTCGTCCGTGTGGAAGAATAAATATCCGTGAAATGATTGGAATAATTCATTCCGTTTCTGGCTCCTCGTAAGCCACTTGGACTAAAGGAAGTCATCTCATAATCAATGCACAAATCCTGATAGGAGACACCTAAGAGTGCATTGAGGAAGAATGCGAAGGTTCCGGTCCGATCATCCCCTTGCTGGCAATGGATGTATATCGGATAGTTCTTTTCCTCTGCCAGAAGTTCCATAAGCTCCTTGTAACTCTGACGGGTTGTCTTCTGGTTTTCATTAAATACTTCATTGTAAACGGCAATCGGAAGTTGCTTGTAGGTTACTTTCCCTGCCAATGGAGACGTAAACGTTCCATTATCCCGCAATTCGATCTCGGTCTTAATTCCTAATTCCTGAAGGAAGGTCTCTTCCCCGGCACTGGTAATGGATAGCTGTCTCTGCTCATCTTCCAGAGCGGAACCACGGTAAATCAACCCTTGTCTGGTCTTCTTTCCCTCCGCCAATGTCGTCGGATATCCACCTAAGTCCCGGACATTCTTAATACCGTCCACATGAATGACGCGGGTATTAAGATCACAAGTCTGAAGACTGGTAGTAAGTTCCTTCGAATCTTTGGATTCGTCCATAAAAACTTCCGTCACTTTTACATAATAAGTGGTTGCCGGATAGAGGTTATACAGGCTGACAGAGCGCTCATTTTTATCTATGACATAGGTCTTATTTGGCTCTTCTTTGCTGTCTTTAAAATCTGCATTTCGAGAACAGATTACCTGAAAATGGTCCACCTTCTCGTCACTAGTCCAAGTCACTTTCACCGGTGCTTCTGCTTCCATGATTCCACTGCAGTAATTCATAACCAGATGTTCGTCCGGACTGGTATTTTGTCCAAGCAAATAGTTCTTTACCTGATCCACATAGGGATATACCACATCCTTCGTCTCCGCCAATTCAAACGTGCCTTCTACCGGTGTGGCATACCGCCGGTAACCGCATACGATACAATCGCTATAGAGATAACCATCCTCATCTTTGTGCTCTTCATCTAAGTAGTGAGCATTATAATCAATGACACTGTCATCCCCTTTTTCCAGGCTCTTTTTAAAATGATGATCCTGGTCATAGGACCATGCTGTATCGTATTGTTCATCAGGCTCGATCACCATATCTGATGTGCCTTTGGAGCATCCTGCCACGGAAAGTGCCGCGCACAATGTGCCAAACAAAATCAGTTTCTTATGGGCCTTCATGCTGCGCCCTCCTCTCTCTTTTCTAACCTTTGACACCAATCGCTGCCACACCCTCTAGAAGTTGTTTCTTAAAGAATGCGAACAAGATGACACATGGAATCATCATAATGATACCTACCGCCATCTGGGAGTTTGCCAGGAATCCATTTCCCAACTGGGCAAAATCCTGATAAAGGGCTAGTGACAAGGTATAATATTTTCTCGTAGTACCTAAGTAGAGCAGCGGTCCCTGGAAATCGTTCCAGTTTCCGATAAATGTGCTGACACCAAGATACAATAAGATTGGTTTGATCAGTGGTAAAATAATCTTGGTATAGATTCCAAAGGTGGAACAGCCATCCAGAATCGCCGCCTCGGTATAGGTATTCGGGATTCCTCGAATGAACTGACGCACCAGGAAGATATTCATGGCTCCGCCGCCAAACCAGATCGGAATAATCAGCGGAAGCAAGGTTCCGTTCCAACCAAAATTAGAATACATAATGTAAAGGGGTACGGATGTAACCGTTCCCGGAAGGAATACTGTTCCCAGAATGATACCAAAGATAATATTTTTTCCTCGAATCGGTACTTTCGTAATACCATAAGCGGTAAGAGAAGAACCGATTACGACTCCGCCTACATTGGAGAGGCAGACAATCAGTGTATTGAGCAGATATCCATTCTGCCACCCTGTCTCTGTCCTGCTTCCAAACAGGTACTCCGGATTGAAGAAATGTTTGAAAGGCTCGAAGGTAATCTCACGAGGATAGAGTGCCGGCTGTCCAAGCAAGGACGTATCCGGTGTTACCGACATGAGAATCATAAAATAAATCGGGAACAAAGCAATCACCACAAATACCAGAATCAGCATCCAGATCAGAATGTGAAACATGACATCAGAAGCTTTCTTTGTCCTTTGTTTTCTGTTCAATGTTTTACTATCCATACTACTTATCCTCACTATAATATACCCAGCTGCTATTCTTGAATACTAACATGGTCAATACAGCAATAATCAGGAAGAGTAACCAAGATAATGCACAAGCATAAGAGGTGCCATATCCATAGTAGATTTCCCGATAAATCTTAACAACGAAGAAGTTCAACTGTGTTGACGACTGCGGGTATTCCGTAAGCATTGCGTAGTAATTTCCAAAAATCTGCAGAGCACCGATGATGTTCGTAATCAATAAGTAGAATAGCATCGGCGTACAGAGTGGAATGGTAATCTTGATCAATTGCTGGAACCGTCCTGCTCCATCAATCTGTGCTGCTTCGTAGGTTTCCTTTGGAATGTTCTTCATCTGTGCTGTCCACATGATCGACGCTGTCCCCCAACCATTTAAGCTGAGGAGGATAATCGTCGGAAATACGGTGGCCACATCGGCAAAAAAAGGATATTTATCAAATCCCAAGAGTTGCAGAATCTGGTTGATATATCCCCAAGATTCTGTGGAAGTGATATTGGCCCAAAGCAAACTTCCTGCCACTCCCGGAATCAAAGCCGGGAGGTACAGAAGAACGGTAAGGACACTGTTGGCAGTCTTATTCTTCACATAGCTTAATAGTACTGCTACGAAGAAGGAACCTGCCAATGACAGTGGTACCATAATCACAGCGTAACGCAAGGTAATGAACAAGGAACGAAATACTGCTGTTCGGTCCTCCGTAAACATTAACTTATAGTAATGGGTCGAAAATTCCGTTGTTGCCCGGAATTCCGCCGGATTGTAATACGAGAAACTCTGCACCAGAGAAATAATAATCGGAATCAGCGTAAATACCAGAATACCGATCAAAACCGGTGCCACATACAAATATCCACTTAAATAGGAAAGTGTGATCTTTTTTCTCTTTTTTGTTCTGTTTTGTCCATTCATGTTCCTACCCCTATTTCCAGGCAATTATTTTAATCCTGCCTGGGTACGATGTGTATTAAAGTAATCAATGTATTTTGTAATAACTGCATTGCGATCTGCATCCGTCGATGTCTTTTCATTCTCTAATTCCAGAAGGAAACTGGTAACGTCTGTACGAAGACTTGCCCGTACCGGTTGGTTACTGCTTGTCGGAGGATATGCATTGTACATGGTCATTGGCAGCTCTTCTTCCAGGATAAATGCATCATGGTTGATGGTTGTACCGTCTTTTCTTGTAAATGCTTTTCTCCATATTCCGGTTTCTAATAAAGATTTCCGTACCGGAACGCAGACACCTGTCTCACTAGCCACTTCCTGTCCTTCTTCAGAAATGGCAAATTTGATGAAATCCCAGCAAAGGTCTACTACCTTTTTCTCTTCCAGGCCTTCCGGTTTCTGTGTGATCTCTTTGCCAGCTTCGTCATAGGAGCCTGCAACCGTAATTCCATATCCGGAGCATCCCGCTGCAATCTGCTGTGTCGGGAACGGAAGCACATCGATTTCCATTCCTTTTGCTTCTAAGGCTTTCCACTGCGAGTAAAGGGTCGGTCTCGGACATACGGTCATAAGCGTCATACCATTGAAGAAAGAATCTTCCGTCACGGCATTAATATTTTGTTTGGTCTTGATCTGTCCATCTTCATCATACGGACTTTCGTAGTGGAAGATGTTCTCGCTTAAATATTTGTAGATCTCCTGGTTCTCCTTGGAGTCAAATAATGGAGAGCCATCTGCGGAAATCAAACCTTCATAGTTCTTATATTTCTTTCCTAACTCTGTAAAAACGGAAGTATAAACCGGCTCATAAGAGTTGTGAAGGTAGATGACACGTTCATTTAACGCAGAGGCACCTGCATTGTATTTGAAAATGTTCTCTCCTGCTAAGTGAAGCAGGTTCACAAACGCATCCCAATTCCATTTGGATTTGTCATTGCTATTCTTTGGATCAGACAGATCCACACCATATTTTTTCTCGTAATCTTTGAAAATGTTATAACCGCCTGCGTTATTGCCATTCTCATCCATCTTTGCTTCTTCAAATTTAGTCTTGTTGTACACCACTACGATTTCGTTATAATCACGTGGTGCAAAATAGAGACCGTACTGTTTGTCATCGCTTTTTTCTTTGCCTTCTACGGTTCCTTTGTAGGATGTAGTCGGACGATACTCGCCGCTGTATGAAGCGGAGTTCAACATAGTCTGATAGTATTCGTTATAATCTGTCGTCTCATCCTTTTCAAAATAAGAACGAAGATCTACATAATATCCGCCTTCTGCGTAGGCAGCAAAATCACGATCATCCATCCAGCTGATCATCGGAAGAAGGCTATAATCCTCTCGCCAGGTGTTCATAGCTTCTGTGTAAGTCTTACCACTAAAATCGCGAACGATAACATTGACATTCGGATTCTTTGCCTCATAGGCTTTCTTCAGGGCTTCTAAGATTACTAACTCTCCATCATCCTGTTGTGCCGCAATGGTAATGTTATATTTGTTAGAAACTGCTCCATCAATTTTTGCTTCCTTGCTGCCACCGCAACCGGTCAATCCGGATGTTGCTGTCAATACGGTTAGCGCTACCGCAACTGCTTTTTTTAACATATTCTTCTTCATCTTGCTACCTCACTTCTATGATATTATTTTTCAACGGTACGGTAATGATCGCCTTCCCGTCTTCTTTGGTATACTCTTTGGTTTCTTTTCCGTTGATATAGACCTTCTCTCCTGCCTTGATCTCCATGGTTACCTTGGCAGTGAGACCTTCTGCATCTCCTCGTACAGAATCAATACGCACCGTATCTTCCAGAATTGTCAGGTCATATTTTACTTCGTGGAACATGAGATTTTCTACTTTCCAATAATTCAACTGACTCGGCATGGACGGTGTAATATGTAAGGTTGTACCATCCGAACCGGACAATCCGAAGAATCCCATTGGAACTGTTGCTAAGAGCAATATGGATTCCACTAACTCACTATCAATCCCCATGATACCGCTGGCATTTCCACCTTGTTTGGCGCCGGTTCCGTACCGTCCACCCTGCAAGAGCAGATAGACATCTTCGTCCCCATTCTTAAACGGATGATTATAGTAATAATCATGGTAGAAATAAGAATAGTAGACGCTGTCTCCTTCTTTCCGGAAGATTTGATGTTCATCGGATGCAAAATATTTGTAAATATTGTTATACCAGTCGGCAATTGCTTCCAACCGTTCGTAGGCATCGTCCTCGCCATATTCCTGCAATCTCGCCATAATATCGTAGAAGGACGTCCACAAGAAGGCACCGCCAAACTGTACTTCATCTACACCGAAGGTACTTAAATCATTATTTCGATCCGCTTCCAATACACCATTTAACATAGATGGGGAAGTCTGATTCTTCGTCGTAATACGAGGGGCAAAATTAAAGAAATAAATATCCTCTCCGGTGGAACCGCCTATGCCGGAGGCTCCTGTCTTGCCATCTCCTTTTCCATTATCATCGGTCTTATCACTCTCTACAATCCGCTCACCGCTGATCCAGTCCATAATGGATTTGCTCTGTTCCTTAGTGGCAACTCCCAGATATACCGCTTCCAGATTATACTGGGTATATCCAAAATCATATAACGTTCCCGTATTGATATCGTAACCGCCTGCAAATCTTCCGGTCTTGGTATTGTAGAAACCGGTCATCTCTTTGTCATTACATTCCTGACGAAGTGCCTTTAACACCTTATCTGCAATCGCTTGCAATTCCTTTGAATTCAAAGTATAATCTGCACTTCCCAGTACTTCCTCCCCGTCTTCCTTTGCCGTATATTGATTCTTCGCACGTTTGGCAATTCGGATCGTGGCCTCTTCTTTTCCAATGGAAACGCCTTGCTCTTTCGCCTGCACTTCCAATTCCTCAGAATGATCTTCCACATATTTTTCTAGGGCGATCATACTCAAAAGGCCTTTGTAAAAATACAAGTTCGTATGGAAATCATACTCTGACATATAGGAGGCATCAAAATATCCATTTCCCAAGGCACTGGCACGTTTCATAGCCAAGGCAGCCTCACTGTCGCCTTCTAAATTAAAGCCTTCGTATTCCCCACTCTTATCTCCATCATGTCCTACGAAATAAGAGGAGCGAATCAGGTCTCTGTTGTCACTGTACATCTGCATGTAAAGATTCATGGCTTTTCTCGCCTTCGTCAGATTCCGGAGCAGGTACTCTGTATCTCCCGTAAACTGCAGATCATCATAGAGAGATGTCAAATAAATTCCATTGTTATTGGCATGGCGGGTATCATAATCGCTTCGCACGGAATTCAGTCCGCAAGTCCCGCTAATGGTCTTGCCATCTTTTGCCCGAATCTCCACCTTCAAACGGTAAATCTTGTGAGCATTGTCATTGGTATTCTTCCACTCTCCCCAGGATGGATGAGCATACATTGGAAAATATAACAAATGCTGATAATCCGCCGTAAAATCATAGTTAATTGCCGCCCACTCTTTGGCTGACACACATTTTGCTTCTGAGAATTCTTCTTCTCTTCCATTGGTAAACCAGATATAGACATCCTCCACATTTTCCGGATTGTCCAGAGCCATTCGAAGGTCTAATTCCAACCATGGTGCAAAATATGGAGTAATACCGCCGGAACGGACACTCATGGTCACATCATAGCTGATGGATTTTTTATTGGAGAAATCTCCCACCATCATTTTCTGATTGGCATCCACTGCTGCATGAAAATTGCTGTTCCATTCGGAGGTGTCTTTTCCATCTCCATTAAACATCCAGGACGTACAATATCCATGGGAGTTCTCGTATTTACTAGACGGGAATGGCCATCCCATTCTATGTAATCCATCGTATTCTTCCGCCGCATTGGTACGAATAACATCATCATCACACCATACATAACCGTAATCATCCACCGGAAGGGATTCCAAGCGGTTCTTCTGGCTGGTATAGCGGTCTGTCTCCAAACCTGTTGCAGAATTGAACCAGAATAAGGATTTGGACATCCACTCCTGATAGAAGGTGTTCGTAGTATTCAATCCCGGCTTCAAAGTCGTCACCGCATAATCAATGCCGTTCTCGTCTACATATCCTATATGTCGCTTGAAAAAATCGTTGAGGAAAAAGGTCATATCCTCATCTGAGGTCTCAAAAACCAACATGTCATCGCTTGTCTTTTCGTGGGTGCCGGAATAGGTCTTGCCTTCCTTCTTCCCACAACCGCCGGTCGCCATTGCCGAAACAGCTACGGTCGCTGCCAGAGCAAGCGAAAGTACTCTTTTTGCTTTCAAATCGTTTTCCTCCTTCTTCTAGCTTCTCTTAATCGTAAATGCAAAGACAATTTTCTTATCCAGATAGATGGTTACATTCACCTGGGTTCCATCATCCCCTGATTTGGTATCGAAGGATACATAATAATCATTGCCATCATCCGGAATATACAGACTATTCTTGTCGATTAAGCCATAGCCCTGAATAATGGAATTATTCTCCACTTTTTCACCATTGTAGAATACATCCAGATCCTTGGCATCTTCTTTTGTTGTTGCCGGGCAAAAGCTCTCGGTCTCTTTCTGATAGACAAATTTCTGTCCGGTCTTTACCATAGAATGAGTCATGAATTTCACACCCGGTTTAAACTCAATAGACATGGTGCCATTCTCATAGGCTTCCAGAAGCTTTTGTTTGGTATTGACTGCATCCGACACGAAATGAATGGTCATCACCTTGCCACCAAGCTCTCCATAGTGAATGGAGATGGCTCTCCATCGCACGGAACTTTCATCCATTTTTCGAATCTCCGCCTGCCATTGTGCCAGACTCTGTCCGTTGATATAAATGTTATCTAATACGCTGCTTTTTAGACCATCATGCATGAATCCCAAGTAAAATGGTTTGGAATATACGTTGCCATCACCCCATTTTTCCCGGGCTGCTTCACTGGCAATCACGTGATAATCTCCTTCTGCCGGAATGCCTTCATTGGAAATGGCACTGGCAAAAGTCACTTTGATCAAAGCACCTTCTCCGTCATTCTTCTGGAAGGTTACCCCACTGACCTGATTGGTTCCGTAATCTTCCATTCGTTCATTCTCATCATAATATTCCGTAATGACTTCTTCTGCATAGATTCCTAACTTATAGGAATTCTGCAATGCGCCGGCATCCTTCGTTCCGGTTCCTGTACGGGAAGCCGGAAGGCTCATACCTTTCTTTAGTAAAATATGGTTTCCTACATATTCATACTCTGCATTGATTAGAGAACTGCAGGAAAGGGGAACCGTAATCATAAGACGCAGTCTATCGCCCGCTTCTTTTCCCTCCCATTTTGCCGCAATCCACTGGCTTGCAGGGATGGTCTTCGCATCGTTAAATGCAGATAACGGGGTTCCGTTTAGTAAGACATCGTCATAATTTTTCTTTGCAAATGTTCCGTCACAATCGGAAAGTAAGAAGCGATTAAGCTTAATGGTAAAAACTATATTTTTCTCCTGAATGCTCATATTTACCGCATTATCCGGTACATCCTGCTGACTCTTCATATCATCGTGGATAAATTGGTAGGTCTCTTGATTGACATAACATTTGCCAGCTACCACATCACCCTTCTGAGCAGAAGCCAAGGAAGGGAACTTACATCCTTTTTTCACTTCCAATTTCAACAAATCCCGATAATCCGGAACTGTTGGGAGTTTGATGCCAATATAACCCCAACGGGTCAGAGGATTGATCACCACACTGCAGGCATCTCTTGTAACCTCATCATATCCTCCATAGATCTCTTCCAGAGAAATGCCGTTGATATAAATGGCCTTTCCATTCATCTTCATAAATTTCTCTACATCCACAGATGGAGCCTTGTTCTGGAAATTTGGTTCTGTCATAACATCACCTTCCACAACTGCATAATCTGCTCCCTCCACCTTGATATAAATATACTGAGCCGCATATTCCTGCTCGTCCGCACTGGCAAGATACTGCATGGCAGGATCTTCATGATCAGTTACCACACAATCCCAACCTTTCGCATATACGTCTGTATTAATTCTTGTAGAGAACATTCCTGTCACTACAAGGAGCAAAACTAATAGAAAACTATATGTGCGATTACGTTTCGCTTTCTTCTCCATCCTTTTTCCCTCCTGTTTTTTCACTCAGTGAAATTAGGTATATAAAAAATTATATCGGATATCTTTCTAAAATACAATATCGTTTTTCATTTTTACTAATATTCACTAAATTGATCTTCTATTTCTTGTCTATAATCACAATGCCTTCTATGTAATGGAGTTAATCTCTTCATCTACAGCAAACAGGGCTGCCCCCAATGCCTTGGCATTTCGATTCAAATGAGATATCTTCAAGGACACGTGGTTATCACAGCTATAATTTTCCAAATATTGCTGCACCGATTTTGTAATTTTATCCCGATAGTTTCCCTCTGTCAGGCAGAGCACGATGATCTCCGGATCGTATAGACTATTGACAATAGCAATACTCCGCCCCAAATAATCTGCCAGCAGATCCATATCCACATCTTCGGCTTTCTTGTCGCCATAGTATCCTAACATATTCGGCTTCCCTTGTGGGTCTACGTCCATAATCGTGTAACCGACCTCGCCTGCCATGCCTTTGTGACCAATGTAAATCTGTCCATTGATCATAATGGACAGACCGATTCCGATTCCATAATGGTAGTGTACCAGAATCGCATCCGTTGCATTGGCATCTTTCAAAGTGCCGAAATTGTACTCACATTTCATCAGGCAATCCGGGTCATGGGCAATCATGGTCCTAACCTGATACCGCTCTTCCACAATCGTCTTTAGCTGTACATCTTTCCAATTCCGAATTCGGTCGATACGCACAGAAACACCCTTTGTCACGTCAACCACACCTTGTACCGCAAAACCGATTCCATGAATCTTCTCTTTTGGATACTTCGCAAAAATCTCATCCAGCACGGTGAAAAGGATCTGTAAAACAGCCTCTTTTTCGCTGTCCTCCCAGCCCAATCGCTGTTCATGGAGAACCCTCCCTTTCATGTCTACGAGTACTGCGCGGACTCTCTTGCTATTCAAATCGACACCAATAAAATAGTCCCCATTTCGATTGATATCTAGCAATTCCCGGTTTCGTCCACCTGTTACCTCGGTCTCACAGACCACAATTCTCTCTTCTTCTAAAAAGCGTCTGGTCACCTGTGAAATATGACCCACACTCAATCCTGTCCGTTCCTGTAATTCCCGCTTGGAAATCGGTCCATAATCCTTAATCGTCTGTAAGATAATCTGAATCCCACTTCGCTGGGTAATTGTCTGGTAAAATCCCATCCGGACGTCACCTCCATACTTCTTTAGCGTTACTAATAGTAGTATACTTCTACAGCAGTATACTTGCAAGGAAAAAGCAAAAGTATCATTGCAAAAAAGCAAATAAAATAGAGGCCTCTCAAAATATCTAAGAGTGCCTCTATTATGTTTCACTATCATATATTACGATTTCACCGGAATCACCAGAATGCCTGCTCCATTTGGGATGGCAAGTTCCAGAGTACCGTCTGTTAAGTCCACAAGATTTGTTTCTCCTTGGAGGAAATCATATACCTGTGCTTTCGACGCACCCGCAAAAGTCAGGGTGATTTTTGAGACGGTCTCCGTGCGAGGTGCCTCGGCATTTGCCAGCATGTAGGCATCGCCGCCATCTCCATTAGCCAAGTGCCCGATTAGGGTTCTGGCACCGGTTGCTGTTGCCGCTTGCAAATATCCACGATCCGTTGCGGAATCGATTCCTATATAGTTTCCTGCCGCCGGAAGATCGATGGTATCCCGCCATGCAAATGACAGATATACCTCAGC
Organism: uncultured Faecalimonas sp.; assembly: GCA_964450635.1. Lineage (GTDB taxonomy): Bacteria > Bacillota > Clostridia > Lachnospirales > Lachnospiraceae > Faecalimonas. The sequence continues at coordinate 44,410 of CAYVDA010000002.1, read as the reverse complement.
AAACCGATCGATTTCTTCATTTACGGTTTTGACCGCATCATATACCTTGGTCGGTCTGCCTTCCGCATCTACCATGCCGGATAAGACATTTTCCGCAGCCCAATGTTTCTCATAGTTAAAATAGTTGATTTCCCGGACACCATAGGCCATGGCAGTATAGGCGTTAAATCCTACATCTTCCCGTCTTTCCGGTTTGTAGGTCTCAGCAAAACTTTCATGGCTAGACCACCAGGAAAGGCTACAAGCCTGGATGGTTACACCGGTTTCGAATGCATAATTGCGTTTCTTTGCTTCGGCATTGATATACTGGAAGTTTTCATACCACTCACTGTCTACATAATATTTGCTGAAATATGGTTTCCAATCTTTCCGGCTTTCCCAGTAGAACAATGGATACCAGTCGAAGAGATAGTATCCTGCCTCGCGAGCGTTGCTCCAGACATAATCCCGATAAGCCTCTTCTCTGGAGTCTCTATGGTTTGCCTCCATTGTCAATGCCTCCGGCCCCAGCCCTTCCTGTTTGTAGGCAAATAGCGGAAGGCAAGAGGTGCGAAGCAGTATATCCGGATATTTTCTACGGATATAGGCAACAATTTGATTGAAGGTGTCTGCATATTCGATTTTCATCTCATCCCACAGAAGGAATCCGCGAAAAGATGTGGAATACTGTTGCAGAGCTTGCACTCGTGCATCAAGAATTTCCTGCCAGTTTTCTCCATGGACTGCTACATTCTTGTGATACAGCATGCCGAAAATGATATCATCAAATACAACGACTCCCAATCCGTTTCGCTCTGCCGCTGTCAAATAGGTGCGAAGCGGTGCGTTGCTTTCATGGGAGAGTGGGTGGCACGTAAATGGTGCCACTCGCTCCGTGTTAATCATTGTCAATCCGCAAGCTTTGAATTGTTGCAGGATACCATCTAATTTGCTATCGGAAAATGGGATAAAGCTATCGTCCTGCCATTCTCCAACTGCCGGACAAACATATGCCATTTTTTCCATCTTCTTGCCAGCTTGTTTGTTCATAAGGCTATGTTCCTCCTATTATTTTACCGGAATTACCATAACTCCGCCACCTACCGGTACGGTTACGGATGTTGCTCCGTCTACAAGGCTTACTTCTGTCTTCGTTCCGTTAGAGAAATCATATACAAGTGCTTTGGTTGCATTTGTAAATTTTAAGCTGATAGTTGCCTTAGTGCTAGTGCGAGGACCTGCTGCATTGGCAATCATGTATCCGTCAAATCCATCTACATCTACCATGTGACCGATGACCGTCTCCGCTCCTGTAACAGATGCAGATGCAAGGCGACCATCATCTGTTCCAACGGTTCCATTCTTTCCTGCTGCAATCTTCACTGTATCTTTCCAAGTAAATGCCTGGTAAACGCTCGCAAACTTGTCGATTTGCTTGTTCACGGTCTGTACAGCTGTATACACATCATTTGGTGTGCCACCGATATTCGCAGTTTTGCCATTAACGGTATCAGCAGACGCATCCACCATACCTGATGTTACATTTTCATCATTCCAATGCTGATAGTAATCAAAGAAATTGATTTCTTTCATACCATAAGCCATGGCCGTATATATCTGGAAGCCCATATCCTCTGTTTTCTCTGGTGCATACAAACTTTTTGCATATTGAATGCCATTTTCCCACTCATAATGCTCAGTTGATGTATGGGTTTGAATGGTAATACCATTATCAAAAGCATACTTTGAATTTTTGGTTATTTTTGCTACAGAGTTCAAATTATTAAACCATGTATCTTTCACATAATACGTTTTATACCAACCCAAATCTTTAATCTCTTTATACTCCAACGCATAGCAGTTATAAGAAAAGTGCTTCAGGAGTGGTCCAAATTGTCCTACATAGGTTTCAAATGCTCCAGTGTCATTATTAAAGTCTTTATGCTCTGATGGTCTGTAAGACGTTCTATACATAAGCTCCGGATATTTTTCCATAAGATATGCTGCAATCTGTGAGTACACATCATAGCTTTCTGGATCAATCTCATCAGACAGAATCAGTCCCTTAAATGCAGGTGAGTATGCCTTCATCTCAGCAATACGTTTATCTAAGGCTTCTTGCCAGCCATCATACAAGGTATTCTGGTCCAAATAATAGAAAATACCTACGTCAAATACAAGTACCCCTAAATCATACTGCTCTGCAACTTGCAGATAAATTCTTAGCGGATCATTCTCACTCGCATTAAAGTCAAATGACGGTACACCTGTTTCATCTGTTGCAGAAATTGCATATCCACCAACTTTTTCTGTATTGATCAAAGTAAAGCCTGCATCTTTATATTGCTGCATCTCAGCCTTTAATTGATCATTTGGTGTAAATACAGTTTTCTCAGCATTCCATGTGCCGAAAGGTTCTACAAATATTCCTCGCTGCCGAGTATCTGCGTCATACTCCCAAGTACCAATATCCGGGCAAACATATGCCATCTTCTCAAAGGTTCTGTCAGCAGAATAATCCGGTGCTCCAATGTAATTTCCATCTGCATCATAGAGACCTACAATAATCTTACGCAATTTGATAACATCTTCGTTGTTATACTTTTCATCTTTATAAATATCTGCCTGTGCAATATTGATTGGATAATTCGTATCCGCATTGTAGTTCAAAAGTGCTATAAGATCTTTGGATGTTGGGTCTGACTGACAATCACCATTGACATCATATTTCTTACCGCTATCATGCAATGGAACATATTCTTGTACCCACTTCCCATCGGTATATTTCATTCGTATCGTATTAAAGGCAATTTGACGTCCTGTAGAATCTTTCCAAATACCTTTCACGTCGTAAGAAGCTCCTTCTGTTCCCGTGGCTCGAACATAATAGCAACCTCGCCCATTATAAGAGAATTTTTCTATATTCTGACTATGTTTTTCATTACCGTTCCAGACGCCGCCTTCTCCAAGTTCTGAGTAAACTACATCCGTAGAAGAAGTTACCGGACTAATTGCATATGACCATTCACCTGTATCAGTCGCCATACCATCATCCACATCCGGCCACAAATAGAAGCCAGCTGCATTTCCTCCTATGTTACCCTCGGCATCTACTACAATGTCTTTCGCGAGAGTAAGATTCACTCGTCTCGTTAATGCGGTTGCAAGCTTGCTCTTTGCTTCAACTTTGGAAATTCCATATTGATTAATAAAAAATGTAAAATCACGACCCAATACAAATGTACTGTCAGAGGTTGTCGATTGGTATGTCCCTGCCAAACAAGTAACTACTGAACCTTCATGTTCATTTAAAAACGCTCTATCTAGTAACATCTCCATGACTTTCGGATTGCCCTCAAGATTTTGCACATTTACAGTCCGTTCCACACCATCAGCTTTAATATTAACACTGTACTTTTCACCTGTTGGCAAGTCCGCACTCATCGGGAGATGGATATGCCAGATCGGCCATTCTTTGTTATATTGTGGCTTTAACCAATCTTTGTCAGGCAACCCGCTGATTGTAATATCCTTTGATTCCTCGTAGTTCACCCATTTTGAGCCATCCCACGTAAATGTAGATTCCTCAATAGAAACTGCGTAACGACCTTCTAAGGTTTTAAAGTTTCCTTTGATTACAACCTTGCTTGCCCCTGTAAGATCGGCATTAATTAGGTAATACCAATTCTCTGGAACATTATATTTCCAAATCTCAGCATCGGCCTTTCGCACACCATCGACGAACACACCACTGTTTTCATCCGCTGCTTTCATCTTAATGTCTTGCGCATCCCAGTCCTCATAAGTCCGGCCTTCCATATAAGAATCGGTACCTTTCATATAGATGCCAGTTCTATCCTTAGAGTCTATTTGAGCACCTGATTCCATGGTTGTCAATAATTTGCCAGAGTGTGCCGGCACGTCAACCCATTTCGAACCATCCCATTTGAATTGTGATTTTTCAAAAGTAACAGTAGCTCCATTAATGATAAAAGATCCTTCAATTGTAACTACTGAATCCTTCTCTACACCCGTAATATTCTCCATAAGATAGGCATTATATTTACCATTGTATTTCTGGAATATAACAGAGGTTGCCTTCTGTCCATCAACTAAAATAGATCCTGTGCTATTTTCCAGATCCACCTTATATTCATTCCACTTATCATTACCAGAACCACCTATCCAAGAAGCATATCCATCTGTACCTTTTAAATACAACTGCTCATTCGTTGGTGAAGCATATGAATATACATCTGAATTCACAGTAAGGTATCCTTCATATCCACCTACAAGATCACTTTTTACTTCTTCCCATTTACTTCCGTTATACTTCATTGTAATCGGATAGAAGCCATAAATCTTGCCTTGGTTATCTTTAAAATATCCGCCGACTCTTACCAAGTCATTTTCACTAACTGTGATATTCGGAAATTCCAAATAATAAGATGTCTCAGCAAATTTCACCAATTTATATGCTTCATCTGAAATATAGGAAGAATTTCTATTGTTTTCATTCCCATCTGAAGTATCAGCATACCATTTTGCTCCACCATAAAATACGGTTTGCGCTTCGTTGGTAACAACAGCAGTCAATTTCATACGATCATTCCAATCCCCACCCGTTTCCGTATACGCTCCATTATCTGTAGCGGTATGTAAGTAAACACCTTTTTTATCGTCATCTGTTGTTTCATGTGAACCCCAGCCATAACCTGGTAATAACTGCACCATGTTTTCTGCAGATAACATATCCTCTGCGCCTGCTTTGCTCCACACACCACTCTCATAACGAATTTTATAATCTGCTGTTAGCTTGAATGTATGTGTTCCGTTCGATGATGTATATTCACCTTTCTTGATCGTAAACGTTTTCTCACATGCCTCTGGTAACATACTCGTTGGAACTTCTAAATAAAGCAAATTTGTCGCAGCACTGTACTTGTTTGCTTTTGCTTTGACTTTTGTCTTACCGTCTGACAACTCAAATTGATAATCTCCAGTATCTGCTGGCAACTCAACATCTGTATACAAATAAATCTGCCATATTGGCCAATATCCATTCTTTTTAGGATATAGATAATCATGATCAAGGGCCAATTTCTCAATCTTAAATTCCGTCGTCGCCCCCTCTGCAGCTTTTGCCGGCATGTTTACCATGCCGACAATCATTGCCAGAGTTAAGACAAAAGATAAGAGTCTTTTTCCATATTTTCTCATATCTATTTCACCTCTGCTTTTCCTGTTTTCCGTTTCTTCATCTTAATAATCAGAATCACAAGAACAATCAAGACAATGACACCGCCTACTGCCATAGCAATTACGACCGGCCAGTTGATGACCTCTTCGTAATAGACCTCTTCTTCCTCTGTCTGCTGTTTCTTCTCTTGCTGCGTCACAACAATCGTCTTGGTCCCCACATCTTTTCCTTTATACTTACCAGAAATCGTATAGGTTCCCGGTTCTGTAGCCTTGAACACACCTTCTTCCACAAATGCACCGGCTTTGTCTACGGTAAATTCCGTATCTTCCAGTACGAATGGATAGCTGGCTGCTACATAGACACCTTCGTTGGTCTCACAGGCATCCTTGGTCACAAGGAGTTCTTTGGTCTGTGATACCGGTGCGATAATGGACGTTGTACACTCTGCATAGATTCGGAAATCACCTGCATTTAAGACTGGATCCTTCGGATCATTTGTTGCATGATCATAGTAGCGAATCTGTTCTACACCATTTACGGAGATCGTGATACATGCGCAAGTGTCTGTCACATTATAAATCGAGATTTCATACTCGTAATCTTCTCCGAATTCAAAGAATTTCTCGTCTACCTCAAGTGGCTCATATGCCACACGGTAAGCATCGGTTACGCCCCAGTTTACACGGTTCTTAAAGAGACTGAGCTGATTGTACTGGAATGTAATCACATATCCGTACAACGCATCACTGGTAAGTGGCGTATTTTCATCTACAGCGTTGGCACGAAGCATCACAGAGAAGTTCGGTGCCGTCTCGTCGTTATCTTCCAATTTCCGCGCTTTGAACTTGATGGTATAATCTTTCATCGGTTCCTTCGATGTAATCACATTGTATTTGTCTGTGTTCGAGAAGGTAACCACCCCACTCTTGGTATATGGAATGAAATTGCTGTCAAATCTTGCCACATCCCAGAGACTGCTTTCTGCCTTCGGTTTCTTCACATCGGATTTTACATATTCAGACCACTGTCCATTGGAGTAGTATAAGGTGTAGTCTTTCTTAATGGTGAAGGAAAGTCCACCAGCTACGGCTTTGGTGCCTGCCTTAAATTGAACCGTATCTCCTTCTTTCGGTGTGCCGCTTAAGCCGAAATACATCAATCTTCCGAAGAGACTGACCACTCGTTCCATCTGTACGGTCACTTCTTTTCCGTTATATAATACCGGTACCAGATATGCCTCGAACCATGCGGAACCCGGCATCTTGGTATCCATCCAGAGATACATATTGGTATAAGCAGAACCATCCGGATTCTGTACATAGGTACTATCCTGTAATCCTGTAATCTTACAATCTGTATTTTCTATCTTGGTATATTTCTTGTCTGACCAGGTCTGATTAAACAAATAGATGGTCAGAGAATCTTTGATATGAACACCGTCTTTTCCGGCATTTGCAAGGGCTTTTGCTCCTGCTTTTACCTTCAACACTGCATTGTTGGATTTTGGATCCACCATATCTTTGGTTACATCAAAGGCAAGATTGGTGCCGCTCTGTGTCGCTTTTACCAGATATTCTTTCCCATTGATTTCAATCGGCAACTGATAGAAGTAGGTTCCCCCTTCTGTTGTGAAGGTTTCTTTGACTGCAATCAGTACCTGCCAAGCATTCCACTCTTCATGGTATGGTGCAGTTTTAAAGAGGCTGATGTCTGAGACATTTAACCACTTGGTATTGTTGGTCGGTTTTACTTCTGTCAGGCTTCCTGCGAAGGTATAGAATTTGAAGTCTTTGGTCCAGATGATCTCACTGAGACGGTCTGAACTTCCGGCTTTTCCTGCTTTAATAGTAATCTCTGTTCCATTCTTCGCATTCTGTGGAAGGTTTGCTTCCGGAATCGGGAAGTATAAGGTATCCTGGTAGGAATGGTAAGTAATCTTACTTTCCAATGGTTTGCCATTTACCAGAATCTCCAATCCGTCGAAGTTGGTCTGGTCAATGGTTCCCGGAAGTTTTCCTTTCAGGTTCACATATACGTTCCACCATTTGCGTTCTGTATCATAGGAAGATACTTCGTTAATGGATACGCCGGATACTTTTACTTTCTTCGTCTTTTGTTTGAAATAAGTCGTATTCCAAGTCTTTCCATTGTAATAGAAAGTATGCTCTGCATAGGACATGGCATAATCATCTACTACGAAAGTTCCTTTGATGGTGACTTTATCTCCGTCCTGTGCCACGAATCCGCCATCGATCAGGCCGATGTACATCTTGCCATCTTGGAATCGTTTGAGCACAGCGTTGATCTTCTTATCATTGAAGAAGATACCACTGTTGTCATCATAGGTAATGGCACGGATGGAAGTCTGCCAAGATTCATCCACCGGGAATTTATCTTCTGTTGTTACGAAGATTCCATTCCCGTCTCCACCATAGATAATCTCACGGTCAATGGCAAGCTTGATATTCTTCTTGCTTGGGATTGCCGGAGTCTTATATCCTTGGGTTGATAAGCCATATTTGTTCGCATAAATAGTATAGTCTTTCTTAATGCGAATCCCTTTTGTCACATCGCTCGCTTCGTATTTGCCTGCTTTGATGACAATCTTGGTATTCTTGCTCATATCTTTTGGAAGCAGATTCTTCTCTAAGATAAAGAAGAACGAGTCTTCATATGCCGCATGGTAAGCACCGATTTCATGGATTGTTCCATCGATCTCCACTTTGATACCGTGAAAGGAAATCTTGTCTCCCACACCCGGAAGTTTTCCTTTGGTGCTAAGGTAGATATCCCAGCGCTCTTCTACATCCCGATATCCGGTTGCTTCTAAGATGCCATCTAAGGTAATCTCGCTATATACAACCTTCGCCGGCTCTTTGTATGTAGTTGCCCACACCTGTCCGTTGTAATAGAAGGTTGCTTCCTGATAAGCCACACGGTAACCGTCTAGTACGAAGGTTCCCTTGATGGTTACTTTGTCTTTGTCTTTTGCTGTAATCGCGGCATTTACCAATCCCAGATAAGCCCGGCCTTTTGTATAACGGAAGATTGGAGCTTCTATCTTCTTGCCATTTAAGAAGACACCGCTGGTGGCTTCGTTTCCGCCGGTTACCTGTTTCTGCCAGGTCTCATCTACCGGGAATCCATCGTTGGTTGTCAGATAGATTCCGTTGGCATTTCCACCATTGTTGGTTTCTGTATCTAAGGCAATTTTCTTGCCACTTTCATCCGGAAGAACCGGTTCTTCATAAGTTACCCATTTGGTTCCTGTCCAGGTAAATTTGGATTCCGTAAAACGAATCTTGGTATTCTCATCTTTGGAAATAAAGTTTCCTTTGATGGTCATTACCTGTCCTGCTTTGGCATAAACCTGCGTCACTGCCCACATGTTATTGACATTTGGAAGACTACTGTTGGCAACGCCTCCAAGGAATTTCTGGAATACCGCTCCGGTCCAGCGTTTGTCGCCGATCCAGATACCACTTTCTGTATCCGCCGCTTTAAAGAGACGGTCTTCTGTATTCCATGCCTCGCCCTGGTTTGCCAGGTGGGTATCCGTACTACGCAGATAAATGGTTGTCGGTTTCACATTCTGGGTCTCGAACCATTCGATTCCGTCTAAACTTAAGGCACCGGTATATTGCTGTGCTTCCTGGTAGGTTCTCCAGGTGCTTCCGGTCCACTGTAACTTGGATTCCGTAAAGGTAATCTTGGCTTTTTCATCACCGGTTACAAAGGTTCCTTTGATGGTGATGATATCCCCTTTTGCTGCCTGTAATTCAGATGAGGTGAAGTAGTAAATGGAGGTTCCGCCCCATTCCATCTTTCCTCCTACAATCTTACGGAAGTCAATGGTACTTAGGCGTCTGGTTCCCCAGTAGATTCCGCTTACATTATCTGCCGGTTTCAGCTGACGACTTGGCGTATCCCACTCCTGTCCTTCTGTCTCTGCAGACAGATATGCATCTGAACCATGCATGTAGATTGCATTGTTTGCTGTATTGGCTGTCGCCCAGTTCCCTGCTCCTTCAATGGTCAGGCTTCCTTCAAAGGTAGATGCATCCGGTTTCGGTGCGTCTGCTTTTTTCTCACTCCAGGTTGTGCCATTCCACGTTACGGTAATCGGGTTAAATCCAAGTAATTTCCCATTCTTATCCTGGAAAAGTCCTTTGACGGTATATTCCGTTCCTACACTGGCTCCTCCGGATGTCTCTACATAATATCCTTTGTCTGTATACTTGATCAGACGATAGTTGCGCTTGGTATCGCCGGCGAAAATTCCGCTGGCGAGGTGAAATGCCGATCCATCCTTTGCCGTTGTCATCGCCACCAGATCGTATTCTTTTGCCCAATTATCGTTGGTCTTCTGCGCACCGTCATCGATGTCTGCCGTCAGGTAGAATCCATTTACACTTCCACCGGTTGTAATGGCATCATTCGGTGTCAGATTCAGACTGAAATTTGCATTTCCGGAAGCCGGGGTGACTTTCGTCTTGTCCCCGCTCCAGCTTCCGTTGTTAATATAGATTACAAAATCCTTGGTCAGGTTGATTCCATAGTTACGAGAGTCCGCCTGATAGGTACCTTTTTTGATTGTGATCTCCTGGGTCTTCGTTGCATCAATGAAACTTTCCGGTATCGCTGTGGTATAGAGCTGATCCGTAGATTCTGCTTCTGCATAGAAATTTGCTTCGATTTCCTCTGTACCATTAGACAGTTTCAGATGATAAATTCCCAGCATATCTTTCATATTCACTGACGGCTTCAGATAGAATCTCCAGTTTCCATTGGTATCAATCTGCGGATCATACCAGGCATTATTCTCGATTCCATAGAAGGAGTCTATGGTCATATCTGTATACTGCGTATTCTCGGCATAGGTCGGAATCACCAACATTCCAAGAACCATCGCAACCGCAGTCAGCATGGCTGTTAGTTTCTTCAACATGAATTGTTACCTCCCTCTAGGTTCTACTCAGTCATGTATGATAATTTCTGTAAATATCCCTTCCATTTTTCTCCGGAATATGCTTCGATCATAGCGTCATTAATCTCTTTTGCTGTCATTCCCTTCGGTTTTGTCAGCATACCATCTAATGTATCAGAGGTACCTGCTGTTGCCGCACGTACGCTTGCACGGTAGAACAATTCGTCATATCTAAATTCTCCTACATAGATGGCATCTTTGGTTGCTTCGTGTACAGACTGCTCTGTTACGGTCAGATCTGTATATTCTGCTTTATATGGAGAGAATCCACCTGCACAGTTCTTCTTGAAGATCTGGATGGCTTCGTCAGATGCCAGATAAAGTAAGAACTGATCTGCTAAGTCTTTCGCATCAGAGAATACCGGTGCATATGCAAAATGCTCCATGAATTTTCCACCAATCATGTTACGAGACTGTCTGATAATCTCTACTTCTTCCTCGGTTACACCTGCCGGAAGTTCTCCATTTCCATCTACATAATCGATAACCTGTGAAAGCATCGCATCAGATTTGATATTCGGGAGACGTTTCTCATTCTTTGCAGAATATTCGTTTGTGCTGTCGATGATAGAACTGATTATCGGTGTCTTCATCATCTTAATCACAGAGTCAGACTTGATGGTACTGTTGTTCTTCAACTCCTGCATGAGCCAGTCACCACATGGATAGAAGGCATATTTGTTCTTTGCCAAGGTAAATCTTGTCTGGTATTCATTCAAGTTGTTGGTACTGATTTCAATACTGTTTTTCAAAGCATAACCGGTCTTGTTGTTAAGTAATTCATGAGAAACTTCTGTTGCTGCAAGTCTACCTGCCTGCTGGAAGATTTTCTCTGAATTCTCTTCCTCTCTGTCAGCTGCTTTGTTATAAGCAACACCCTGATAGAATTTGTGGAAGTTCTCTAAACCTTCATACTGTGCCCACCAAGCCATCCACATGGATGTGGTCCACTGATCAAGTCCACCCGGAAGCATGATAGAGCAATCTTTCTTTGCGAGTTCTGCACAAAGTGCCTTTAATTCGTCTGTTGTCTTCGGTACAGACCAGTTGCCTTTTCCAAGGGCATTGTCGATTACGGTTTCGTTGTAGTAAAGTCCCATGGCACTGGTTACGTATGGTGCGAAGTAGTACGTATCGTCAGAGGTATCTTCACTGTCTCGTCCGTCTACTTTATAAACGTCCAAAAGAGTCGGGTTCATCTTCTCTGCAAGTGTCACATCCTCGCCCGGAATCTTCGTATTATATACGCTGGTCAGATCACGAAGTGCCTGGCCATTCTCATATGCGTGCTCCATTTCTGCCAAGAATGCGTGTCCACCTAAGTCAGAGATGGTGAAATAAAGGTCCGTATCGCAGTTATCATAACTCTTGATATCTGCCTTCATCGTTTCTTCGGATGTAACCAAACTGATATCTACTTGTGCATCATATTTCTTCTCGAAAGACTCTACAACCTTAGTCAACCAGTCAGATCCATATCCTTTTGCAAAAATCATGATTTTCAGTACATCTGCACCGGAACCACCTTTTTTCACTGCTTTTTTCGTTGTCAGACAACCGGTCAGGGATGTCATTACCATTGCTGCTGCACAAGTGAGTGCAAGCGCACGTTTCACAAATTTGTTTTTCATTTTTTCTACCTCCTCAAATTAAGAAATTAACCTTTCAATCCACCCATGGATACGTTTTCCATGATTTGTTTGTTAAAGATCAAGAACAATGCTGCTGCAGGAATAATCGAAAGGAAGATACCTGCAAAATAGGTTGGTGTCTGAAGTCCTAACTGGAAAGCCTGTGACTGTAGGTTGTACAGGGCTCCGGAAAGGGTCGGATAAGACTTCAGGTAGATGATACAGTTGGCATAATCGTTCCAGTATGCGATAAAGTTCATAACGGACAGCGCCGAGATAATCGGTTTTGCCAATGGAACCATGACTTTGCTAAATACCTGAAGGGCACTGGCACCGTCAATCTTTGCTGCAAATACGTATTCTTGTGACAGGTTTCTGAAATAAGAATAGGTAATCATAAAGTGCATACCATGTCCGGCTCCCAATGCCAAGAGGAATACCGGGGAATCTAACATGTTCAAATTCTGTAACAGGGCGTAGTTAGCTGTGGTCTGTCCATATACCGGAAGCATCATCTGTGCTACCACCAATGCATAGAGGAAATTACGTCCTCTAAATTCGTATCTGGATACTACATATGCGAAACATACAGTGGAAATCATCTTCATCACGGTACCACCTAAGGAATACCAGAGGGAGTTAAATGCCATCTCCATGTAGTTCGCCCAGCGAACACCACCCATGCCGTCGCTGACTTGCTGTCTTAATTTTGCAATCGCTTCCGAAAAGTTCTCCGGTCGAAATACTTTTGTAATAAAACTGGTTGCATTGTCCAGATACCAGTTCGGATCTGCCAGGGCTACATTCAGACCCCAGAGCACAATGGCTACCAGTATAAGGCTCCATATCATAGGAAAGAAACCGAAGATGTTCATGATGACACCGTTTCGTTTCAATTCACCGATACGTCCTTTTAAGTCGATTCGAATTCTAAATTTCTTTTCTCCCATTAGTACTGAACCTCCTCACCAAAGCGATTCATAAACCACCGTCCGATAAATACCAGCGGTAAGGTAAAGACAGTCAGGATTAATCCAAGTGCTGCAACTAAGTTGTAACTTTCTGTCAGACCTTCTTTTACAATCTGATACATCCAGTAAGATAAGGTGTAGGTATTGTATTTACCATCGGTTAAGATCTGTACGGAACCACTTGCACCGAAGATACCGATAATCTGTAACGTAATCATGGTTACGAAGGTCGGCCAGATCAACGGAAGAACTACGGTCACGAATTCTTTGATTGGTCCGATTCCTTCTAATTTCCCATATTCGATCAGGTCGTACGGAATACGGCTCATACAGCCAAGCCAGATGACTAGGTTGCCGCCGACTCCGATGAGAATATCGAAGATCATAATGTAGAGAACGCCATGCTCTGTAATCATGGTAATCGGGGTCTCGCTTCCGATCGCATGCTGGATTGCCTGCATCAGCGGACCGTCAGATGCCATTAATTTCTGATAAAGGAGTCCCATCATGATACCGCTGACTGCACCCGGAAGGTACAAGGCGATTCGCATGAAGGAATATCCGAAGGATTTTCTGTAAATCAGGTAAGCGAAGAATACGCCAATTGGCACAATCGCCATACCCATAACAAAGAATCCCATGGTGTTGCGGAATGCAAGACTGATGTCATTGGCTGCTCCCCCTGCAAATAATTGCCCCCATGCCCATTTGAAATTCTCAAAGGAAAAGGATTGGGTATGTACATTGGTAAATGCCATCTTGAGTGTTTCTACTTGTACCCCTGCCCAGAAGATTACTAAGTGAATCAGGGCCGGCAAAAGGAGAAGCACAATACAACGTTTGTCGTCTCTTGAATTTTTATACTTGCCTTTTTTCATTTTGCATTCTCCTTTTCTTAGTTATTTCCGGTCAGCGGAATGGCAAATACGCCTTCTCCTGCTTCCAGTTCAAATGTATAGCTTCCGTCTGTCAGATCGACGGTCTTTTCTTCCCCTTTGACATAGATCATCGCTTTGGTTGCCTGTTTGAAGGTAACTGTTACACTATTTGCTTTGTTCAATGCCGGGTCTGTTGTATTTACGATCATGAATCCGTCATATCCATCTGCATCTTTCATGCATCCGATAATGGCTTCTTCTGTGCTTTCTGCTTTTTCAATTCTTGGTGACTTGTAGTCTCCCACATAAGACATCGGCAAGCTAAGCTCCGTATCTTTCTTCGCCAATGCCATGGTTCCTTCCCAGTCAAATTTCAAGAAGACATGGTCAAATTTCTGAATCTCTTTGTTGATTGCCTGCACTGCATAGTAGGCATCAGTCTTCACCGGTTCTTCTCCGGCCTTCTTTGGATAATTTACCATTGCTCCGTAGAAGACTTCTCCTTCTGATCCCATCCAATGCTGCCAGTAGGTGAACCATACCAGATTCTTCATGCCATATGCCAGAGAGGTGTAGACTTGATATGCTGCATCTGCTTTACTATCAATGGTACGACGATGCTCGATGCTATTTTCTCCTCCCTCCGGTCCGAAAGCACAGGACTGAATGGTGATGCCCGAGTCATAGCCTTTTTCTTTTGCATGTTTGGCTACCAATTCCAGATTCTGGAACCAGGTATCTCCAATGCTGGTCTGGTTGGTGGTCGGGTCAACGATCAACGGGTAACTGTCATAGTAGAAACTTCCCACTGCATCTGCAAAAGCATCCATGTAGTCGGTATATGCCGCTTCTATGTCACCGTTATAATTGGTGGTCAGTCTTGCAGGATCCGGTGTGTGAATCGGAAGGAATGAGGTAAACTCAAACAAATCCGGTTTCAAGGACTTTAAGTAGCTGTAAACGGCTTTGAATCCGTTGGCATATTCGATATTCGGTTCGTCACGAAGGGTAACCCCTTTGAACATCTTATACTCGGAAAGCTTCTCAATCATTTCTTTCAAATAGGCTTTGGTATCCTCATTCAAGCGCGGATCTGAGGTGCTGGATAATCCGTTCAAAATATCCGCTGCGAAGACCACCGGAAGGTTCATCTTCTCTGCCATATCCATATAGGCCTTCAAATCGCTTTCTTCAAAATTATATGCTGTCTCTTTTACCTTGTCATGGCTCTTTACATCATACATTCCGTCGTATTCCGGCATGGCATAAGTAAATCCACAGTCTATATAATCTTGGAAATCTTTCTCCGTCAGCCAGCCTTCCCAGCCGTCTTTTGGATCTTCCGGATGTGCTCCATATACACCATTGTAAAAGCGATATTGAACCACTCTCGGTCCTGCATAGGCACCAATTTCGATCTGGGTGTCATCTGCATAAGTTGGTGTGCCATCTTTGACAACCAATGTCTCTGCCACCGGCTCCGGTTCTTTCTTGGACTGGGTCTGCTTAGAATCCGTACATCCTGCAACCAAGCTTACTAACATGGCCCCGGCTAGCAATAAACTAATCCTTTTTTTCATGTTTATCCTCCTTTATTTGATTATTGATTGTATCATCTTATAAATTGTAAATCATAATCTCGTCAGACTGTGCCTGTGCGGTCTTGCGATAAGAAATGGTTCTTCTCTCGCCCGGCAACATGGTAAAGTAATTATCTTCAAATATGTAATCACCGTCGATATTTACCATCTGCACATAGGTGTCTGTCTCCAAAGTCAGGAAATCTTCTCCCCGCTCTACAATCTTAGCACCGCCTTGTCCCTTCTGGGATGCCAGGTGCATGTCGCGAATCCGTTTCGGGAAATAATTGGTACGATACAGAAGAGTTCCTTCTCCATCTATCAGATCCATCACCAGTACATGACCTTCTTCCGGCAGTTGCCAATCTATTGTACCTGCAACTTTGGTATCATAGCTAGCGGAAATAAATGGGAATGTGGTCTCTTTCACCTTGCAATTATGTTCTACATCCCACATGGATACGCGAACCACCCCTGCCACTTCTTCCGGACTTTCGTTGGAAATACTTACTTCGTATGTACCGTTCTTCTTCCCCATGCTTCCCATCAGTGGCTGACAGGTATGTCTCATGGCATACCAGCCGGATTTCGGGTTGGCGTAGAAATCTACCAGTGACCAACTGTTGGCCGGCCAGCAATCGTCGAACATCCAGAACAGGATTCCGCTTGCATATTCCCGGTTCCGACGGTAAAGCTCGATCATGTGGCGTACCCATTCGTACTGAATACATTGTAATTTACCAACTTTATCTTCTTCACTTCGAAAATCTCCCAGCATCTTCTCTGCAAATGCTTTGTGCGCATAGTAGATTGGGAATTCTTTTAAGATTCCTACCGGGTTATTCTTCGTATGGAATTCGATATATTCATCCTCATATAGATGCTCTTCCGATAAGAATCGTTTCATACTGGAAAGGGCCGGTGCTCCAAAGACCGGAACTTCGTTATTAAAGCGGGCCAAACCGGAATCCATCACTTCGTGGTAATCTGCCAAATCTCCATTCTTAAACCAGTTAAACATCCAGAAGACATGCATGGTGCTGTGTCCCGTTCCACTGGTCATGGATTTGTACGGGGTTCCGCCAAATGGTGTAGATGGCATAAATCTACGATATGGATCATATTTGCTAATGGCCGGTTCTGCTGCCAAATGTGCAGCTCTTCTTCCCCGATATTCTTCCTGCATCATATTCCCTTCTGCCGAGTTCTCATTATCCCCGGTCCACCAGGCAAGGCTTGGATGATTGCGGATTCTTCGCACTGCTGTCTCTGCTTCTTTATACAAGGTCCGGATAAATTCTTCTTTTTCTTCCGGATACTGTCCGCATGCCATCAAAAAGTCCTGGGTAACCAGAATTCCAAGCTCATCACATATATTGTAGAAGGTATCGGATTCAATGATTCCCCCGCCCCATACACGAAGCATGTTCAAATGTCCTTCTACTGCCAGATCCAAAAGATCCCGAAGTCGTCTCTCGGTTACAGCAGACGGAAATGGTTCACACGGAACCCAGTTCGCTCCCTGGCAGAAGATCGGTCTGCCATTGACTAAGACGCGGAAACCAAAATATCTTTCATTGTGGTCCGTCTCTCCAATATGTGGTACACTCTGAATCTCTTTGGAAAGGAGCCAATTGGCACTTCCTTGTGGATCTTCCAATTCCAATACACGGATGGTACGAATACCAAAGCGTACATTCTCTTCTCTGTAAATACTTCCGTCTTTCTCTTGCAGCTCCACATGGAAGGTATATAACGGATGGCTGCCGTAACCATTCGGCCACCAAAGTTCCGGATTAGCAATGGATACTGCCTGGCGAACCACCGGCTCTACAATGGCTCTCTCCTGCTGCCATACCACATCTCCGTTCGGTGCCAAGATACTCCAGTTTAGGATCTTACCGGAAGTTACTTTTGCAAAATCTGCTTTGATCTCCAACTCTGCCCCATAAGCATCCAAGGCTGTGGTTGCCACATAGAGACCATCTAATTCCATCTCTTCTTCCCGACGCAATTCTACATTTCCTTCCATTCCCATGGTGACATAACGCTCTACCCAGTCCCATCCGAAGGTGCACTGCATACGACGGATGTGAATTCGCTCGGTGGTAAAACTTGCTTCATATTCCGGATAATCTTTTACATGTTCTGCCGGTGGATAGAAACGAACTTTCAGACAGTTCTTGCCTCTCTTCAATGCCTTCTCCACTTCAAAATCCCATTCTAAGAACATATTGTCACAGAAACCCAAATGAATGTCGTTCAGCCATATGTCACAAAATGTATCCAGACATGCAAAATGCAGATGCATTCCTTTTGCATCCTCATTCCATTCAAAATCTTTCTTATATTCAAAGACTGCCGTCTCTACAAACTGGCAATCCATGGACTGCTTATCTAAGTAGATATCGGAAAGCATTCCTGCTGCCAGCAAATCGGTATGTGCGCATCCCGGCACGGTTCCTTCAAAGCTAACTGCCGGCTCCCCCGGTACCCAATAGCAACCTTCCCACTGTCCATTTAAGGAAAGTATTGTTCTCATATTCTATTTCTCCAATCTAATTGTTATTTCCTACAAAAAATTATACATGATTTTCCGGTTCCTTGTTAATTCCAACAATGCACGATATGATTAAGAAAATCAACGATTGCCTGTATTTCGCTTTAAAACATAGGATTCCTTTTCGCTCAAAAAGGCCATCTTCTCCTTGCTGGACATGGAAGATAGCCTTTTATGATTCTTATTTTGTTTTCTTTGTCTTTATAGCACTCCAAGCAGCATAGTAGGTCTTGCTTCCTACTTTCTTATAAGCACGAACACGTACATAGTAAGTCTTCTTTGCTTTTAATGTTTTCACGGTTACGGAGGTCTTCGAAGCACCTTTCACGGTTGCTTTCTTTAAGCCAGACTTGAAGTTCTTCTTCAATGCTACCTGTACTTCGTATCCGGTCACACCACTCTTCTTACTCCAACTTACTGCCAAAGCCTTGCTCTTAGCGGTGACTTTCTTAATGGAAGTCTTAGAAACTGTCAATTTCCCAATGGTCAGTTTCGCCTTGGTCGTTGCCTTGGTACACGCTGCATCGGTATAGAGTTTGCCACAGGAGCAACGATAATGTTCCTTCATTCCGGTCTTACCATAGGTTGCCGCCACAGCTTTTACGCGAGTTGCTCTGTGTCTTGCGATAGTCTCCGGTTTGCTGATCTCTGTCTTTCCTGCTGCATCTGCAAATAATTTATCACAGCTATCGCATTTGTAATAAGCTTTCGTTCCTGCTTTGCTACAGGTTGCATTGACCTGCGCCACTTTTTTCAAAGTATGGTTGCCATTACAAGAATTCTCTTCTAACAAGTTGTCTTTGATGGCTTGAATCTCTTCTGCAGTAATGCCAAGTTCCTTCATCATAAAGGACTGGATATTCTCTGCTAAAGTTCCGTCTCCATAATTTGCCATATCATCATACAATCCGGAGAATGTGTAAATCCAATATGGTGGTCTCGGATCATCCGGGCTCTGTCCCCAGATGGACAAATAACTCAATTCATAATCCAGATACAGATCTGCTTTTCCAACTCCTAAAAGACCATTGATCAGGAAGCAAATGGTTCCGGTTCTGTCTTTTCCCTGAGCGCAATGTACATAGATCGGATAGTTCTCGGCCTTCGCGTAGGTCCGAATCTCCGTTGCCAGAGCATCCCGATATTTCGAATCGTGAATTCCATTCTGGGCACCTGCATAAAGCGGTCCACTGACTTTGATGTAATTCACAGCAGATCCCAACGGGCTGACACTCATTCCTTCATCCGCCACACGGAGGTCCAGATCCGTCTTCACAGACAACTTATTTAGTATCTGACTTTTGCCGCGGTCGGAAATGTTATCCATATTGCCGCCTCGGTATGCCATTCCCTGTTTTACACGATATTTCTTATCTTCCGTCACATAGCCACCTATATCACGGGTATTGGATACACTGTCGATCTTTATAGTACGAGTCATTCTCGTGGTGACAAAATCAAATACTTCTGAAGTCTCTTCATTGCCCCCGCGCCGCGCACTGATCTGATAGTAATAATGAGTTCCTGCATGCAGATTTCTCAAAGTCAGATTCTGCTCTTCCGTGCTGTAGAGCTTGGCATCCTTTAATTCTGCATTGGTTGCTACTCTAACAGTATAAGACTCTGCACCTTGTGCACCTTTCCAAGTCAATACCACATCATCCGGCATATAGATGTCTTTGTATTGATCATAATAGTCATCTGACTTCATGGCTTCCCAATCATAATTGGCTACGAAATCATAGACATCACCGGACAACAGATTGATCTGCTTGCCACCTGACGGGCTTGCGGTAATGGTCTTGGTCTGTTCTGCCGCTTTTACCGGAACTGCATAGCCTGCATACGAGGTCGCTGCCACAACAGCTGCCAGCATGAGGCTGATTATCTTCTTTTTCATAGTTTCTTATCCTCCCGATTCTGATACTTCTATTTTCTCATAAGATCGAAAGTTTTTACTATTGCAAAAAGCTAAGATTGTATTGCAATAATCAACAATTTTTTTCTTTTACTGCCGGTGCAATTGACTGATTTGCACCATAATACGGAATCAATGTTGCCTGCAGTGCATGGTAAATATCATTCTTGCCCGGCCACACCGTTCCAATCACCTGGTTATTTTGATCTAACTGGTGGAACCAGGAACCATTGACATGGTCTAATACTTTCTCATCTGCATACTGTAAAAATTCCGCATAAGCCTCTGCATAAGCTTCTTTTCCTGTTACCTGCCACAGAACGGCTGCGGTATTGATTCCTTCGCAAAGGGTCCAGTGCATACGGTCGTGTACAATCGGCTTGCCTTCCCAGTCTGTCGTATAGACAATTCCCGGTGCTCCGTCAGCATTCCAAGCATCTTCCACTGCCCGGTTAAAGAGGTTCTCTGCCACTTCGATGTATGGCTGTGCTTTTTCCTTGTCATCTTTGAAGCTTGACAGTGCCCACTGAACAATCAGACGTGCCCATTCCAAACCATGTCCCGGTGTTGCTCCGTATGGTTTGAACTGGTCATCCGGTTTCTCCCGGTTAAATTCCAGTTCCACTTCCCATTTGTCGGTATAGTGTTCCGGAATCCGCCAATCGTTCTCTTTTGCCCAGGCTACCACATGGTCGATCATCCGGCCTGCCCGCTCTCTATAAATCTCTTTTCCTGCCACATCTGCTGCTGCCAAAAAGGCTTCTACGGAATGCATGTTGGCATTGATTCCACGGTAGGTATCCCGAACGGTAAATTCTGTATTCCAGTTGTCGGATGCCAGACCATTCTCCTCTTCCCAGAAGAATTCATCATAGTTTGCCAAAGCCGCCTCCAGAATCTCTTCCGCACCCGGTCGTCCAATCAGCATGGCAGAGCTTGCTGCCAAGATGACAAATGCATGGGCATAGCACATTTTCCCCGGAAGAATCTGGTTATCTTTGTCAAGGCCTGCATACCAGCCACCATGTTCCTGATCCCGCATGCTTCCCTGCAGGGCGCGAAGTGCTTCGTCTACTAATTTTTCACTTCCTTCAAATCCGAGCATGGCACCGATGCTGTATGCATGTGCCATACGGCAGGTGGCGTATGTGTCACGATTGCGCTCTACCCACGGAGCACCGTCTTCTTTCAAATAGTAAGCGGATCCGTCCGGCGCCGGAAACCGTTTTCCAAACTCCAGCAGTTCCATACACAACTGCTCCATCCATGCTTTGTTCTCTGCTGTTCCAATCTGATATTTCTTGTCCATCTTCTTATCCTCTCTTTCTCTATGACAATCCGGTCAGGGCCGCCCCACAGGCCGCCTCTTCCGTATTCTCTGCAATCTGCAGTGGCAAATGGAATCGTTCCTCTGCCAGTTGTTGTAAATGAATATTCTGTCGCATACCGTTGCCGGATGCCACAAGGAGGGTCTTTTCTTTTTGAATCTCTTCCCCCACTTCCTCATACATGGTATATAATTCTTCCACCATGCCTTCTAAAACCCCATAGATGAATGCTCCCGGAGTCAGATTCCCAACTTCGATTCCTTCTATGTAGCCACGTTTTACCGGCTCCTGTCTGGTCCCTGCAAAGCAGGTCGATACCCGAAGAGGTACTTCCGGTTTTGCAAACAGGCGACTCATCACTTGATAATGGTCAACGCCTTCCAACCCTGCCGCCTCCGTGTAGGTTCGGAAGAATTGTTCCAGGCTGGCATAAGCCCGGCCGCCACACAAGGAAGATCCTGCCAGCAGATATTTCCCTTCGTTATAAGGTCTCACCTCGATGGCATTGCCTTTGCAAGGAACCTCTGCTAATACCGACACCTGTCCTCCGGTTCCCATGTTGAATAGTACCGTCTTCTCCGGATCTTTTACAGAGCCTAAAAAGCTTGCCTGATTATCACCAATGGCTACCATAACCGGAATCTCTCCGTATGTTCCCAGCACTTCGTAGGAATCCACTACTTCCGGTAACAAGGTAAGCAACACCCCTTGCTGCTCTAAGCGTTCTCTTTGGAAGGTTCTCTCCTCCACTTGGAAGAATCCAAGACTGGCTCCGTTACTACTATGCATCAAAGGTTCTTTTCTTCCTGTCAAAGTCATGCCAAGATAATCCGCAATGGTGCAAAGCTTCTTCGCTTCTTTTGGCACCTGCCCGGTCCATTGCTGATACAGATGGGTAACCAGACCGTATCCTGTATAGAAGGAATCGCCTGTCTCCCGCTCCAGTTTTTCGCATACACTTTCTCCCGCGAAAATTCTCTGCTCGCCTCGTCCATCCTGCCAGGTATAAAGGGGACTTACGCACCTACCTTGTGCATCCACATAGACGATCCCGTGCATCTGCCCGGTCAGTCCGATCCAGCGAACATCCTCTCCTTCCGCCAGAAGTTCTTCCAGAAGCCCTTTCGCGCGCTCTATGATCTTCTCCGGATCCTGGATCTTCTCCCAGGAATGTTCCGTAGGAAGAAAACTTCCATTCTTCACCGTGCGCGCCTTCACCACCTGTTGTGTCCGGGGGTCCAATAACACACCACTGATGGTTGTGGTTCCGATATCCAAACCGATTGCCTGCATCACAACCTCCTCTTTCTCTTTTTCTTTCGATTGCTTCTCTTCTCCCATTATACACAGCCTTTCAAAATATTGCTAGCCATAACCTTCATTATTTGTTATACTAAAGAAAATCAACGATAGGAGGGTGACATATGTATCCGGTATTGGAGACACAGGAATCGTTATCAAAAAGTGAACATGATTATAGTATCTGGGATCATCCATTGGAAGCCGGACGGCATATTCCCTTGCATTGGCACGATTATTTCGA
Source organism: uncultured Faecalimonas sp. (assembly GCA_964450635.1). Classification (GTDB taxonomy): domain Bacteria; phylum Bacillota; class Clostridia; order Lachnospirales; family Lachnospiraceae; genus Faecalimonas. The sequence goes on along the minus strand of CAYVDA010000002.1, from coordinate 21,832 downwards.
GTTTGAGCTAGTGGTAAAAGGCGAGCTAAAGCACCTGTGTAATGGCCGGGATTGTCGTGCAACTACCGGCAGTGCCTACCTGATGTCTTTTCAGAATTTCCACGAATTGACAGCTCTGACGGACACCCATATTTACAGCCTGCATTTCGATAAAAAATTATTGCCACCGGAGATTCTTCCTTGGATTGGATACCATGATCTGCATTTTCAATTTAACGAGAAAGAGACCCGCCAATTGGAGAATCGTTTCTTAGAATTGTTGAAGGAGAACGACCAGAAGCTGCCTTTCTATGCCATGAACAGCCGAAGTATGATTACAGAGATTATTGTGACTGCCATTCGAAAAGCAACCAACAACTCTCTTTCCGCGACCCCGCTTCCGATTCAGCAGGCCGTAAGTTATATTAACGAACATTTTCAGGAGCAGCTGACTTTGGCAGAACTTGCAGCTACCTTATCCTTTTCCCCGAACTATCTGGGAATGTTATTTAAGAAGCAGATGAACTGTACTTTCCATGAGTACTTGAATACCTTGCGTTTAAAGCACGCTTGCAACCTGCTTAGTTTTTCTAATATGTCTGTCAAGGAGATTTCCTTCTCTTCCGGATATAGTTCTGTAGAATATTTTATGTATGCATTTAAGAAAATGATGATGATGACGCCTAACGAATATCGAAAAGCGCATCAGGCGAACACCCCGAAATAGAATCTTATTTATTGTACTTCTTGGCATACCGATTCGCTTTGTAGGAATTGGTATGCTTTTTTATATTTTTCTAACCGTCTGTAATCTCTTTCCGTAGGATGTGGTATGCGGGATAGATCCATGTTGTGGCGCAGATCCGCCATCTTTACCTCTCTGGCATCCGGATTCTGACAAATCCGTCGAATATAGGCCTCATAGGGAAGTCCTTCTTCCCTTGTCAAAAGAAGGAGGGCATCAATAACCTTCTTCGAAAATCCAAGTTCTTTTATTTCTTCGATGGTTGTAGGAGTGTCTTCGCAGACATCATGGAGGTAAGCAATCATCTTATGCTCCGGCTTCTCCAAAAAGGAGGCCACTGTGGTCGGATGAAGAATATAGGGTTGTCCCCCTTTATCCTTCTGCCCTTCATGAGCCTTGGTCGCCACTTCTTTCGCCAGTTGCAACAATTCTTGTTCTCTGTCCGTCACCATCATACCCGTACCTCATTTTCCTTTTTTCTCAGTATATCATGGCACCCTAAAAGAAGCAACGCTCCTTGGAAATTGTTGTTTACTTGCCTTGTTGCTTCTGTTAAAATGGGAGAGAAGAAAATGTTAGAAAAGTTGAGGTTTTTTTATGTTATCACATTGGAAACAAAAATATATTGGAGATCGCAAATTCTATAAGCGTTATTTATTCTTGGCTCTGCCCATGATTCTTCAGAATGCCATTACCAATCTGGTTAGTTTTCTGGATAATATTATGGTTGGGCAGTTGGGAACGGAACAGATGTCCGGCGTTGCCATTGTCAATCAGTTGATTTTCGTTTTCAACCTTGCCATCTTCGGTGTCGCCTCCGCAGGAAGTATCTTCGGCGCCCAATATTTTGGCAAGGGAAATCACAAAGGTCATATGCATTCTTTCCGTTTTAAATTATACGGAACCTTGCTCTTTACCGGCCTTGCTATTGTTCTGTTTTTAACTTGTGGGACGGAACTTATCTCCTTGTATCTGACGGATACTACCGGAGACGGTGCGACTACCGTTACCTTGGGATATGGATTGGAATATCTGGCAGTGATGCTCTTTGGTCTGGTGCCATTTGCCATCACCCAGTCTTATGCAACGAATATCAAGGAGACCGGCCAGACGCTGATTCCTATGGTAGCCAGTTTCATCGCCGTTGGCGTCAATGCTCTTTTGGACTGGATGCTGATCTTTGGAATCGGACCATTTCCGAAACTTGGCATTATCGGTGCCGCCCTTGCCACCGTCATTGCCCGGTATGTAGAGATGCTTGTGGTAGTGATCTGGGCCCACACCCATATAGACCGAAACCGTTACTTAGAAGGTGCTTATGCGGGATTTGGAATCCCTCTTTCAGAATTGAAGGAGATTGCTATCAAAGGATTCCCACTGATGCTAAATGAGATTCTCTGGGCAACGGGGATGACCGCCGTGACCCAATGTTATTCGGTACGTGGTCTGGAAGTGGTAGCCGGACTGAATATCGCTACTACCATTACCAACCTCTTTAATATTGTCTACATCCAGCTCGGTGCCTGTATCAGTATTATCATCGGACAGTACCTTGGTGCCGGCAAGTTGAAGGAGGCCAAGGATGCAGACAATAAGATGATTGTATTTAGTGTCTTTTGTTGTATAATCGTTGCCAGTGTCATGTTGTTATTGGGCGGATTATTCCCGGAGATCTACAACACCTCCGACAGCATCAAGGATATGGCAACCAGTTTTATCGGTATCGCAGCAGTGATGATGCCGTTCTACTCCTTTAGCCATGCTTGCTATTTTACCTTGCGCTCCGGCGGCAAGACCATGGTTACGTTCCTATTTGACTCTGTCTTTACCTGGGTCATTGTGGTGCCAACTGCTTTCGTTCTGGCCCATTATACAGGACTTGGAATCATCGCCGTCTACTTCTGCGTACAATCTACCGAAGTCATCAAAGTAATCATCGGTTATTTCATGGTAAAAAGTGATGTCTGGTTAGTCCAGATGGTATAAAAATCAAAAGGGATCGGTCACGCAGACCAATCCCTTTTTCTATGTCTTTTGCTTCTGATTGTATACAAACTTTCTAAATCATGGAATCTTCCTAGAAGCCGGAGATGGCAAACCATCCAAGTACCAGGATTCCAAGGACAATGCGATACCACCCAAATGCTTGGAAATCATGTTTCTTTACATAACCCATAAGGAATTTGATTGCCACCACGGATACGACAAATGCCACCAGGCAGCCGCAGCCTAACATTGCCATTTCGGTTCCTGTCATCCCCTGCCCGTCTGCGAAGAATTTCAACAATTTGATTCCGCTGGCGCCAAACATGACCGGAATGGCAAGGAAGAATGTAAATTCTGCCGCCACATAACGGGACACTCCAAGGAGCAAGGCTCCGATAATGGTTGCACCGGAACGAGAAGTCCCCGGCACCAGAGACAGTACCTGGAAGCAACCAATAAAGAATGCAGTCTGATAACTCAAATCCGCCAGTGTCGAGACAGCTGGTGTCTTTTTCTTATTCCATCGTTCGATGATAATAAAGAGGATACCATAGACAATCAGCATAATGGAAATTACAACGGCATTATGTAGATGTGCCTCCATCCAATCATCAAAGAGTAATCCCAGAACCGCTGCCGGAATACAGGAAATCACAACTTTATACCATAACTGCATGGTCTCTTGCTTCTCCACTTTCGTTTTCTTCGGTGAAAATGGATTCAATTTATGGAAATACATCACAACCACTGCTAAAATCGCACCCAACTGAATTACCACATTAAACATCTCTTTAAAATCGGCAGAGGCATTGAGTTTGACAAATTCATCTACCAAAATCAAGTGCCCGGTACTGCTAATCGGGAGCCATTCTGTGATTCCCTCCACAATTCCTAATAAGATTACTTTCAACATTTCCAACATCTTTTTACTCCTCTAACACAAATTTCTCAATGGCTTTCGCCACACCATCTTCTTCATTACTCACCGTCACATAAGCCGCTATCTCTTTGAGCTTCGGATTGCCGTTTGCCATCGCCACGCCAAATCCTACTTTCTCTAACATATCATAATCGTTCATACCATCGCCGCAAGCCATGATCTCTTCTCTGGTAATACCAAGGCGTTCCCCAAGTAGCAACAGCCCCAGGCCTTTGCTGGTTCCCTCCTGGTTAATCTCCAGACTATTCGGAAAAGCACCGGTGACAAATAATCCCGGAATCTCTTGCAGGCGCCGAATGGCATCCTTGCGCTCCTCCATATCTTTGAAAATCACATGGATCTTATCCACCGGTTTCCCAAGTGCCACCATCTGTTTCTTCAGATCTTCTGCCGGCATCCGGGTGTTTCGGATATAATCTGCCATATAAGGTTCTTGGAAAAATTCATAGACTCTCTCCCAGCTTTCCTGTCGGCAGTAAGCATTTCCATCCATGAAAAATTCTTGGATTGCATCATAAGGATGAATCAAGTCCAATACTTGCGCTGCCACATCTTGACCCATGCAACTTTCATAGATAACTTTTCCTTCTTCCTGATCAATTATCCGAGCGCCGTTGGTGGTCAGCACATAGCGCATTCCCGGAAAGTCTAGCAGCTCTTTCGGAATCCCACTGTATGGCCGACCGGTTGCCACCAATACCACCACCCCTTTTGCAATGGCTTTCTGTAATACTTCTCTTGTATAGGAAGTCAGTTCCTTTTTATCGGTCAACAAAGTGCCGTCAAGGTCCAGACCAATCATTTTAATCTTTGGCTTTGTCATGTCATATCCTCTTTCTATATTCTACGTATTAGTATGGCATGATTTTCCCCATATTTCAAGCAATTTGCGTCATTTCTAATTTTATAGTATAATAAAATGAAATGTGTAAACGTAGCGATAAAGAAAGGATTTTTATATGAAAATATATCGTATGTTGCGAAGAGTCGCCGGGTGCCTGCTGATTCTTACATTTTTGACCACCACTTGGGTCTATGCTGAAGAGTCTGTGGATTCCCTGGAGCAAGATGCCAGTGCCTTAGAGCAGGAACTAGATGGTCTTAACGAAGAAGCGAAGGCTCTTGCCCGGGAACTAAGCACCACCTTAGCAGAAATGGAGACTTTATCCCAGGAATTAAGAGAGACGAAGGAAGCCCTTGCCAAAGCAAAAGGGAAAGAGCAGGTTCAGTATGAGACCATGAAAAAAAGGGTTCGTTATATGTATGAGAACGACCCGGATGGGCTTTTGGATGTTCTCTTCTCTGCTCGTGGAATGGCGGATTTCTTGAATCGTATGACTTTTATGGCTGCCATTTCCGATTATGACAATGCTGCCTTAGAGGAGCTTGTCGCTACTAGGGAGAGTATTGCCAAGAAGGAACAGGCGCTCCTGGAGAAACAGGCGAAACTCGCTACTCTGCAAGAGGAGTTAGCCGAGAAAGAAAGTCTCTTGTATGGACAGATTACCATAGCGTCTGATAAATTGGCGTCCTATCAGAACAAGATTGCCATTGCAAGAGCCAATGCCGAAGCCGCCAACAACCAGGATACCACACCGATTGTGCCGGAACCGGAATCTCCGACTCCGAAACCGGAGCCAGAGAAGAAAGATCCGGTGGACAATGTCACCGCCAGTGACGTAGAACTCCTTGCTGCCTTGATTGAATGTGAAGCCGGAAGCACCCACTATGAAGGAATGCTTGCCGTAGGTTCTGTGGTAGTCAATCGCATGCGCAGTGCTTATTATCCAGATACCTTACGAGGTGTCATTTACCAAAGTGGCCAATTTCCACCTGCCACCAATGGACTTGTAGATAACGTATTAAAAAGAGGCATAAAAAATTCCTGCAAGCAGGCAGCCGAGGATGCCCTTGCAGGAAAGAATAACGTAGGAAATTGTCTAAGTTTTCGTGCCTCCTCCTCCGGACATGCCGGAACCATTATCGGGAGCAACGTATTTTTCTAACGGGAAGGTACGGCTCCCGTTTTTCTTGATGGACAATTCTCTGCCTTGCACCCCTCACAGGTGTGGCAATTCTGATAAGTCTCCGTATCATCATTTAACAGATAGACCTGTCCCATCGTCTTTATGGGATGAAGCATCATACTATCGTTGATGGTAATCCCCGCCTGGTTCGTGCCATCGGTCACTTCCAGAATCTTCTTCTGCATGAAAATCGGCACATTCTTCGGTGCCTCCAAACGGGTAGCAATGCCTTTCCCCCGCTCCTTACAAAGGGCAACCACCTGATCACTCAAGGCCTCATCCATGGCAAACAGATAGGCATTTGCAATGGTATCTGCCAGCAAGCCTTTTACATATTCCCCTTCTTCTAAGAGCTGATTGGCCCAATCTGTAATCTCGCTTCCCACGGTCTGCAGCCCATAGAGGGCTTCCCCTTCAAATGCGAAAATCGCCACCGGATGCAGATGGGTATAGGCCTCCGGCAAAATATCCCGCAGACGCTTCCGTATCTCTTCTTCTTTTCCTTCCATAATATCCAACATAGATAAAATGTGATCTTCTTCTAATTGAATGTCAAATTCTGTTATCTTCATCTTCGTATGCAATCTCCACTAAAAATAATCCCTGTGGCGGTGCTGTCACACCTGCCTCTGTGCGCTGTTTCGCGTCCAATATCTCTTTTACTTGCTCCGGCCGGTAATATCCACGTCCTACCCGGACCAAGGTTCCTACAATGATCCGCACCATATTGTAGAGAAACCCATTCCCGGTTATCCGGATGGTAATCTCTTCTCCTTGTCTTGTAACATCCAAGGAATAGATGGTTCGTACCGTACTTTCCACCTGACTTTTAATATTGCAAAAGCTGGCAAAATCATGTTCCCCTACCAGATAAGCTGCCGCCTGTCTCATGGCTTCCAGATCCAAGGGAAAGGAGACAAAATAATGTGTTCGCCGCTTGGTTGGAAGGGGCACTCTGGTATTTAAAATATGGTATTCATAGGTCTTTCTGGTATTGCAATACCGCGGATGGAAATCCAATGGCACTTCCTTCGATTCTACTACCAGAATATCTTCCGGCAGTCGCTGATTTAATGCCATGGCAAACCGTTCTCCCGGAATACTGGACTTTGTATCAAAGACTGCCACATTTCCCATGGCATGAACCCCGGAATCTGTCCGGCTTGCGCCGATTACCTGAATCTCTTCCCCAGTCAGTCTACAAAGCGCCCGATTCAAGACTTCCTCTACTGTAATACCATTTGGCTGTTTCTGCCATCCGCAGTAATCTGTGCCATCATAGGCCACTGTCAATTTGATTCTTCTCATACTGCCTCCTGCTAGAAAATCCAAAGTTTAAACGGAACATATCTGCCGATGAGCACCACTGCTACCATATAGAGAAGTACGATTCCGTAGGCTATATAATCCCGTCGTTTGTAAATCAATGGTTTCATCTTGGTTCGACCATCCCCGCCCCGGTAACATCTAGCTTCCATGGCCATCGCCAGGTCATTTGCCCGCCGAAAAGCAGAGGCAAATAATGGGACCAGAATCGGAATCAGACTCTTAGCTTTCTGAATGATATTTCCACTTTCCAGGTCTGCGCCCCGGGCAATCTGTGCCTTCATGATCTTATCCGTCTCTTCTAACAGAATCGGGATAAATCGCAAGGCAATTGACAGCATCATGGCAATGTCGTGAACCGGCACACGAATTTTCTGCAAAGGATGCAATAATTTCTCAATTCCATCCGTCAATTCATTCGGTGTGGTCGTAAAGGTCATCAAAGAAGACCCCAGAATCAGATAAATCAAGCGAATAGACATATAAACGGCCGTCCGCAAACCCTCATCCGTAATGGCAAAAATCCAAAAAGATACCAAGATATTTCCTGTCTTTGTCAAAAACAAATTAAAGACCACCGTCAGCATGAACAGAAACAGAATCGGTTTCAACCCACGCACAATAAAGCGAAATGGTACCTTAGACAACTGAATCATGCCAAAAAGGAAAATGGTGGCAACCACGTATCCCAGTACGCTCCGAAACAAGAATAAGGAAATCAGATACAGCAACGTGGATACAAGTTTCACCCTTGGATCCAAACGATGCAAGGGGCTATTTGCCGGATAATATTGTCCTATTGTGATATCTCTTATCATATTGCTCTTATAATCTCCTCTGTTGCCTCCGGTATGGTAGTTACGTCTGTCTCCACGCACAGACCTCTCTCCCGAAGTTCATTCATCATATAGGTTACCTGCGGTGCCGCAAGCCCCACTTCTTCTAATTCTTTATAATGGGCAAAAACCCGTTTCGGGGTATCATCATAAAGTTTTCTTCCCCGGTTCATCACCACGATGCGGTCCACATATTTGGCAATGTCTTCCATACTATGGGATACCAAGATCACCGAGAGTTTCTCCTGCTTCTGAAGCAAAGCAATCTGGTCAAGAATCTCATCCCTGCCTTTTGGATCCAAGCCTGCCGTCGGCTCATCTAAAACCAACACCTTCGGCTTCATAGCCAGGACTCCCGCAATGGCTACCCGGCGTTTCTGACCACCGGACAGGTCAAATGGGGAATACCTGTCATATTTTTCCGGAAGTCCCACAAGCCGCAAAGCCTCTTTGGCGCGTTTCTCGCACTCTTCCTTGGAAAGTCCCTGATTCTTCGGCCCAAAACACACATCTGTCAGCACATCTATTTCAAATAGCTGATGCTCCGGATACTGGAATACCAGACCTACCTGATTGCGCAGTTCCCGCATGGAATAACCTTCGTCATAAATATTTTCCCCTTTATAACGCAAGGTGCCGCCGGTTCCCTGCAGCAAACCATTCAGATGCTGAATCAAGGTGGATTTTCCAGAGCCGGTATGCCCGATGATCCCTAAGAATTCCCCTTCATGAATCCGAAGATTCACATCGTCCAGGGCTTTCTTTTCATAGGCGGTTCCCGGACTGTAGACATATTCCAGATGTTCCGCTTCCAGCAAAACCGGCCCATTGTCATCCACTTCCTGAAGCAGAGACGGCATCTTGATTCTTCTCTTGAAGGATCTGGAATCATCCGTTTCCTGCGTCTTTCCTTTTGCCTTGCAAATAGCATCGGCAAGTTCTTCTATCGTCAAAATTCCATCCGGTATTGCCATGCCTTTTTGCTGTAATTCATGGGCCAGCAATGTTACCTGGGGTACATCCAGACGTAATTCTTTTAATTTCTCTACCTGGCTAAAAATCTCCCTTGGCGTTCCATCCATGACCACATGACCTTTGTCCATGACCAAAACCCGGTCCGCCCCAATAACTTCCTCCATATAATGGGTAATCAAGATTACCGTCAGATGTTCTTGACGGCGCAACTCTTCCACCGCTTCCAATACTTCTTTCCGTCCGTTTGGATCCAGCATGGCTGTCGGCTCATCCAGAACGATGCATTTCGGACGAATCGCCATCACACCTGCAATGGCAACTCGCTGTTTCTGTCCACCTGACAATTTGTTCGGGGAATGTTTCCGATATTCGATCATCCCAACGGCTTTCAGGCTCTCTTCCACCCGTTTCCAGATCTTTTCCGTCGGAACCCCCAGGTTCTCCGGGCCAAATCCCACATCTTCTTCTACCACAGTTGCAATAATCTGGTTGTCCGGATTCTGAAATACCATGCCGGCGCTCTGCCGAATATTCCAGATCTCTTCTTCCTTCTTGGTGTCCTTCCCGTCCACCCACATGGTGCCTTCTGTCGGTGTCAAAATGGCATTCATGTGCTTGGCGAGAGTGGATTTCCCCGAACCGTTATGCCCCAGGATTGCAATAAACTGCCCCGGCTTAATATCCAGATTCACCTCGTCAATGGCTCTGTGAGTACCGACCACGTTCCCCACTTCATCCCGTTTCTTATATTCAAATACTAAATGGTCTGTCTTAATCATACGCTTCCTGCATTCTACATATAAAGCCGACCTACACAGCTCTGCGAAATCCACGCATCTCTGTTATAAATCGGCTTTATGACTCTTTACTCAACTGTTACAGTTACTTTTTTCATCTTCTGCTCTTCCAATGGTCTGTCACGGAAATCGGTTGGTACTTCCGCAATCTTATTCACCACATCCATGCCCTCGGTCACTTTCCCAAATGCTGCATAGGCACCGTCCAAGTGTGGAGAAGTCTCATGCATAATGAAGAACTGAGAACCTGCTGAATCCGGATGCATGGAACGTGCCATAGATAATACTCCCGGCTCATGTTTTAAATCATTCTGAAATCCGTTCTGTGCAAATTCTCCTTTGATGGTATATCCCGGGCCACCCATTCCGGACCCTTCCGGGCATCCGCCCTGTATCATAAATCCACGAATTACACGATGGAAAATCGATCCATCATAGAATCCTTTCTGTACTAAGTCTACGAAATTCTCTACTGTCTTAGGAGCTATGTCCGGATATAACTCTGCTTTCATAATATCCCCGTTCTCCATCTCAAATGTTACGATTGGATTTGCCATATCTATCTTTCCTTTCTATCTGTCCATTTTTCTCTTTTCTTATTTTAACGACATCCGAAAAATTTGTCAATCCATACAGCCGATTTATCCCAAGTTGCGAATCTTGAAATCCCGCTGGGCTTCCCTTTGCTGATCTTTCTTGGCGATATCATCACGTTTGTCATAGAGTTTCTTTCCTTTTGCAAGGCCAATTTCCACTTTTACATAGCTTCCTTTTAAATATACTTTCAGTGGCACCACCGTCATTCCTTTTTCTTTGATCTTCCCAATCAATTTGCGAATCTCCGCTTTGTGAAGCAATAATTTTCGCACACGGAGAGGATCCTTGTTGAAAATATTCCCTTTCTCATACGGGCTGATATGCATGCCATAGATAAAGACCTCTTCCTGCTCGATTCGGATAAATGCTTCCTTGATGCTGCATTTTCCCATGCGGAGGGATTTGACCTCTGTTCCATGAAGGGAAATGCCCGCCTCGTAGGTATCTAATATAAAGAAATCGTGGTATGCTTTTTTATTATTTGCAATAAGTTTGACTTGATCCTTTGCCATCCTAATTCTTCCTTCCTACTATCTCAAAATCTACCGTTCGCTGCAAACGGTCTGCATCTAGCACCCGAACCGTCACTTCTTCCCCAAGCCGGTAGCTATTTCCGGTGCGCTCGCCTACCATCTCGTAGCTCTCTTCCAAATACACATAATGGTCATCCCGCATATTTGTCACATGAACCAAACCTTCTATGCTATTGGTCAATTCCACATACATGCCCCATTTGGTCACACTGGAAATAATCCCATCAAAAGTCTCGCCTACATGGGCTTTCATATATTCTGCTTTCTTTAGCTTCACAGTCTCCCGCTCTGCTTCCTCCGCCAAACGTTCTCTGGCACTGGAATTCTTGGCAACCTCCGACAAAATCGTCTGGTAATGTTCCTTCTTCTCCTCCGTCATCCGTCCCCGCAGATTATCCTTGATAATCCGATGAATCTGCAAATCCGGATACCGGCGTATCGGAGAGGTAAAATGGCAGTAGCAAGTGGCTGCAAGTCCGAAATGTCCTTCGTTCTCCGGCGTATATTTTGCCTGCTTCATAGACCGCAATGCCAAACGGCTCACCAGTGGCTCCCATATGGTGCCTTCCACCTTACCAAGAAGTTTCTGAATCTCTTTTGGGCGAATGGTCTGATTGGCTCCATGGATGGTCAAACCAAAGTTTTCCACAAAAGTTGCCAGATTCTTCATCTTCTCCTCATCCGGTGCCTCATGGACACGATATAAAAACGGAATCTCCCGCCAGAAATATTCTTCCGCAACAGTCTCATTGGCCAAAAGCATAAAATCTTCTATCATCTTGGTAGCCACATTTCTCTCATACGGTTTCACCCCTATCGGTGTCCCGTCCTCATCCAGAATCATCTTGGTCTCCGGAAAATCAAAATCAATGGCGCCTCGCTGGTAACGGCGATTTCTCAAGATCGAAGATAACTCTGCCATCTCTCGCAGCATAGGCAGAACTTTTTCATATCGCAATGCTTCCTTAGAATCCTCTTCTGTCAACATCTCTTTGACTCCATTGTAGCTAAGTCTCTCGTCCACCCGAATAACGGTCTCCGCAATCTGGTGATCCACCACAAGTCCTTTTGCATTCACAGTCATGATACAACTAAGTGCCAGTCTCTCTTCCCCTGCATTCAAGGAACAAATCCCATTGGACAGCACATGGGGAAGCATTGGAATCACACGGTCCACCAGATATACACTGGTTCCGCGCTTATAAGCTTCCCGATCCAGGGCACTTCTCTCCTGCACGTAGTTAGTCACATCTGCGATATGCACGCCTAGAACGTAATTTTCTCCGTCCCGATGCAAGGATACTGCATCATCTAAGTCTTTGGCATCCTCCCCATCGATGGTAACCATCAGAGTATCTCGAAGATCCAGACGCCCTTCGCAATCGGCAGCGGTCACATCTTTTGCAACCCGCTCTGCCTGATTCAACACTTTCTCCGGAAAGGCAATCGGCAGATCATAAGATTTTACAATGGACAAAATATCTGTGCCCGGGTCATTAACATGTCCCAAAATCTCCACAACTTTTCCTTCCGGCTTCTTCTTCTCATTGCCATATTCTGTTAGCTCTACCACCACTTTATGTCCGGTAATGGCTCCCTTGGAACGCTCCAACGGAACGAAAATATCTTTCGTAAACCGGCTGTCATCCGGTCGCACAAAACCAAATTTCTTATTTCTCTCAAAATAGCCTACCACCTGTGTTGTACCCCGGCTCAGAATCCGTACAACTTTTCCTTCTTTTCGCTTTCCTTTTGGAGAGGCCTGGAGAACCACTTCTACGGTATCTCCTTGAAATGCTCCCTGGCGATGATCCTCTGAAATAAAGAAATCTTCTTCCTCGCCTTCTACACTTACAAAACCAAACCCGCGTGGATGAGCTTGATAGACTCCGGTAAAACGCTTCGCTTCCCCTTTGACATATTTTCCTTTCGCTGTCAGTTGAACCTTGCCATCTTCCACCAAGGAATCCATCACTTCACGCAATTCGCCTCGCTGCTCCTTCGAAACCTGCAGAAGAACCGCCAGCTCTTTTAGCTTCATGGGTGTGTAGAATTCACTGCACAGAAATTCATATATAATTTTTTTTCGTTTTTCAAATGCCTGTTCCATCTTCTTCTCCTGTTTCTTTGTTTCTCCCAATCATGAAAAATAGCTTTACTAAGGCCGCAAAACTTCGATCCGCTTGTCCTCTTCCAAAAGCTTCGCCACTCCACTTGCAAAACAAAAAGAAAACACCCTTATTCTTTTCAATAAGAGTGTCTCGTCATTTGCTTTGGTTTCAACTTCTATTATGCAAAAACTTTCAAGTTCAATACTGCTGCAAGTACGATAAATAATACTGCTGCAACTTTGGTTCCTTTTACTAAAGCACCTTCTGCAGAACGTCCCTTGTTCTTGCCCCAGTAAGTCTCTGCTGCGCCACTGATCGTGCCAAGACCAACAGTCTTACCTTCCTGAAGTAATACGATTACCGTCAAAGCGATACAATCTATTGCAAATAAAATCATTAAAATTGTCTTTAAAACATTCATTTCTTCTACCTCCTACGCATATAACACAGATATTCTAACATATAGCAGTCATTTCTGCAAGTGTTTTTTTATTTGTTAGGGCGAGGGTTTAATTGAGGGCCTAAACAAAGACAGGTGCCAGAATGAATCTGACACCTGTAACGTTTCTATTTACTATGAAATTTTGAGATTCTTATTATCCTTCGTATACAAGGTTGTTCTTGATCATCTCGTCTACGTTAGAAGCATCCCACCATGCACCCGGAATAGCAACTTCTGCTTCTACGTCTTTGCCTTCGATTGCGTTGATAACCTGTTTTACAGCGTTGTAACCAATCTGATAAGAATCCTGTGCAACAGAACCGATCAATTTAGCGCCTGAAGTAGCTTTCATCCATTCGATCTGTTTTGTACCAGCGTCAAATCCACAGAATTTCACTGCATCATATTTTCCGCCTGCTGCCTGTGTAGCATCATATACCTGTTTTACAACACCTTCGTTTGACATGAAGATTGCTTTTGCATTCTTTTCAAATAAAGCTTCAAGAGCATCTTTGTAAGCGTTGTTTGCATCACCAGGTTTTACTTCTTTTTCGATTTTGTATTTGCCTGCTGTTGTAGAATCAGCATCTGCAAGTTCTTTGAATTTGGTTTCAAATCCGCCTGCACGATCGATACCGGTCTGTGTCTCATCATGCTGAATAATACCAACTACATAAGATCCGTCAGAAGCTGCGATATCTTCTTTGATTGCATTGAAGAAGTTCTCTGCTGCAACACCTGCTGCAAGTGTATTGCTGGTTGCTACAGAAGCTCTCAATGGGTTCTTGCTCTGTTTGTCAAGAGCTGCTACGTCATTTGCCCAGATACCAGAGTCAAACTGAACAACCGGAATCTTCTTGTCAAATGCCTGTGCAAGTAAATCTGTGAAGCCTTCACCGATGGTTGCAAGCACAAGACCATCTACGTTGTTAGAAAGAGCAGTCTGAACCATCTCGATCTGAGAAGGAAGATCTTTTGCACTCTCACTTGCCGGTCCACGGAATGTAATCTCGTATCCGCCTTCTTTTGCAGCCGCTTCCGCACCTGATTTTACTGACTGCCAGAACGCATGAGATTCACCTTTTGCCACTACCGCAATCTTTTTGCCGCCTGAGCTAGCGTCTCCACCTGTAGATGAGTCTCCACCACAAGCTGTTACAGATGCAACAATCATTGCTGCCGATGCAACTAATGCAACCACCTTTTTGAATTTTTTCATAATTAAGTCCCTCCTTTTATTTATAACCCTTCTGGGTTATTTTCCTTATTTTGCTGCTTTTGCAGGTTTTTCTACTTTTACTTTGTTCTGATTCTTTGTCTTAAGAACATCCATAAGTACAGCTACTACAACGATGATACCGGTCAATACATAAGTAACATAAGTTGAGTTCAGGTTCAGGTTGAATTTAGCAAGAACCATGTTCAAACCATTACGGATGACAACTAACAGACCTGCACCGATAACGGAACCGGAAACAGATGCTACACCACCGGCTGCGCTGGTACCACCAATGTAAACACCAGCGATTGCGTCAAGCTCCATACCATTACCAGTTGCTGCTGCTACAGTCGGGAATGCCGCTGACCAGAAGATTGCTGCAATACCTGCTGCCAATCCGGAGATGGTATATGCCAGAATCTTATATTTGTCTGTATTAATACCGGAAAGTCGTGTTGCTTCTTCATTACTTCCGATTGCGAGAATGTATCTTCCCACTTTGTTCTTATACATAACATACATACAGACTAACATGATACCCAGTACCCAGAAGATACCGGTCGGGGTGCCGTTGGCATTGGAAAATGTCTTGTTATACCAGGTTCCTGATGGGAAGAAGATGTTCGGGTCTGCTACGATCAATGCGGAGAGACCTCTTGATAACATCATGGTTCCTAAGGTTGCAATGAAGTTCGGTACTTTTAACTTCGCAACGAGAAGTCCGTTGATCAGTCCGAAGAGTAACCCAATTGCAATCATAATCGGGATCGTTGCCCACAGCGGTACAAGTTCGGTTGTATACATCTTACCTGCTACAACTGCAGCTGCAATACATACGGTTCCGATTGAGAGGTCGATTCCTCCGGTGGCGATAACAAAGGTAACGCCAAGACTCATGATTGCGTATGGCGCAAGGGATTGAGCCATACTGATAATATTATATTTGTCAACAAAGTTTGGATTGAATGCACTAAATATTGCCACTAATACCAGCAGGGCAAACAAAATAATAATGTTCTGCTGAAGTTTAAATGGTGCACGTGCTTTTTCATTCGATTTCATATTGATCTATCCTTTCTACTCATATTTCCTATCAAATCGTATGATGCGCTAATCACGCATAGTCGCATATCGCATAATCTCTTCCTGGGTCGCATCTGCAACATCAAGTTCTCCTGTAATCCGGCCTTCGCACATTACAATGACCCGATCACTCAAGCGCTGAATCTCAGCTAGCTCGGAAGAAATCATGATAATGGATTTGCCCTTGGAAGCCAACTCTTCCATCAGAGCATACATCTCACTCTTCGCACCAATGTCAATTCCTCGCGTTGGTTCGTCAAAGATAAAGATGTCACAATCTTTCATCAACCATCTGGCCACGATAACTTTCTGCTGGTTACCACCGGAAAGATTCTTCAATTGCTGTTCCATAGAAGGTGTCTTCGTTCTCAACATCTCATTGTATTTCGCAGATTCTTCTTTCAATCTACGATCATTGATGATGCCGCCCCGAATGAAATCATCTATTGAAGCAATTGCTGTATTCTCTGCTACCGATTTATCCAGCATCAAACCATATCGTTTTCTATCTTCTGAGAGATAGCAGATTCCTTTTTCTACGGCCTCTTGCGGAGTCCGGATCCGAACTTTCTGTCCATTAATAAAAATCTCTCCACTGTCCTTGCGGTCAGCTCCATAGATCGCTCTTGCAACTTCCGTTCTTCCTGCACCCATCAAACCGGCAAATCCTAAAATCTCACCTTTACGCAAAGAGAAACAAACATCCTTCACTTCCTTGCCGGCATTCAAATGCTTCACTTCTAATACAACCGGTGCATCCTCCGGCACATTGCACTTTTCCTTCTTATCACCGTAAATCACACGACCAACCATCATCTTTACGATGTCATCTTTCGTGGTCTTGACTGTCTCTACCGTATCAATGTATTCGCCATCACGCATAACCGTCACGCGGTCCGAAATCCGGTTGATCTCATCCATTCGATGAGAGATGTAAATCATACCGATTCCCTTCTTCTTAAGGTCGTTCATAATCTTGAACAATTCCTCAACCTCCGGTTGTGTCAACGCTGCTGTCGGCTCATCCAATACCAACAACTTACAGTCATGAGATACCGCCTTGGCAATCTCAACCATCTGCTGCTTACCTACAGTCAGGGTTCCTAACGGAACGGATGGATCAATATTGACACCGATTCTGGAAAATAATTCTGCCGCATCTCTCTCCATCTTCTTGTCATCAATGATAAGTCCCTTCTTTGGTTCCCGTCCGATATACATATTCTGTGCAACCGTCAGATGATTCATCATATTCAACTCTTGATGGATCACGCTAATTCCTGCTTTCTGTGATTCTGCAATATTTGCAAAGTTCACGGGTTGCGAGAAATATGTAATCTCTCCACCATCGCGTTTATGGATGCCGCACAGAACTTTGATCAGTGTCGATTTACCTGCTCCGTTCTCTCCCATGAGCGCATGGACTTCACCTGCTCGTAGCTCAAAATCTACTGATTTTAGAGCATGCACACCGAAAAACCGCTTTTCGATACCTTTCATTTGCAGTATGACCTCGTTCATACCCAAAAGCTCCTTTCCGTTTATTTTTTAGTAATTATGCACAACTATAAACTAAAAAATAATCATTTGTTGTATATTTTGTGGTATTATAGTAGCATTTCTTTCTTGGTTTTTCAATTATCAAAATTGCCCTCTTTTGACAGCAAGATTATTCAATTTTCACCCAGAATCTATTGACACTTTTTGCTCTTTCGGATACTATAAAAGGCGTAAATAGGGAAAACGGAGGAATTACCATGCCTACGATACATCGTTATAACAGTGACGAGCGACAACATTATCTATTCAAACAACAATATACCTTTAAATTAAAACCTCGTCTATTATATGCCGGAGATTTAAAAAAAAGCCGGAAGTGGAGTGAAAAAATGCACTCCCATAGCTTCTGTGAAATAATTTATATTGTAGACGGTAAAGGATTCATCACTATCGAAGATACATTACGAGAAGTGAAGCGCGGAGATGTTGTAATCTATAATCCAGATGTCATGCACGCCGAAGAAAGTAGCGAGGAAGAGCCTTTAGAGATTCGTTTTATGGCGCTTGACCGATTGGAAATTACGGATCTGCCTCGAAACCATCTTCTGCCGCCGGACTATGACTGCATCTATTCTGCCAAGCAATATGAGTCTCTTTTCACGACGGAATTCGAAAAAATGATTGATGAGTTTGAGACGCAGAATGTATTCTATTTTGAAATTGCACAGAATATTGCCCGAACATTAATGATGTATATTCTGCGCATTATCAATGAACATATGGATGAGGATTCCTTGTTCCAGAACAACAACCTAAACCTGGCAATCAATTACATCCATCAAAATTATCACCGTCATATCACATTGGAAGATATTGCTGCTAATTGCTATCTGAACAAGTATTATCTGTCCCATCTTTTCACCAGACTACAGGGGATGAGTGTAGGAAAATACATTCGCAAACTCCAACTTAACGATGCTATGACCCGACTTCGGGAAACCAATGAAACCGTAGAAAGCATTGCAAACAGTGTGGGCTACAATGATACCGGACATTTCTGCCGGACATTCAAAAAAGCCACAACCATGACGCCACTACAGTATCGTAAGAGTCAAAATATGCAAGAATAGCGAAACAGCGCCTTATAATGGGCGCTGTTTTTGCTACTTTCTATCTTATGTTATTTCCATCGCAAACTGTAGTTTCCTGATGATTTACTATTCCCTCTATAAATCTTAATGTAGTAAGTGCCTTTCGGCATCTTGCTAACTCACCATAGTCGTTCTCTGTAAAAAGGCCGCTTGCGCTCTTTCTTTCTGTTCTCTCTTTTTGAAATAATACGCGCGGTTCTCTTCATCCATTTCGTAAATAATCCGGGATACATTGAAGCGTTCATTCTGTTGCTTGCGAAAACGCAAACGAACAAACAACTCCTCCCCATTTTCACATTTCCCAATGCAAATACATTTATCTGAATTCTGTTGTACAAGACCTTCGCAGGTGACATTCCCTCCGCAAAGCGGGCAAAAGAAATGGAGCACTTCCGGATCTTCGAGTGCTTCTTCCCGGGATGCGTAGGTCTGTAGAATTAGGCTATTATCTTTGGCATCTGTTCTGGCGGCGTGCATTTGTTGTTCTAAGGCTTCATATTCTGCCAACCCTTTTTCCATGTTCAAATGAATGCATACGGAAACGGTATTTCTCGCATCGTTCAGGGCATCGTGCGCCACAAGGGCCGGCTCACCCACTTGTTCCATGGCATCTAAGAGAGATACCTGGCGATTCTCATTGGTAATCTGACTATCAAAAATGATCTGAAGATCGTAAGCTCTCGGCAGCCATTCTGTATCCAGATTATGTAAAAGCAAATTGATTCGAAGGATTTCCATATCTTCCGGTCCCCATGTCAAAAATGTAAATTCTTCTCCGCACCACTTTTGAAAATGTCTCAGTGCCACCGGAAATGGAAAACCATATTGGAGTTCTTCTGTCGTAATTCTCGTAATCTTTGTTACCTTTTTATGCATCTTCGTATAATGTTTTGGTGTTACCATGATTTTAAAGGTATCTAAAATATGATAATTCTCATCTAATTTTACAGCCCCAATCTGAACGATCTCACCCTTTAGCAACACCGGGGTTTTCACCATCTTCTTTGCTGAGAATGCTTGATTCCATTCCAAATCCAAAACGATATAATTCATGTTCTCTCTCCTTCAGCCCTTTGATATATCTATTTTCTTATAGGATGTGGGTAATAGAAACCCCACCTGGATAACAGGCGGGGTCTAAAATGAACTAAAAATGAATTTAAAAATGAATTTCCTGACCGTCACACACACTAACAATTTTATCTTTATCATAAGGAATTCCATTACGTTATCTACATCTGCAACAATTCCACTTTGGAGTCGAGCATATAATCTTATTTCAAATTTTAAATGCTTAAATTTAGCCATGTAGTCTTTCCAGCTCATGCTGGACTTCTTCCGCGCGTTTAATCTGATCATTTAAGTTCCATTTTCCAATATTTTCTCCGTCCTTGAGGAACATGGATCCGCATTGGTGAAAATAAAATTCAATGTCTCGTTCTTTAGCTTCTAAGTATAGATCTCTTACCCACTCGTACATGATTGGTCTGACCTCTGCTTTTGGTGCCATCTCGCCGCCTACATTCACACATTTGATCAAACCCGTATCCAGATACTTTCCAAGTGAGATTGGTGCAATCAGTGGGGAGCAAAAAACCTCTCGATGTTTGAGCGGTGCATCAAGAAAATACGGTAATCGTCTGTCAGCCATTTCTTGATTTTCGATGGAGATACTTAAATGGAAATGTTCCCATCCTTCACCCCAATCCGTCGGAACGCACTCTTTGATTCTTTCAGGTCGTTTCGTGGTTGTTACAAAAATACAGTCTTTTCTGCGACGTATGAAATCCCAACAGCCTTCACGCCATTCATCCGCTTCTTCTATAAAGAAATCAGAGGAAAAGCAAAGCTTCACCAATGAATTCGGTGGACAATTCTTGTCCTTGAGCTCGTAAGTTGTCTTCCCTTTTGTAATGATTGTGGTATCTCTGCCATATCGTTTATCCATTTTATAAACGAAGCAATTCTTACACCCCGGGCTAACCTTTTTACACCCATGCCATGGATTCCATGGTATGGCTTTTTCGATTTCATTATTCTGCATCGTATGTCACCTCCTCTCTAATACCATTCCCCGCTGCCATTACCTGTGTCTTTGGCACAGTTATTCCAGTAATAATCATAACTGCTGTCAATAAAATTGCTAATAATCTCTTCATATTTGTCTCCTTTCGTCTGTCTTATGATATCGGTATTTATCAAAATCCATCCCTGTATCTACATCATATCAAAAAGTGCGTAATAAAAGCGTAACTTTTCTTCATTGATACTATGACGATACTATTCTTCGGTATTTATGAGATTGCTGTAATATTTGGTTTTACCGGATAGAACATCATCGTAAAAACCTTGTTTCCAGTCAATATAATCAATGCAATCCTGTACTTGTTTAAGCTGTTCTACTAAGGTTTTTCGCTTGTTATCCAGTATAACTTTTCGTTCTGGTATGGAGGCCTCTCCAATAAGGCAGAGTTCTATGTATTCCCTCATTTCAGAAATACTCATTCCGCAGTTTTTAAGACAATTTATACTATTAATCCAAGCAATATCTCTCTCGTCAAAGATGCGACGATTGTTTTTGTCGCGTTTTACATTAGGCACAAGCCCCTGATTGCAATAAAATTTTAGTGTTTCATATGATAACTTCGTTTGTTCGCAGGCTTCTTTCATTGTAAACATAATGATCTCCAAGAAAATAAAATAATACTTGACCGGTAGTAACTACCGATTGATACAATAGGATTGTATCATAAATACAAATGACTTTCAAGGAGGGTGTTTAGATGGAATACAAGGTATTACGTAATGGTGTTAAAATGCCACAGTTGGGTTACGGAGTATATCAGGTAACAAAGGAAGAATGCGAGCGTTGCGTATTAGATGCATTAAAGGCAGGATACCGTCTGATTGACACGGCACAGTCCTATTTTAACGAAGAGGAGGTAGGCACTGCGATTATAAAAAGTGGAATTCCTCGTGAAGAGATTTTTCTTACAACGAAGATATGGATTGAACATTATGGATATGAAGAATGTAAGGCATCCATCGAGGAATCTATGAGAAAATTACAAGTAGAATACTTGGATTTATTATTGCTTCATCAGCCATTTGCTGATTATTATGGCGCATGGAGAGCATTAGAGGAATATTATGAGGCAGGAAAGATTAGGGCTATTGGTATTTCCAATTTCTATCCGGACAGAATGATTGATATTGCTACTTTTGCCCGTATTAAGCCAATGATAAATCAAGTAGAGATACATCCTTATCATCAGCAAGGGGAGTCTAAAAAATGGCATGACAAATATAGTATTCAGATGGAAGCATGGGCACCTTTTGGAGAAGGCAGAGGAGATATTTTTAAAGACCCTATGCTTTCAAAAATTGGAGCTAAATATGGTAAGACAGTTGCACAAGTAATTCTTAGATGGCATTTACAGAGAGGTATTGTAATTATTCCAAAGTCTGTACATTATGATAGAATGGTAGAAAACTTCAATGTATTTGATTTTGAACTTTCTGCAGAAGACATGGAAAAGATAGCTTCTCTTGACAAGAAACAGAGTGCGTTCTTCTCACATACGG
>CAYVDA010000001.1:0-90731 GCA_964450635.1 uncultured Faecalimonas sp. | reverse complement strand
AGAATATCCAATATGTTAGTTGAAGCTGGTTTGGAACAAATCTGCGAAACTTGTGGTATTAAATTAAAACGAGTAAGAAAATTACAGGCGATAGAAGAGTTTAGAGAAGGAATGAAACGATTTATGTAAGGTTGTGATTAAAGTGATACCATTAAAAATTTACAAGAGGAGGAATGTTGAGTGAAGATTTTTTGTATGAGCGATATACATGGATGCTTGGCAGAATTTGAAGAGGCTTTATCTCTTGTTATGGAACATTTAGAAGAACCAGAAACGATGCT
Organism: uncultured Faecalimonas sp.; assembly: GCA_964450635.1. GTDB lineage: Bacteria > Bacillota > Clostridia > Lachnospirales > Lachnospiraceae > Faecalimonas. Next base: position 90,450 of record CAYVDA010000001.1, on the reverse strand, counting down.
TATTCTTATGGGTGACTATATTCACGGTGGTGCTGATAGTCGAGGCGTCTTAGATAGGATAATAAAACTACAGAAACAGTACGGTCTGAATAAAGTGCTTGCATTGATGGGAAATCATGAAGAATTTGTTTTGTGGGGTGATTCTACAATTAATCACATGATTAAGACATTTAATGAAGAACAATTTACAGATGAAGATATGGAAGATAAGTACATTCAATGGATGGAAAATTTACCAAGATATTATACTGCATGAAACACTATCTTTGTACATGCTGGTATTGAAGAAGATGCTGGTGACCTATGGTAATGGGCAACCGGAGATGACATTTTTGTTGGAAAATACCCAGCTGAAACTGGGAAAATAGAAGGTTTGGATATGAAAGTGGTTGCTGGACATGTTGGAACAGCAGAAATCGCAGGGGATCCAAGTTTTCACGATATCTATTATGACGGAGAAAATCATTTTTACATAGATGGAACCGTGCTAGATAGTGGATTTATTCCGGTTCTTATGGTGGACACAGATGAGGATAAATACTACAGGGTCACGCAAAGTGGAAATTGGTTGATTCTTCCGTACGAAGAAGAAAACTAAAATATTATCTGATTTAATAAGATTTTGATTTAATATATGCAGAGCTCTTGATAAGTACAACTGATGCTGGCAGATAATCTACGAATTTTATATAATTAAATTTATCCAAAGAAACTTTGAAGGGATGAGAGCATTTTATGGCAAAGTATCGTGTGTTAAAACTTATAGCAGAAAAAATTTTGATGTACAATAATAAGATAAATGGTGAGAATGGGAATGGATATGTGATGAATCTTGACCAGCCAGAGATTTATGCTTCTGTTGTAGATGAAGAACTACGTATGGAGAACTGTGCGTTTTTTGATCAATTTTGCTTTGAATTGGGTGTAAATGTAGTGGATGACGAGATTAGCGATGTATTAATACATAAGTTTACGATTGTGGATTTTGCATCGATTTACAAACAAAATCCGATACCAAAGGAAGAAGCAGTTCGATATCTGATTGAACACGGATTTACCCTCTGTCATAAGCAAGAGAAAATCCATTTTGTTGCCTTTGACAAGAGTGGAAATATGAGCCGGAAGTGCAGATTATCCTTTATTAGCAGGGAATATTTAGAGGCGATGAATCAGCGATTGAATCTGGACATGTATTTAGGAAAGGTAAAATTAAACAAATACTATGCATATAGAGGTCTGTATCTTTCTACCGCAAAACGTGTCAATTTTCAAGAGATTGAAATTACACCAGAGACCTTGGTCATTGTAGATGATCAAATCAACAAAGAGTATGCGCCTTATCAAAAAAAAGTACCAATTTATAAAGGAATCTTGCAGGAGGATTATAGCGTTGTATTTGAGAGCGGTATAAAAAAAATCACGATATACATGTTCCATATGATGGGCAAGGAATTGTAAACCCTGCATGTGCGGATGAGATTGTGCAATCGCTAGGTGGCGGGGAGAGAAATTCATTCCAGATTCGGTTGCCTTTTGTAAAGGGCATGCTCCATCTGGTAGATTTTCATGGCTTTATAGCTGAGAATGATCAGACGTGGAATACGAGTGAGTCGTATATTATACCAGATGCATTTGACATTAATCGTGATTTGAAGAAGGCTCAAATCATCATGACAAAAAGTATGTTTAAGTGTTTTTCGTGGTTAGATGCGTGGCGCGAGGGCACAAAGAGAGATCCGATGCAATTTTATTGCGACAAGCTAAAAGAGTACAGACATACTTTGTATGTGAGTGCAACGGATTTGCCATACGGAAAGTCACTGGTAACCCACACCTCATATCAGTTGTTAAATACACTCGCGTTAAGTGAGGAGCAATTTCAAGCGTTAATCAATAAGAACCTCGCATATGCGAGCAATCCGATTACATATCTGAAAAAGACCAATGGATATTGCGTAGATGAAGAGGACGAGACGAATTGCGGTTATTCAAATTGGCAGAGAGCTGTCATTTTGAATCCTGCATTTGCGAGATTACCATATATCAAACAGCAACTGACAAATATACAGACTGCTATTATGACGAGGATTGCATTGGGTAAGCTGATTGTATCCGGACAGACCAGATTTATGGCACGAGATTTGCTCTCCATGGTAATCAATTCAATTAAAATTAAAAAAACAAAGGCACAGATATTAAGAAATAAAATATTTTCCTATCGGTTTTATATGCCACAGGGTATGGAAGGAAATCAACCAAGGAATCCGATGAAACTAGAATATGGCAAATATTGTGGTTTTTATCGTAGTCCTCATTTGTCCAGAAATGAGCAGGTGATTCTGGCACCGATTGCTGGGGATTGGGCTAAAATGCTGAATAAATATTTTGGTCACCTGACCGGAGTTGTCATGGTTGGAAACGAATCTATAGAACCGATGGCACTTGGAGGAGCTGATTTTGATGGAGATCTTGTATCTGTGATTACGGATGAAAATGTGGTAGATGCCATGATAGGAAGTAATTATATACAACCACTTGACCCGAATAAGCCATTAGATTTTAATCGAAAAGAGGATGTGCCATATATCAGTATCCCGTCCGTAGCAGAAGAAGAGAAGGAGATTCCGGCGACAATCCCTTACGAGCAGATTAAAGATACCTTTTCTAATAGGATTGGATTGATTTCCAACGCATCGATTGCGATTGGACAAGCTCAGTATGGGACGAAGAAAGATGTGATTACGAATCTAAAATGTGAAGACTGTACGATTTTAACCGGATTAGAGATTGATGCTGCTAAAAATGGAGTACATCCGGACTTAAGTCAGCTCCTTGCCAATGAACAGATACGAACTTGTGGATATTTGGAATTCAAGAAAAAATTTGAACGGCTTCGAAAGAGTGTGGGATATCATTTTAATCAATTGGTATACGAGAAAAAAGATGGGAAATACAGCTTGAAGTTGAAGGGGAAAACGGATGAATTAACCTACGAAGCAGAGGAAGGTACATATATCAATCAATTGCCGATTGCGTTTATGGAGCACTTGGATATTAAGCTGGAATTACCGAAAACATCAAAGAAAATGTTCCAATTTGGCAGTGCGGAGGTAAATAAGGATTTTCAAGAACAGTGTCAACGGATTCTTAATGCTTATACATATTATAAAGGATTGTTTGATTTTGTTCGTGATGAAAGCAGTAAGAAAGATTATAGTGAGAGCAATCTAAAGGGTATCTTAGAGCGCCAATATGATTCGGAGCAGGTGGAGAAGATTCTGGTGGAAGAGGTGCCGGAAATGCTACAAGCGTTAGCCATTTCTTCCCATGAAGATAGGAAAGAGTGGGAAAGACAGATGAACGAATCTCGCTGGATGTTTATGGACCGGGAAGAGAAAAAGGATTTTTTGGAAAAACGAATCAAAGACTTTCATGAAGCAACATGGAAGATTGTTTTGAATCCGTATCTTCATGGTTATAAGATTCTGTTCTATCTGGTTGGTATGGCAAGCCAGAATCTGAAACAGAAATATAATGTGATAAAGAAGCAATATGATGAGAAGAGCAAAGGACTTTCGCTGGAAATCATACCGGAGATAGAAGATAGAATAGAAGAATTCTACAACTGTAAGCTGACCGGTGTGCCGACAGAGATTTATAAGATTTGTCTGAACGAATTAAAGAATGTGATTCACACATCAAAGTTATCGCAGGAAGAGAAGATATTTAACTTGTTTGAACTTACGAAAAAAGAAAAAATCAAGGCACAATTTTTCTGGGAATGTTTTGCATGGGAAGAGTTAGAACCATATATTGTGAAATGCTTAGAGGAGGAAGAGACACATGTTGAATGAAATTATGGAAGTGGAGTCCTATTTAAGCGATCCTAAGACAACTCGATTGAATGCAAAGCTGCTTGGGGATGGATTAAAAAAGGGTGAGTATAAATTAAATGGAATTGCGGATGTACTATCCATGATTGCAGCGTACTATATTTATAATTTTACAGGTGCAAGTAAGATTGATGAGGAACTGGAAAAGAAAGTCACTCTTATCTTGCGTGTCTGGTTTGGGTTTGAAGGGGACGTCAGTTCAGAGGAACTGAAAGAAGCAAAGAAAGATAAATGGTTTACAGAGCATCCGTATGCAGAGGGTTGGCTTCGAGAATATCTAAAACCATATTTATCAGAGGACCGAACTTGGATAACCTATAGCGAGAAATGGTGCAAGGCATGGAAGAGTCAAATGACTTATCAGGCACAACAACTGGTTTATCCGAATATCATGGCGCAGGCTCTGGCACGAGGACCGTTAAAGGAATATGTTCTTGTGACAAAGAAATGCAAAGCTCTCTTTGCTGATATTCAGAATGAAAAAGGGAAGAAGCCACCGATAGGAAGAAAGAAAACTCTGTTAAAATTGATTGCTACATATAAAATTCTACAGTTGCAACAGCCGGGGCAGAAATATGTTCTTATGCAGACCAATCGGATTCTCAACTGGTGCGGTTATAACAGTTACAAGCAAGACCGTATGTGTCCGGATCTGCGGTGGAAGAACGAACAATTGGTATTAGTGGAAAGTTATAAGGATTTTCGGAAATTTAGTATCAATTCGCATTTCTTGGATGCAATGGAGATTCGTTTGGTTGAAAAGGAAGAAGCAATGAACATAGATCCTGAACAATATGATATCTATCAGGATCAAGGATATGGAAAAAATCAGGGATTAGAAAAGGTGATTGTGAAAGAGGGGGAAAGGAGGAGAAGCTGATGAAGGAGAAGTTAGGTGACTTGTGGACGAAAGATTTTACAAAGGGAAAGTTGGAGAAACTAATTGCAATCAGCAACCTTATTTTAGATGGATGTCCGGATGAGACTATATCGGATAAAGAATATACCTATACATATAAAGGACGCAATTTTGATTATGATGCAGATTCATCTTCCATTGCATGGGCGTATTATAAGACCATGTATAAAGGTAAAATTACTATTGTAGAGGATCAAACCGTTAATTCTAAGTGCTTACCTACTCGTGTGGAGGGATTGTTTGATTATACAGAAAATACACCTAGACAAGAAGCGTGGGGGAAATTGAAACTTAATAAAATTGCATTGGCAGGTGATTGTGTCTTTAATTTTAATGAAAAGAAGGTTGATAGATTTGAGAAACTGTTAAATGAGAAGAAGGACCATGATTTACAAAGAAAATTAAGATTATGTGCAAGAATGCATCATTCCCCATATAATTTTTCGTTTATGCCTGTTACAGGAGGAATGAATAATCAGAAAAAGAAACTATCAGGATGTGATAGGCCGGATGTGTTGTTATATGCTATAACGAAATTTTACGAGAAATATCAACAAGAATTAGAAAAGAATATGTTGGACATTCAAAAAAATGACAAAAGGCTACAAGACAATAAAGCAGGGCTTAGAGACGAATTGCAGAGATTACAAGGTGAATTGCAAATTATTCAGAAACGGGAGAGGGGAATAACTGATTTATGCGCCTATCATTTTTTAGCAACCATTGGTTCGTTTAAAAATTATGTGAGAATTTTCTATCATCTTGATCATAATAATCCAATAGATAAGTCATTAGTAGAAGCAATGCTCGCTATGGGAAAACAGCCTATAGATGAGCCAGATGCTTTAGAAGCCTACATGAATCTTGCCATTGCATATTGGAAGATACAGCGAAGTAAATATGAATATATAGCGAATGCTGATATAGCATATCTCCTAGAAGCTGTTGCTTCTTATTGCAAAGGCCCTTCACAACCATAAAACCTTTTAAATATATAGCCAGACATTTTTTGGACTGAGTAGAGAAAAAACTACTCGGTCCTTTTTTTATGGCTAAAAAATAAAAGGAGGTTCAGCATATGAACAGAACAAATTATGAAACTACAAAAGATTACCAGAAGGCAGTGGAACTCATTCGAGGCTTTGTGAAAGAAGAGCTAAATGGTGAAGTGGAGAAGCTAAAGACATATGACTTGGCTGATCTAAATCCAAATGAAGACCCGGACATGATGTTGATTACGCAGGCAATCTACATTGTTTTATGGGGTGATCTCTATGACCTTACCTTTGACAACATGGGGTCTTGGAGTCAGGACTGTGGGAAATCATATCGGGGCGATACGATGAATTCCTTCCGCTCATTGATTGGGAAAGACGCATGGCGCGCGAAGGAGTATGGTGCTGACAAGATACCGGAATTATGGGAGAAAGTCCAGTTGTTCTACCACCGCTACCACTCGATTGGGAATTTTCTTGTCCTTCCTAATCGTGGTACTTGGAGAGGCGGAATTAATGGACGCCGCGGGAACTATTGGGATATGCGAGATTACTTCGACGCCTTTTTGGTGGCGATTTATGTGTTTCAAGAAAAATTGGAACATCAAGATACCCATTTAACAGGTTTTGAAAGAGAACTGTTTTGTAACACAGAATATCTTCCATCCTATAGGAAGATTGGAGAGTGGAAAGAAAAATTCTTTCTGGAGCCATATTTTCAGGATGGAAAACCAATTTGGCTATTTAACTTGCCACTAGAAGAACGTTTAAAGAGGGTTTCTGCTAATGGAAACGAGGCAGAAGCAAAATGTTTTGAAAAGAATGAATATCTACAGTTCCTCGATGATTATCTCACAAAGTCATTGGATGTAATTGCATATCGGAACGAAAAAATGATAGCGAAACTTAAAGAATATGTTGGATGTTAAGAAGTCGCAGAATGAAATATGGGAGGTGTATGAACATGGTAAGGCATAGACAATTTGTTGTGTTTCTGGATGTGGATGGCGTGTTGAATACAAGAACTACAGTTCAGCACACGCCAAGAGGATTCACGGGCATCGATGATGCCCGTGTTCGCATTTTGGCAAAAGCCATCGAAAAATATGGCGGTGGAGATCTTGTTCTGACGTCAGACTGGAAACGGCTAAGCAAGACAAATGATGATTATATTTATCTGGTATCGAAACTGGAAAAGCAAGGACTTACAATCACATCCCACGCACCGGATGTGAATTATGCTCGAGGCGCCGGTGTTGCAAAATATTTGGAGCAGCATCCGGAAATTGAAGAATATGTTGTTTTGGATGATTATCCATTTGATTTTGAACGATTCGAGAAGATTTGGGAACGCTTACTGCTTACCAATGCAATCGAAAATATAAGATTTGCTTCCCGGACACCAGCAGTGGAGGCGTTGCTGTTCAAAGACTATATTCATTTATCGGAATAGGTTTTTTTGTGATAGGACTAAATTTTGTCCAAAGTCATATGAAAAGTACAGTAAAATAAAAGTAGAAAAATAGCGGAGGCGAGAATATTATGGATGAGAAGAGATTTGTACGTACATTTACAAAAGTATTTAAAGAAGGATCCGATACATATTGGTGGCTTAACGTTGTAAAACTGATTGAGGAATCAGAGCGGCATCACTATGATGCAACAGGAATTATCAACCGTATGGAGTTGACGGAGGAAGATGAGAGCAATATATTGCATCCTAAAAAGATTCAGCGAGTGTTCCAATATTGTAATGGTGATGTGGTAGGAAAAGACCGGAAGGATCCATCGGTATCTTTAGGAACAATCAAAGCAATGGGAAAAGCCCTTTGCAATGATGAAAACGCATTTTTGATTGAGATAAAGGTGGGAAATGTAACACATATGCTTCAGCAGGCAGAGGCGATGTCGGGAAAAGGAGACCTGCGTAATATTTATGCTATGATGAACGGCTTACTGTATGATTTGGAAGTGTCCTGCTACTATTCTTTCGTTCCGGGAACGAAAGAGGAGGGATTTGCTTATTATGATATGAAGATACAGGAGATTCGCAGAGAGATTGATAATTGTTTTTGGGACAGTGAAGAGGTTCGCAGACGTCTTTACCGTCTTGTCAAAGAAGAAGAAATGCTTATTAAAAGTTATAGCAGGCCAGGAACGCCAAAACGCTGGATGGAATGTAATCCGAATTTGCGGTTCTACGACTGTGTGTTCGACTTTATAGAAGAAAATCCAGAATTGTATCAAAAAGTGTTGGAAAGTAAGATCATACATTTTAGCTTTTATCCAAGTAAAGAAGAACAGATACAGCGAGCAAGATATTTTGCGGAACTAAAGTGGAAATCAGAGCTAGAAAACACACAATATTCTATTGATCGATTTTATCAGAATGAAGTCATTGAAGCATTTCAGAAACTATTTCGTGAGGAATTCGGTTCCTGAGAAGCGTGGACTAATTGTTCTTATGGTGATTAAACTTATGTTTGGAGGATTATGAAAACAATGGAAAAAGCGGGTACATTTGATTTATCGGATATCAATGAAACATTACTAGAAGAAATTGCTTTTTTTGATATTTCTTATCCGGGACTGGGGGATCCGGGATGCGTGATATTTATTACTCAAGATGGTGATGAATACATAATGAGTCAAAGTGGAACGGATTTGACGGTTAACGAAATGGTTAAACTTTTTCCGAATGTATATGAAGCATGTCGAAATCTGGAGAAGGGTATGACAGATGAGTACGGATTTAGCGTTATTGAAAACTGGAAAATGATTCCTGAATTTGCAGGTGTGTTTCTTGTTAGAACAGACTACTTTGAAAAATTTTACTCGATATATCAGATGGAAAGTGAAACCAATAAGGAATTTCCTTGTGATGCAGCTAGGTTACTATTTGGCAAAGAACGTTATGCACCAAGGGAAAGAATGGTATATATAAAGACACAAGAGTGCTGGAACAAGAAATAGCAAGAACTATTAAAGGGAGAGAATAAAATGGCATTTATCATCACGGGGGACATTCATGGAACCATTGATATTGAAAAAGTCGTACAGTTTTTTGAGGAACATGATGAATTTACAGAAGAGGATTATCTGGTGATTTGCGGCGACGTAGGTGTATGCGGATTTTCTGCGGAGCGTGAAATGAAAACAAGAAAAATCCTACAAAATCTTCCGGTTACCACTCTTTTTGTGGATGGGAATCATGAGCATTTTGAACACTTGAATGCATATTCGATAGAGGTGTGGAATGGTGGAAAAGTGCATTTTGTAGAGAGCAATATTATTCATCTTATACGAGGGCAGGTGTATGAGATAAACGGCGTTCGACTTTTTAGCTTTGGAGGTGCTCATAGCACCGACTGGATGTATCGACAGGAAGGAATTTCATGGTTTTCGGAAGAAATCCCAAGCCGCAAAGAATATGAGGAAGGATGGGAAAATTTGGCAGCTGCAGACTTTCAAGTGGATTATATTGTGACGCATACCGCACCACGAGAAGTGGCAGCTGCTATGGGGTATGGTGAACTGTCAGATGAAGAGGTAGAACTCAGAAAATATTTACAACAAGTTGCAGAGAATACAGAATTTGAAGCTTGGTACTTTGGACATTTTCATGAGGATATAGAAATTGAAGATGCATTTTGTTGTTTGTATGATACGTTGAAGGTGGTAGAATAAATTTAGAAGTAGAAACGAAAAAAGAGGTGTAAAAGGTGAAATATTATATTAGCGACTTGCATTTATTCCATAAAAACTCCATACGGTTTGACGATAGACCCTTTGAATCCCTTGAGCAAATGCATGAGGCGATAATACAAAGATGGAATGATAGAGTTACAAATGGGGATTTTGTATATATCCTTGGTGACGTGAGTATGCGTGGAAAGAGTGAAGATTTAATTGCCTTTGTATCACGATTAAAAGGTCGGAAAGTATTCATTCAGGGGAATCATGATGATGTATCTGATTATCGCTATCAGCAACTTTTTGCAGAAATTACAGATTATAAAGAAATCTATGATTCGGTTGAAAAGGAGAAGTATGGTTTGGTATTATCGCACTATCCTATTTTCTCTTGGAAAAACATGGGTCATGGTAAAATTTTATTATATGGACACACCCATATGAGCCCGGAGGATTCTTTCTATCAGAAATGTCTTAGCGAGATGCAAAAGAATGATTGTAGGCATGCATACGACAAGCCGCTTCGTGCATTTAATGTGGGATGCATGTTACCTTATATGGATTATACTCCAAGAACACTGGAAGAAATTATGAAAGGTGGAGAGAACTATGCATTATGTAATCAGTGATATTCATAACGATTACAAGAAATTTTGTGAAATGCTAGAAAAGATACAGTTTTCGAAAGACGATCATTTGTATATTGTAGGTGATGTTTTTGATCGGACAAGCCATCAGCCAAATCCGGTGGATTTGTATTTTAAAATCCTATCGCTGGGGAAACGGTGCACAGTGATTCGCGGAAATCATGATCACTGGCTTGCTTGTTATATTTGGGAATATTATTCTTTTACAGAAAGTCTGCAAGAAGAGATGTGGCCTTATTTCTACAATACATTTGAACTTCTTAGAGAACGATTGACATCTGTGGATATACAGGCACTTGCTAAACAGATTATGGAGTGGCCATTGCAAGTAGAGGTGGAAGTAGGAGGACAGAACTACCTTTTAGCTCATGCAATGACGTATACACCGGAAGCACAAAAGCCAGAAGACTATTATCTGATGGGTACTTCCCTTAGTGAATTTTATCTTCGTTACGGGATCGCTGGGTATATTTCGATTTGCGGGCATACTGTAACAGATGAAGGGTACATCTGGAAGAATCAAAGAGAAAATCTCTATATGATTGATTGTGGTTGCGGGTTTTCTGATGGCCGCTTGGGGTGTCTTTGCTTGGAAACAAAGGAAATGTTTTATGTGGAGTAGGAGAATTATATGAAAGAAAATAAGTTACATTACTTTTTGGTGACCGGATATGATAATTGTCACGACGGGGATGAATGGATAGGAATCTATTCATGTGAAGAAGATGCACAAGCCGCCTATCGGGAAACCATTCATAGGTTGAAAGAAGAAGGATACGATGAAAAAGTATATCTCCATGTCTTTGCTGGAATATAATGGAGACAAATTTTGCAGATGTAGCCAAGAAGGGTACAACATGCTGAAAATCGAGCATTTAACCAAGACGTACGGAGATAAAAAAGCAGTAGATGATCTGACTCTACATATCCAGCCAGGGGAGATATGGATAGTTGATGTGTCAGTGAAGGAGAACCTTGTCTGATTTCAAGAAATTCTTATTATAAGTACAAGAGAGAGTTAAAGGAGAGTGTGAAACTTTTTCTGTAAATAGTGATTTGGAAGGTCTTCTATGATAAAATAAATTATCATAAGGAGGCCTTTTATTATGGCAAGAGAAAAGAAACCAGTACACAGAGTACAAATGACAGAAGGAAAAAGAAACATCATTCATCAGCTTTTAGAGGAATATGACATTCAGTCTGCTGAAGATATCCAGGATGCGCTGAAGGATTCTTCTCGGTGGGACAATCAAAGAAATGATGGAAGCTGAAAAGGAAGATAAGACTATATCAGATGATGTATATGGCAAATATGACCCTGATTCAGCTCCAATCGCATGGAAGTATTATAAGATAATGTATGGTGATATGATACAGGAAAGTGAAGAAGTTGGGATTGTGTGGGCAGGACAAAACGTATACAGGGATTGTTTTAGCTATACTGAAAAAAGCATTGAACAAGAGACGTATGGTGATTTGAGACTTGGTAAAATTGCGTTGGCAACCATTGGTTCTATTGAAAACTATGTGAAGAAATTTTACCATTTTGTTTTGAAATGGATGCAATCCAATCCATGACCCAGGATGAAGAACAGGATGCCACTTCCCATTGACTGAAAGAGATTCCCCAACATGGAAGGGATTGCAGCGGCGATACAGCCGTAGATGGCGCATTCCGCTACATAATAGCCGAAAATCGTAATGGCACCGGAAATGCAGAGCGCAAATCCATTGCGAAAAGTGACAATTTTGTTTCCTTTGCGGCGGAAGGGCAGGGTGATTAACATTTTAATCAGGAATGTGGCGGGAGCCCACATAGGAGCGGTTAATAAATCTGCCAGGGAACCGCCGATGGCGCCGGCAACCATAGCATAAGGTGCAGGTAAAATGCAGGCGGCCAGATAAATCATTACGTCGCCGATATGAATGTAACCTCCGCTTGTGCCCAATGGAATCCGGAAGTATAAGGTTGTGATACAGGCAAGAGCGGCAAAAAGTGCGGTCGATGTCATGTAAAACAAGTTTCGGTGGTTTGGTGTGTTGGTTCTAAGCATAAGCGCCCCCTTTATTTGTTTAACAATAGAGACAGATAAGGTTCGAAATTCAGACCGTCCGTTGGCGGAATCTGTTCCGCTACCGTATCCTTTAGCGCAGCCTCCAGGAAAGTGACACCTTTGCAAACACAGGGATAGGCATCTTCCCCATTTGTCATGCCGGCGCATAGGACAGAAGCGAGCAAATCTCCGGTTCCGGAATAGCTGCTGCCATAGATAGGACAGGAAACTGTATGACAACCATTTTCCTCCACGATTAGGTTATAATATTGTGGTTCGGTATCTTGCTTTCCCTGATAAATGATCCCGGTGATCAAAATGGTTTTCAAGCCATATTGCAGGAGCGGGCGAGCCATTTCTTCTATATAAGAGAGGAAATGCTCTTTTTGTTGATGTTGCATCAGCACCTGATAATCGGTGTCGGTAAGAAGACAACATTCGGTTAGATTTGGCGTGATGACATCGGCATGAGTCACCAAACGCTTCATCTGGGCACCAAGATCCGGGGTATAAATATCATAAACTTTCCCATCATCTCCCATAACCGGATCCACGAAAAGCAGGGTTTCAGGCTTGCGAAAAGTCTCGCAGAAAGACAAAATCTTCTCGACCTGTTCAGAACTCCCCAGATAGCCGGTATAAATGCCGGATAAGGACAGATTTCGTTTTTTCCATTCTTCTGTAAAATAATCCATTTTATCGGTCAGGGTTTCGCAATAATAACTGTCATAACCGGTTTGGTTGGTTAAAATGGCAGTGGGCAGCGGACAGGCCTGAACGCCCATAACAGATAAAACTGGTATGGCAGCGGTCAGGGAACATTTTCCCAGACCAGATAAATCGTTGATAACGGCTACACGTTTCACCATAAGTCTTCATCCTTTCAAAAGCTTTGTTCTAGAATACAGCAAAAGTGTCGGTTGTAAAATGCACAAAAAGAAATATTTTTTAGGGGTCAGTTTTGATTGACAAGAACAAGTGTTCGTGCTATAATGCAGGAAAAGGTGGTGATTGTATGAATGCCATATTGGAAGAAAAAGAGATTCCTATGTACCTGCGGGTGTATCGCTATTATAAGGAATTGATTTTGAATGAGAGATTAGAGGAAGATGCTAAGTTACCCTCCATTCGGAAGGGATCGATGGAATTACAGATGAGTCGGACCACCATGGAGAATGCTTATCTTTTGCTGGCGGCGGAAGGCTACATTCTTTCTAAGCCGCAGAGTGGTTATTATGTGACGGATATTGCTAAGCGGCAGAAGGAGCGTCAAGGTATATTGGAAAAGCAATCTGAGGAATCGAAGATTCGATATGATTTGACGACCTTATCTGTAGATAAGAATAGTTTCCGATTCGATCTGTGGAGACGGTATATGAAGAGTGCCCTTCGACAGGATGCGCGCCTTTTGAGTTACGGAGAGCCCCAGGGAGAGCTGGAATTCCGGGAGGTATTATGTGATTATCTGCGGCGGGAGAGGAGTGTGGTATGCTCGCCGGAGCAGATTGTAATTGGTGCAGGAGTACAGAGCTTGTTGCATATATTGTGTCCCTTGCTTTCGAAGAGCAAGAAGATTGTATTTGAGAATCGGGATTTTTTGCAAGGACGGGCTGTATTTGAAGATTATGGATTTGCAATCGGACAGAATTATCGGGAAGAAGAGGTAGGAATCTATTATTTGTCACCTTCCCAGATGCAGAAGCATGGTGGTGTGTTGACTACAAAGGAGCGACTGGCCTTGATTCATGAGGCGTCAGAGCGTAAGTTGCTTCTGATTGAAGATGATTATAATAGTGAATTTCAATATTATCAAAAGCCGGCGCCTTCCCTGCAAGGTTTGGCAGGTGGACAGGGGATTGTCTACTTAGGAACATTTTCTAAGATGTTGCTACCGTCTATTCGTATGAGTTATATGGTATTGCCACCGGAATTGTTAGAATCTTATGAGAAGAGACGGATGATGTATAACCAGACAGCATCTAAGGCGGAACAGATTGCATTGACCCAGTTTATGAGGGATGGGCATTTGGCCAGCCAGATTCGAAAGTCCCGGAAGATTCATCGGACAAAAGCACAGGAGTTTGCGAAAGTATTGCGAAATGGTTTGGGAGCACTTGGTCATGTTGAGACAGGTGAAGTTGGTTTTCGGATTTATATCAGAGGGATTGACATTGGAAAAGAGGTGCTAGAAGAACGAGCGAGAAAGAGAGGCATTCGTTTTCTTGTAGTGTCACGAGAAGATGGACAATGTGATCTGATATTGAATTGTGCTGGAATCCCAGAAGAAGAGTATGGGGAAGTGGCACAGTTAATAAAACAATGTTTGGAGGATTAAGTTTATGAAGATAGCGACAGAGATCGGTTCGGCAGCAAAGCGGATTGGAGAAGAGAGAGCCATTCAGTATGTGGCAGAAGCAGGATTTGATGCATGGGATTTTTCTATGTTTTGTATATGTGGACGTTATGATTGGCAAGCACAGAAGATTTATGCAACAGATCATCCCCTGGCAGGAAGTGGGTACTTGCAGTATGCAAGAAAGTTGAAACAAGTGGCTGATGATTATGGGATTGTCTGCAATCAGTCCCATGCTCCGTTTCCGAGTATGGCGGTTGGGATGGTAGATTATATCAAACGAGCGATTGAATGCACAGCAGAAGTGGGTGGTAAGATCTGCGTGGTTCATCCGGCAAATGAGTGCTCCCCAGAGGAGAACGGAGAATTGTTCAGACAATTACTTCCGTTTGCGAAGAGCTACGGGGTGAAGATTGCCACAGAGAATATGTGGAATTGGGATAGTGAGAAAGATATGCCGGCACCGGCAGCATGTTCGACAGCGGATAGTTTTTTGCAACATTTGGCTGTGATGAATGATGAGGATTTTGTAGCATGCCTGGATATTGGACATGCGGAGATGATTGGGGCTGGTTTTGGAGCACCGGAGATGATACGTAAGCTGGGGCACCATTTGCAGGCTGTTCATATACATGATAACGATCGGAAGCATGATAATCATCAGATTCCATTTTCTATGAATATAGATTTTGAGGAAGTTATGTGTGCATTACGAGAGATTTCTTATGCAGGCTATTGTACATTAGAGGCAGATACATATTTGTCGAAATACGAAGATGCAGATATCCCGAAGGGACTGAAGGAAATGGCAGATGCGGCCAGAAGGTTGGCTGAGATGTATGATGGAAGAAAATAGAATCTATGTGGCTATTGATTTGAAATCATTCTATGCTTCTGTGGAATGCGTAGAGCGACAACTTGATCCCTTGACGACCAATCTTGTGGTAGCAGATGAAAGTCGAACACAGAAGACGATTTGTCTGGCAGTGTCTCCTTCTTTGAAATCTTATGGCATACCGGGGCGTCCACGTTTGTTTGAAGTGGAACAGAAGCTTCGGAATGTTCGTGAAAAGGTGGACTATATCATTGCCCCACCGCGGATGGCGCTATATTTGGAATATAGTGCACGTATCTATGAGATTTATCTTAAATATGTAGCGCCAGAGGATATTCATGTCTATTCCATTGATGAAGTATTCATGGATGTTACTTCCTACTTGCATACGGCGGAGATGACAGCGGAAGAATTTACCAGAACCATGATACGGGATGTCTATCAGACTACAGGGATTACAGCGACAGCAGGGATTGGAACGAATCTTTATCTTTGCAAGGTTGCCATGGACATTGTGGCGAAGCATGCGCAGCCCGACAAGTTTGGAGTACGACTTGCCTATCTGGATGAGATTGCCTATCGGAGGCGTTTGTGGAATCATCGTCCATTGACAGATTTTTGGAGAGTGGGCCGGGGCTATGCGAGGAAGTTGGAAGCGAATGGTCTCTACACCATGGGCGATGTTGCACGTTGTTCCCTTGGAAAAGAAAATGATTATTACAATGAAGAATTATTGTATCAACTCTTTGGAATCAATGCAGAACTTCTTATTGATCATGCCTGGGGATACGAACCTTGTACCATGGAAGATGTAAAAGCATATAAGCCGGAGAGCAATAGCATCGGTTCCGGACAAGTCTTACAATGTTCCTATTCCTATGAGAAAGCAGAATTAGTGGTGAAGGAGATGGCGGATTCCTTGGCATTATCGTTAGTGGAGAAAGGACTGGTAACAGATCAGCTGGTATTAACAGTGGGTTATGATGTGGAGAATTTGTCAAATCCAAAGATCAGAGAGCATTATAAGGGACCGGTTACAATCGATCATTATGGAAGACAGGTACCAAAGCATGCACATGGCACGACGAATCTGGAGAGGCCGACTTCCTCGACACGGAAGCTGATAGAAGCAGTTAGTGATTTATATGAGAAGATTGTGAATCCGACATTGTTAGTGCGCCGTCTGAATTTGACAGCAAATCATGTAGTTGAGGAGCGATATGCATCGGAGCAAGCGACATATCAACAATTGGATTTGTTCTCGGATTATTTACCGGAGAAAGAAGGAAAGGAAGAGCTGAAGAGAACATTAGAGCGGGAGAAGAACATCCAGAAGGCGGTTCTGGATATTAAGAAGAAATATGGAAAAAATGCGATTTTAAAAGGCATGAATCTGGAGGAAGGTGCGACGACACAGAGTCGCAATCGTCAGATTGGTGGACATAATGCGTAAGGAGAATGACATGGAACAAAGAGAAGGAAATTATGCAGACATCATTCATTTGTCACATCCGGTTTCAAAGTCGCATCCGCAGATGTCACGGCAGGAACGGGCAGCACAGTTTTCACCTTTTGCGGCATTGACCGGACATGAGGAAGCGATTCGAGAGACTGCAAAGCGAGTGGAAGAGCAGATGAATCGAAGAATATAAAGAAGCTGCGCTACAACATGATTGAGGAGAAATAAGAATGATGAAGAAGATACTTATGATAGGAACAGGCGGAACGATTGCATCAAAATGGACAGAGAATGGATTGGCACCGGGGCTTACTTCCGAGGATATTTTATCTTATATTCCACAAGTAAAGGACGTATGCCAGGTTAGCACCATGCAAGTTTGCAATATAGATAGTACCAATGTAACACCAGAACATTGGATTATGCTTGCGAAGGTCATCGAGGAACAGTATGAACAATATGATGGTTTCGTAGTTTGCCATGGGACAGATACGTTAGCTTATACAGCGGCAGCCCTGTCCTATATGATTCAGAACTCTGAGAAGCCGATTGTAATTACCGGATCTCAGAAGCCAATTAATATGGATGTAACAGACGCGAAAACCAATCTTTTGGATAGCTTTATTTATGCGGCGGATGAGCAGTCACAGGATGTGACAATTGTATTTGATGGAAAAGTGATTGTGGGTACAAGAGCGAAGAAAGAACGTGCCAAAAGTTATAATGCATTCTCCAGCATCAATTTCCCTTATCCGGCTGTGATACAAGATCAAAAAGTAATTCGCTATCTTCCTACGATTCCATATAAAGAAAAGGTCACCTTTTACCACGAGATGTGCAATAGTGTATATGTATTAAAGGTGATTCCAGGTATGCGACCGGAAATCTTAGGTTATATTTTTGAAACCTATGATGCAATCGTCATCGAGAGTTTCGGGGTAGGCGGTTTGCCGGAAAGCATGATGGAGCGCTTCTATCAGGAAATGCAGGCTTGGATTTCAAGGGGAAAGATTGTAGTGATGACGACGCAAGTGGCTAACGAAGGAAGCAATATGACAGTCTATGAAGTCGGAAAGAAGATGAAACAGGATTTTAATCTTATCGAAGCATATGATATGACGTTGGAAGCGACGATTACAAAGTTAATGTGGCTGATGGGATTACCGAAGATGAAATATTCGAAATTAAAAGAAATGTATTATACCACAGTAAACCATGACATTTTATTTACAAAGAATGAGGTATCCTAGATGAAGTTTTTGCATTTAGCGGATTTGCATATTGGAAAAAGGGTCAATGAATATTCTATGCTGGAAGATCAGCGTTATATATTTGGAAAGCTACTAGAGATTGTTGAGGAAGAAAAACCGGATGGGATTTTGCTGGCCGGAGATATTTATGACAAGACCATACCATCAGCGGAAGCGGTCGAATTATTTGATACGCTTCTTGTGGAGTTGTCGAGGCGGAATATCCAGACGTTTGTAATTAGCGGAAATCACGATTCGCCGGAGCGGATTGCATTTGGTGGTCGTTTGATGGAAAAAAGTGGGATTCACATGTCGCCAGTTTATGATGGATGCCTTACACCGGTTACTCTGGAGGATGCATATGGCCCGGTTCATATCTGGATGTTGCCATTTATAAAACCGGCCCATGTAAGAAGATATTATCCGGAGTCGGAGATTCAGTCTTATACGGATGCTGTTCGGGTGGCACTCGAGCAAGCAGAGCTTGATTCTAATGAGAGAAACATCTTGATTACCCATCAGTTTGTAGTAGGTGCAGAACGAACAGAATCAGAAGATGTGTCAGTGGGAGGGACAGATGGAGTAGATGTATCTTTGTTTGATCCTTTTGACTATACAGCATTGGGGCATATTCATCGACCACAGAATTGCAAATCTGAAAAAGTGCGATATGCAGGCACGCCGTTAAAATATTCATTCTCGGAGACGAAGGATTGCAAATCGGTAACAGTGGTGGAATTATATGAAAAAGGCACGCTTCAGATAAGAACAATCCCTTTGCACCCATTGCGAGACATGGTGGAATTGCGTGGAACTTATCAGGAATTAATGAGCCGGGAATTTTATCAGAGTACGGATTATCAGGAAGCTTATACACATATCACTCTCGTAGATGAAGAGGATATTCCGGATGCTGTTGGAAAGTTGCGAACGGTATATCACAATTTGATGAAGCTTGATTATGACAATCGGCGAACAAGAAGCCAAGTGATAATTGAAGGGAACCAGAGAGTGGAGTTATCTCCCTATGAGATTTTTGCACAATTTTACGAATTACAGAATAATCAGCCTATGGAGGAGCGGCAACAGGATTATATGAAAGAATTGATAGAACGGATATGGGAGGGAGACTATGAGGCCAAATAAATTAATCTTATCGGCATTTGGACCCTATGCGGCAAGAGCAGAATTAGATTTTGAACAATTAGGAAAACAAGGACTCTATCTCATTACCGGGGACACCGGCGCAGGAAAGACAACTATTTTTGATGGGATTACTTATGCTCTCTATGGAGAGGCGAGTGGTGAGAATCGAGATCCATCCATGTTTCGTTCCAAATATGCGAATGCAGATACGCCAACATATGTAGAACTTATATTCACTTGTAGAAATCAAGTTTATTCCATTATGCGTAATCCGGAATATAGCCGCCCGAAGAGTCGAGGAGAAGGAATAACAAAAGAGAAAGCCAGCGTACAATTAACTTTCCCGGATGGACGGGTATTGACGAAGACAAAAGAAGTAGAGCAGGCAATTATTGATATTCTAGGAGTGGATCGTAGGCAGTATACGCAGATTGCCATGTTGGCTCAAGGAGATTTTTTGCGCCTTTTGCTAGCAACAACAGAGGAGCGAAAAAAGATCTTCCAAAAGATATTTAAAACGCAGAATTATTATGTACTTCAAGAGCAGTTAAAGAAAGAGACCAGCTTGTTAAATGGCGAATATGAAAGAATAAAAGAAAGCATTAGTCAGTATATAAAAGGGATTGAATGTGCCAATGAGGATATTTTGCAAGCGAAGGTTCAGGAAGCGAAAGAAGGAAAACAAAGCATAGAAGCGCTTTTTGGTCTTTTAGAGCAATTAATACAACATGATATGCAGCGAGAGGCTGCGGGGGATGCTCTCTTGCAACAGGTGGAGAGTGAGTTGGAAGTGCTTGCTCATAGATTAGCTAAAATCGAGACGCAAAAGCAGGCAAAAGAGAAATGTGAGCAAGCAAAGATACGGTTGAGAAGTTTGGCAGAGCAAGAGATTGCCTGGATGAAGCAAAAAGAAGAACTAGAGGGAAAGAAAACTCAGATGGAGGAGATGCGGCAACGCTATATTCTTTTACAACCTAAACTATCCATATATGAGCGTATAGATGCATTGGAATTACAAAGAGATCAGCTTGTCAGCAGCCTAAATAGAAATAAAAAAGAGCAGGAAATCTGTAAGGCTGAGATAGAGCGCTTGACAGAAGAACAATCTCAGGGCGATGAGTTATTAAAGCGTTTAGAGTTTGCAGGGGCAGATCAAACTGTTGCGGAGATGGAATTGTCTCATTGGAAGAAAAAGCAGGAAGAATTAGAAGAATATCATAAGCAAGTGGTGCAGCTAGAACAATTAAAGAATGAACAGACGAGAGCACAAGAAATTTATCGACAAGCACAGGAACAGGCAACTTTGTTACAGGCGAAGTATGAGAAAAAATATCAGTTGTACTTGGATGAACAGGCAGGGCTGATGGCAGAACAATTAGCAGAGGATGTTCCGTGTCCGGTGTGTGGCTCTTTGCATCATCCGCATCCGGCTGTGAAATCAGAGGAGGCACCGTCTAAAGACGAAGTAGAATGCGCGAAAGAAGAGGCGCAAAAAGCACTGAGGGAACAGGAACAGGCGAGTCTTCGCGCTAGTAGAATCAAAGGGAGCGTAGAAGAAAAGGCGGAAGCATTGCAGAGTGCGACCGATTCTCTTTTGGGGCAGATGAACTATGAAGATAAGGTGCATGAGGTCCTTTCAGAATATAAGAAATGTGATTTGCGGTTGCAGAAAATCCTAGAGGAGAGAAAACGAAAAGAAAAGTGGGAAGAACAGCTCTTGGAGGTGCGTGAGAAATTAGAGGAAAAAAGGCAGCAACAAGAAGCAAATCAGATTGCAATCGCGCAACAACAAGCACAGATAGAGAGTCTGTTAGAGCAGATTGCAGAGCAAAAGAAAGAATTGCCCTATGGGACAAAGGAAGAGGCAACAGCGGAGAAAAACCATCTCGAGAAAGAAATTCAGACTTGGGAGCAGGAGATGCAAAGTGCCAGAGAGCGTTGCAATGAAATAGAAAAGGATAAAATAGCATTACAAAGTCAAATACAAGAAAATGAAATTCTACTCGCCGGATATGAAATTGAAGCTGAAGAAAAAGAAAAGAAGCAACAATACGAATTGTATCAAAGACGGCAGGAGATTCAAAAACAGCAAAAAGAAAGTCATGCGAGAAAGACTGCAAACGAGAAGGTAAGGGCTCACATGAGCAGTCAGTATGAGAAAAGTCATGCAATAGAAGAAAAATTAACGTGGATACAGGCACTCTCTAATACAGCCAATGGGAAAATTACAGGAAAAGAGAAAATCATGTTGGAGACGTATGTTCAGATGACATACTTTGATCGTATTATCATGCGTGCGAATACTCGCTTCTTGCATATGTCTGGCGGGCAGTATGAGTTGAAACGTCGTCGCGAAGCGGAAAATAAAAGTAGCCAAAGCGGTTTGGAACTCAATGTGGTGGATCATTATAATGGCACAGAACGTAGCGTTAAAACATTATCCGGAGGGGAATCCTTTCAGGCATCCTTGTCATTGGCACTAGGATTGTCGGATGAAATTCAATCTTCTGCAGGAGGGATCCGATTGGATACCATGTTTGTGGACGAAGGCTTCGGCTCATTGGATGAATCTGCTTTGGAGCAGGCTATACAAGCACTTTCTGTATTGGCAGAAGGCGAAAGACTTGTTGGAATCATTTCTCATGTCAATGAATTGAAAGAACGAATTGACAGGCAAGTAGTGGTAAAGAAGGATAAAACAGGCGGAAGTAGACTGGAAGTGCTATAGGCAAACGGAAGCAAAACAGGCAGAAAAGTTACTCTTATGCATTACATGCATAAAAAACCATTAAAAAATGCATAAAATGTATAAAATTACGCTTGCATTTTTGAAAAAACCTGTTACAATAGGTAGCAGTGTTGAATTTTTATGCAAATGAAAGAGTTGAAGGAGGAAACAAACATGAAAAAATTAGTAAGTGTATTATTAGCAGTCGTATGTATCTTTTCCATGACGGCATGTGGAGGTAATGACGGAAAAGAGATCTCAGGCAAAGGTGGAGCAACAACAGCGAAGATTATTGACCTGGAATTGACAAATGAAGAGTATGCATTCGGTGTAGACAAAACGCAGCCGGAATTATTGGCACAGACGAATGCATTCATTAAGAAGATTATGGACAATGGAACATTCGCAGATATCTGCGATCACTTCTTTGGTGATGGAGAGCCGGTAGCAGTAGAATCTGCAAAACAGGACGATTCCAAAGATCAGTTAGTTGTAGCAACCAATGCAGAATTCGAACCATTCGAATACATGAAAGGAGATTCTTATTACGGAATCGATATGGAGATTGCTGCTTTGCTGGCAAAAGAGCTTGGTAAAGAATTAGTAATCGTGAACATGGATTTTGATGCGGTATGTCTTTCTGTAGGACAGCAGAAATGCGACATCGCAATGGCTGGTTTGACTGTAAATGAAGAAAGAAAAGAATATGTAACATTTACAGAGTCATACTATAATGCAGCACAGAAATTAGTGGTAACATCTGACAATACAGAATTTGATGATTGCAAAGATGTAGCAGCAGTAGAAGCAATCTTGAACAAGAAAGACAATAAGACCAAGATTGGATTCCAGTCAGGAACAACAGCACAGTACTATACAGAAGGTAGTGAAGATTGGGATTTTGCTGGATTCCCGGTAGAAGCAGTAGGATACAAGAACGGTTCTTTGGCAGTGCAGGATATGTTAAATGGTAACATCAATTATGTCATCATTGATGCTGCACCGGCAGAGTGCATTACAAAAGCAATTAATGAAATGAGATAGATATGGGAAATTTTGATCGAAAGATAGAAAAGTTTTTAGAGATATTTATTGAACAAAATGGATATACGAAAGTCTTAGAAGGCTTACAGAATACCTTGACCATTGCGATTATCGGTTTGATTATCGGTATTGTTATCGGTACTTTAATTGCAACGGTTCGAGTGATTCCGAAGTATAAAGTACTTCCGCGTATTTTAAACGGCATTTGTAGTTTTTATGTTGGTTTGTTCCGTGGAACACCGATTGTAGTACAGCTGTTGATTTTCTACTATGTTTTGTTCCCGATTATGGGAGTGAAGATGACAGGGGTGGAAGTATCCATGCTGGTATTCGGTCTGAACAGTGGTGCCTATATCTCGGAGATTATGCGAAGCGGTATCCAGTCCGTGGATCCGGGTCAGATGGAAGGCGGACGTTCCGTGGGTCTTAGTTTTGGGACTACCATGTTGAAGATTGTGATTCCACAGGCGATTAAGAATATTCTGCCAACCCTTGGTAATGAATTTATTGCCTTGATTAAAGAAACATCCGTTGTGAGTTTCGTTGGAGCAGCGGACCTTTACAAAGCATTTAATGTCATTGGTTCAAACACCTATGAATTTATGGTTCCATACATTGTGATGGCACTGATTTACATTGTGCTTGTGTTGATCATCAGCGCAGCGATTAAGTTGATGGAAAGGAGCCTGAAGAAAAGTGATAGACGTAATTAATCTGGAAAAACACTTTGGAGACGTAGAAGTCTTAAAAGGCATTAACGTAACCATCAACAAAGGAGATATTGTAGCAGTCATCGGACCGTCAGGTTCCGGAAAAAGTACATTTCTCCGTTGCCTGAACTGTATGGAGGACCCGACAGGGGGAAGCATTATCTTCAATGGTGTAGACATTGCAGATATGCATGTGGATATCAATATCCACAGACGCCATATGGGTATGGTATTCCAGCATTTCAACTTATTTAATAATAAGACTGTTTTGCAGAATATTATGTTGGCACCGGTTCATATCGGATGTAAGGAACTTCGAAAATGGAACAAAGAACATCCGGAGGCTAAGAAGACTCGTAGAGATGTAAAGAAAGAGGCGGAAGATAAGGCAAGAATGCTTCTGAAAAGAATCGGATTGGAAGATAAGGCAGATGTATATCCGTCAACTCTTTCCGGTGGACAGAAGCAGCGAATCGCAATCATTCGTTCTCTGGCAATGGATCCGGATGTGATCTTGTTTGACGAGCCGACTTCTGCATTGGATCCGGAGATGGTTGGAGAAGTTCTGGATCTTATGAAAGAACTTGCCAACGAAGGCATGACTATGGTTGTGGTTACCCATGAGATGGGATTTGCAAGAGAAGTTGCTAACCGCGTCTTGTTTATTGACGAAGGCGTAATCAAAGAAAGCAATACTCCGGAGGAATTTTTCAAGAATCCCAAAGATTCCCGCTTGCAAGAGTTCCTATCAAAAGTGTTATAATGAAATAGAGAAAGATAAGACAGGGCGCTTGATGACGAGCGCCCTTGTTTTAGAATAAAGGGAAATATAAAAATGGGAAATTTGTATGAAATTGTAGAACCACTCATAGCATGGTATGAGAAAGAAAAACGAGATCTGCCATGGCGACAGACGAAAGAGCCCTATCCGATCTGGCTGTCGGAGATTATGCTACAGCAGACACGGGTGGAGGCAGTGAAACCATATTACAAGCGCTTTTTGGAGGAACTTCCGGATGTGGAAGCACTAGCCAATGTGCCGGAGGATCGTCTTTTGAAACTCTGGGAAGGGCTGGGGTACTATAATCGAGCGAGAAATCTTAAGAAAGGGGCTCAGCAGATTATGGCGGAATATGAGGGGGAATTTCCAAAAACATATGAGGAAATCTTAAGTCTTTCGGGAATTGGAGCCTATACGGCAGGTGCCATTGCATCCTTTGCTTACAATCTTCCAAAACCGGCGGTAGACGGCAACGTACTTCGAGTCATGGCAAGACTTCTGGCAGATTCGGAAGATATTATGAAAGCCTCGACCAGAAGGAAGATGGAAAAGAGAATAGAAGAGATTCTACCTGCTGACAGAGCCGGAGATTTTAACCAAGCGCTCATTGAACTGGGAGCGATGGTCTGCGTACCAAACGGAGGACCTAAGTGTGAGAGTTGTCCGCTGGCATTTTGTTGTCGGGCTTATCAAGAGAATAATTGGAAGGCCTATCCGGTAAAAAGCAAAGCAAAAGAAAGGCGAATCGAGAAGCGGACCGTTCTGCTTTTCCGGGATGGTGAGAAGTTGGCTATTCACAAACGTCCGGCAAAAGGACTGCTTGCCGGACTCTATGAGTATCCTAATCTGGAAGGCCATTTGACGCAGAAAAGAGTGATTGCTTATGCCAAAGAGATCGGTTTGATGCCGGTGCGGGTGAAGAAACTTGGGGATGCGGTACATGTTTTCAGTCATGTAGAATGGCATATGATAGGATATGAAGTTCGGGTGGATGAGTTAGAAAAAGCCTGTCGGGAGCCGTTTTTATTTATCACGCCGGATGAGATGGAACAGAAATATTCCATTCCTTCTGCATTTTCGGCCTATAAATTCAACAATTGTTGATTTTTGGTTGAAAGAGAATTGAAAAAACTCCGATATCCTAACTATTATATGCGAAAATAGGCAATTGATAGAAAGAGTAGGAGAAACTATGCAGAAGACCAAGAAACAGAAAAGAGAAAAGAAACGTCCAACTAGAATCTATAAATGTATTCATTTTATCATTCGCACCTGTTATCCCAAGGTAGAAGTGATTGGGGAAGAGAACCTTCCGGAGGAAGGAGCCATTGTTGTGGGGAACCATTCCCAGATTCATGGGCCAGTGACCGCAGAATTATATTTTCCGGGAGAAAAGGCGATCTGGTGCGCCGGTCAGATGATGCAGATGAAGGATGTGCCGGCCTATGCTTATAAGGATTTCTGGTCCGATCAACCAAAATGGATTCGGTGGTTTTTCAAAGGGCTATCCTATGTGATCGCACCACTTTCGGTATGTATTTTTAACAACGCTCATACCATTGGTGTCTACCATGATGCCCGGATCATGTCCACTTTTAAGACTACAATCAAGAAATTGCAAACAGGAACCAAGGTTGTTATTTACCCGGAACATGATGTGCTGTATAATGAGGTAGTGAATGATTTTCAGGAACATTTCATTGATGTTGCGAAGCTCTATTATGGAAAGACCAAGCAGGCACTTTCTTTTGTGCCGCTGTATCATGCGCCTCGGTTAAAGAAGATGTATATTGGGAAACCGATTGCATTTTGCCCGGAGGAACCCATAGAGAAGGAGCGGCTGCGTATCAAACAATACTTAATGGAGGAGATTACCAAGATGGCCCGGTCTTTGCCACCTCATGAGATTGTGCAATATCGGAATAAGCCGAGAGACGTAGAAAGCTAGTTTGGAGGAATTGGACATGAAGAAGCCCGTAGTAGATTATCGGGAATTACGTTTATCAAATATAAGAGAGCCAAGGTTTTCACACTTGTTCCTACTTCTGGGATGGGTTGGTTATTTCTTGGCTTATATGCTGACGGAGAATCTGATACCGGCAGAACAATGCTATACGGTACATAGTCGATTGGATGATTGGATTCCATTTTGTGAATGGTTCGTCATCCCTTATGTAGGGTGGTATGTTCTGGTAGCAGGTTCTTTGCTTTATTTTCTGCTCTATAACGTAGATGGATTCCGGAGACTACAGATTTTTATAATGATTACTCAAGTGGTGGCGATGATCATCTACATTCTGTTTCCGAATAGACAGGACATGCGACCGGAGGTGTTTGCCAATGAAAATGTGCTGACCTGGCTGGTGGGAATTATTTATAAAGTAGATACACCAACCAATGTGTGTCCGTCCTTGCATGTGGCTTACTCCATTGGAATTGCGTCCGTGTGGGTTCGGGAAAAACAAGTATCAAAAGGTTGGAGAGGGCTGGTGGTATTCTTTGCCATTTTGATCAGTCTGTCCACCTTGTTTATGAAACAGCATTCGGCAGTGGATGTGCTGGCAGCCATTCCGGTTTGCATTCTGGCGGAGTGGCTGGTTTACCACAAATGGAATAAGAAGATTGGAGGCATGGGGCGTGCTTAAAATCATGGTAGCAGAAGATGATCGGGAACTGCGGCAATTATATACCCACGTTCTCATGAAAAATGGATACAGTGTCACCGGTGTCTCCGATGGTAGGGAAGCGTTAGAGACATTGGAGAGTGAATATTATGACCTGCTGATTTCGGATATTATGATGCCGGAAATAGATGGAAATGAATTGGTACAGATGCTTCGGGAAGCCGGGAATAAGATACCGGTTCTTATGATTACAGCAAAAGACACCTTCGATGACATGCGGCAAAGTTTTGTCTACGGAGTGGATGATTATATGGTCAAACCAATCCGCGTCAACGAGATGGTCCTGCGGGTAGGTGCCCTTCTTCGCCGGGCGCAGATGATCAATGAAAGACGACAGGTGATCGGGGAGACAGTGATGGAGTGCGATTCTCTGACTGTTCGAGAAGGCAAGAAGATGTCTGTGTTGCCGCAGAAAGAATTTATGCTTCTTTATAAAATGGCATCTTATCCGGGACGGATTTTTACAAGACAGCAACTCATGGATGAGATTTGGGGATACGATTCTGACAGTGATACCCATACCGTGGATGTCCACATTGGACGGCTTCGGGAACGCTTCCGGGACAATTCGGATTTTCAGATCGTAACCATGCGAGGTGTGGGATATAAGGTGGTTAAACTATGAGAAAGAAACGAATTACACTGACGCGACCAACCAAACGACGAAACTTGCAGATGTGGATGACGATTATCGTTTCCATTGGATTGATGCTGGGAGTGCTGGCGGCCATCGGAATTGCCATGGTATTAGAAGCGGTCGTGCCAAAGAGCATTCATATTCCCGTGTGGCTTGAATTTTTGGTATTTAGCCTTTTGGTTGGCTGGATTGTGACCTGGCTGTTGTCGAAATATATCTTGAATCCAACCCAGGAACTGGGTCGGGCAATGGAGGTGCTGCAGACTGATTTTGTTTCTAACGTATCTCATGAGTTAAAGACTCCACTAAGTGCGATCGAAGGCTATAGCACCTTACTGCAAGGATGTGAGGAATTGGATGCAGAGCAGCGAGAATATGTAGAGAAAATCTTATTTAATACCAAACGCCTCTCGAATCTGGTAGGTAATATTCTACTATTGTCCAAGTTGGAGAATCAAGAGGTGGCGCCGGAGTGTCAAGTCTATCGATTGGACGAGCAGATTCGCCAATCCATCCTGGCTCTGGAGGCAGAGTGGACGGAGAAACAGATTGAGTTTGACATCGCCTTAGATGCCATCGAATATTTTGGAAATGAAGGCATTATGCATCATGTTTGGGATAATTTGATTGCCAACGCCATCAAATTCAATCCGGAATACGGAATGCTTGGGATGACCTTGAAAAAGGAAGGGGAACAGATTGTTTATACCATTACAGACAGTGGTCCCGGAATTTCAGAGGAAGCGAAGACTCATATTTTTGACAAATTTTATCAGGCGGACAGTTCTCACAAACAGGAAGGGAACGGCCTTGGGCTAGCCCTTGTAAAACGGATTGTTATGATCGAGGGTGGCGAGATCGAAGTGGACAATATCAGTGGCGGGGGTTGCAAGTTTACGGTTACCTTGCCGGCGTAGGGGGACATAGGATGAAGAGACATGGATTTGCTTTGGAAATAAAAAAGGAGAATACAACCATTTTCGCCAAGGACTGGGAGAAATCTGGCCGATGCTGACAGAATTTTTGGACCGGAAAAGAATGACAAATTTCAGCATTTGGACGGCAGAATATCTGGTATTTGGTTACTACGAAACAGCGGATGATTTTCTCTTTACTGAGGAAGATAGATGGGAAGTGGCTGACCGGGGAGCATCACCCTCACATACAGCGTCTGGCATGGCACAATTCCTAGGAAAATACTTTTGTAAAAAACTTTAAATGAATTGACGCATATCGGGAATGTGTGTAGAATAAAGGTAGCTTATGAGCAAAAGGAGAAAACAATGAAAAAGAAAGTAGTATTATTAGGGGATTCCATCCGTTTAATTGGATATGGAGCGAAAGTTGCAGAGGAACTTTCGGAAACTTGTGATGTATGGCAGTCAGAAGACAACTGCAGATTTGCACAATATACATTGCGTATGATTTTTGATGAAAAAGCCAACATCGAGGGAGCAGATGTTATCCACTGGAATAATGGTCTGTGGGATTGTACGGAATTGTTCGATGACGGTACATTTACACCGGTTGAAGATTATGTAAAATTAATGACTCGTATTGCGAAGATCTTGTTAGCAACCGGAGCGAAAGTAATCTTCGCAACCACTACACCGACCAATCCGGATTATAACTATACCAGAACTGCAAAAGTACGGGAATTCAATGCGGCAGTAGTACCGAAGCTTCAGGAAATGGGCGTCGAGATCAACGATTTATTTGCAGCGATGGAAGACCATGATGTAGACGGTATCTGCGAAGACCAGTTGCATTTGAATGAACTTGGAATCGAGATTTGCAGCGAGAAAGTATTAGAGGCAATTCGCAAACATTTATAAAAGAGAAATATATAGGCAGAGACTTGATTTTAGTCCCTGCCTTTCTATTTACATTTTACAATACTAACATATGCAGGAAAAAGAAAGTGTTTCCAAGGGTGGACAGAAATGGTATACTAGGAAAAGAATATAGACAGAGGAGATTTGCTATGAGAGGAAAACGAACATGTGCCTGTCTTTTGGGCGTTGTATTGACGATGACTGGATTGATGACTGGTTGTGGCGGCCCATCCGTCAATCAGAGTCTTCCGGAATATGATAAAAAAGGAGCAATCTACCGGGCGGCCTGGTGGTGCCCGAAACCAACAGAAGAAAATTATGATTTATACAAAGCTTGTAATTTGAATACCATAATGCTTGCCAATCATAATTATATGGCTGAGATCGAGAATTTCTGGGAGCAGGAGAATCTAGAGCAGCTGGTTGCGGAACATAGTTATTACATAGGAAAACCAGATTGGTTTCAAGGCGAGACTATGACAGAGAAATCCTTGGCACTTGCCAAAGATAAAGGGCTCTATGTATTTCTTTCGGACGGAAGTGCTTATTTTAATTGGGTAGGCAAGGAAGTCAATGTATTTCAGGATTTTGCAATCGATTATAGCGAATATGAGGATCAGATTGTAGGAGTGTTTGCCGGGGATGAACCGTCGGAGCCGGCCATTGCTGACTATGGGGACAAAGTAGAAGAAGTGCAGCGGGCATTTCCGAATCTTCCGTATTTTTGCAACTTATTTCCAATGTATGCGGATATGAATACCCAGATTCAGTCCAGGGGTTACGATACCTATGTGGAGACCTATTGTAAGCAGGTGCTAGAGAGACAGAACGGGCCAAGGATTATTTCGGTAGATTACTATCCATTCCAGGGTAGCCAATTTGACTTGTGGCTGCGCAACTATAGTATTGTGCAGGGAAAAGCGAAGGCATATGACGCGGGAGTGCACTATTTTATTCAGTCTTGCGTGGGAGCCGGTGCGAATTTTGATCCGCTTACAGAAGCAGATATCCGGCTTCAGGTTAACGTAGCACTTGCATATGGAGCCAAACAATATTCCTACTATGTTTATGATGTGCCGCTTGGCGGAGATTTGTATGAGAGTGGACTGGTAGATCGGGAAGGAAAACCGGTGAAGATGTATGAATATGCACAGAAAGCCAATGCAGAGACGGCATCTTTAGAGCAGGCATTTGCGCATTATGATACGGTCTTGACAGCTCCGGTAACCGAGAACGAGGAAGATTATAGTGTAGGTGCATTTTCAACCATTGATAGAATGGGATGCGCAAGTCTTCTTGAAGAGGCACAAGTTCTGACAGATGTAACGGCTACCAATCGGGGGTTGGTTGCGTTGATGAAGGACAAAGACGGAAATGAAGCTTATTATCTGGTGAACTTCTACGATAAAGGCGACGTGGAGATTGAAGAAGATTGTACCTTTATGTTGCAATTTGATGGCATGAAACAGGTTGCGTTGTATGGAAGTAAGGAGTGTCTGACAGGAAAAAGCGAAAAGCTCAAAGAGAATACATTCCAGTGTACACTGGCACCGGGAGAAGGCATGTTGGTCGTACCATATCGAAAATAAGAAAAAAGGAGAGAGCACTATTTTATTAAAAATCGAACATTAAAGACGATAAATGGGAAAATACAATTTATTATCGTTTTAGGATGTTACAAATGAAATTACTTAAATTCAAGTCAATTTAATAGCAAAAAATAACTGTAATTTCGCCGATGGGAAAGCAAAGTGGCGGTACAGCTCTCGCTGTACCGCCACTTTACATAAATACTTCGTTATCGCATCTCGGCTAATCAATGATATGCTCTCTTTTTACATCCATGGGATATCGTGCCATTTTTGAATTCCAACAATATCATAAGGATGGTTTCTTTAATTCTCAATCAACGTATCTAACAGATCCTTGTATTCGCTCGATGAAGAATGGGCGTGGGTGGAAGTTTTCTTAGCATTTGCCACCGCTGCTTTGGATTTGGCAATCGGCTGAATGGTTCCGGCACCGGCTACGCAGCCACCCGGACAAGCCATACCCTCTAAGAGATAGCCGTCATACTTGCCGGCTTTAGCAAGGGTCAGAAGCTTACGGCATTCTTCTAGGCCTTCTGCACTGGCAATCTTCACTTCCTTATCCGGATAGTGTTCCTTGATGTAAGAGGCAACCGCTTCAGCAACACCGCCGCTTACGGCAAATCCACGTCCGTCTCCGCTTGCACCGTGCATGGAGTCCATTTCCTCCAGACTTTCAAAATTCACATTTTTGGCATCAAACATACCCTGTAATTCTTCGAAAGTCAGAACGAAATCTACATCACTTCGAATGGTTCTCCGGCTAGCTTCCAATTTCTTCGCAGCACAAGGTCCAATAAAGGCGATGCGGCATCCCGGGTGTTCCTTTTTCACCAATCGGGCAGTCAGCACCATCGGAGTCAGTGCCATAGAAATACAGTTACTATATTCCGGGAACAGTTTCTTCGCCATCACAGACCAGGCAGGACAGCAGGAAGTTGCCATAAATGGCAATTTCTTCGGAACTTCATTCATAAAATCATTGGCTTCTTCAATGGTACACAAATCAGCACCGATCGCTACTTCAATCGCATCCTCGAATCCCAGAGCTTTAAATGCGGAACGGGCCTTTTGCGGTGTCAGTTTCGGGCCAAATTGTCCTACAACAGCAGGGGCTACAATGGCATAGACCGGTTCCGGGCCCTTGATTGCCTGGATGAGCTGGAAGATCTGCGCTTTATCAGAAATAGCACCAAATGGACAGTTTGCAAGACACATACCACAAGATACACATTTTTCTTGATCAATCTCAGCTCTGCCCAGTTCATCTGAGCCGATAGCCTTCATGCCACAGGCTTTGGCGCAAGGCCGCTCCAGACGAGTGATTGCATGGTAAGGGCAGACACCGATACATTTTCCGCATTTGATACATTTGCTCTCATCGATGATGGAACGCCCGTTCTCAATCCGGATGGCATCTCGCGGGCAAACCTCCGCACAAGGATGAGCCAGACAACCCTGACAGGCGTCTGTTACCTTCACTACGTTATCCGGGCATTTGTGACAGGCAAATTTAATAATATTGATCAACGGAGGCTGGTAATATTTTTCAGGTTTGATCGCTTCTTCGGCACCTTTAGATACCGGTGCATGTTCGGAAATCGGGCGAAGCGGCAGTCCCATAGCAAGACGCATGCGCTCTTCCACAATGGCTCGCTCCAGAAAGACACTGTCCCGATAGCCTGTAGCTTCCCCGTGAATGATGTCATATGGGATCTGCTCCAGGTGCAGTTCGCTGCCTTCCTCATAGTCATAGGATAATTTCGCAATCTCTGCGTAAACTTTAGTTCGGATTTCATTTACTGACGTATAAATACCTCTCATGGTACTAGCCTCCTCAAAAAAACTCTATTTGTCAATATTTTAACAAAAATACAGAGAAAACGCAACCTTTTCATTGCTTCTTTTGTAAAAACAGAGTACAATGGGGAAGAAGTTAGGAGAAGAGGAGAGAATGAGAATGAAACGAATAACAACCAAACAACTTACCACAACAGCATTACTGCTTGCGATGTGTATCGTGTTCCAGGCTTTAAAGAGCCTTTCCGTATACATAACCGGTTCCGCCGTAAACTGTATTCTGGCCATTGCAACGATTTATTGCGGCCTGTTTTCCGGCACCTGTATTGCTATTTTAACGCCGGTAATTGCCTATTTTATCGGGGCGACTCCGGTAATCAATCAGATACCGCTGATGCTTCCGGTTATTATGCTCGGAAATGAGATTCTGGTACTTTGCATCTGGCTCTTTACAAGGAGGAAAAAAGAGATCGGAATGGTGCTTGGATGCATCGGAAAAGCGGGATTTCTGTGGCTGTCCGTCTGGTATCTGGTTTTGCCGGTATTTGGGCAAGATTTACCGGGAAAGATGGTCGGCGTAGTAAAGGCTACATTTTCCTTGACGCAGCTGATTACAGCTGTGATCGGATGCGCCCTTGCGTGGATTTTGCTTACCGGATATCGTGCAGCTTTTACCCTATATGAAGATTAAGAAAGAAGCTGTAAAATCAGAAGAAAAGTTCATGAAAATGCATACAAATGCACATTGACTTTTGTGTGCCCGTGTGATAAAACTAAATACGGTAAGAGAGCAGTTGCCATTATAAATAGGAAAGGAGCTATGTCACATGAATCGTCGCGGGCGGCCATGGATTGGCATTTTCTTAATGCTATTAGTGCTTTGGTCAGGCTTATATATAAAAGAATATCAGATAGCTCCGGAACGCAATGAAGTCTCGGCAAGGGCCTATGATGCCTATGTAATTGCCAGCCTGTCCGTAGGAGATGAGGACAAGGCATGTACATCCGAGATGCTGGGAATCCGTGGAAGTACGGAACTGGCAGGCAGGGCAGCGAGCTTTGGCGGACAGCGAAGAGAGATAGAAGTCTTTTGTGGCGGTCCGAAGATGAATTTATATCCCCTAACAGACCCGGGATTTCAAAGTGGCATCAGGCGGACACAGCAAGTGACCGGCGGCCAGGGTAAGAACGTGGTCATATATATCCATAAGATGGATGGTAAGAAAGAGATAGATCCATATCTACTCCAATTCAGCTAAGGAACATATTTAAAAGAAGAATTAGCTGAGGCATACAAGGAAACCTGTATGCTGGAGTGAACTTGTATGCCTCTAAGATATGGAGGATAAAAAGTATGGGTCAGGATATTTTTGCAGGAGTATTATGTGTATTGGTATTAGCAGTTGGAATCTGGAGCTGGTGGTCTGATAGTCATGATTCTTCGAAGAAAAAAGACAAAGAAAAAGAAAGTAACTAAGGAAGAAGGTTAGAACAATGTTATTTGCACAGATTATGGCAGTAGCGATTTTCTTAATCATGTTCGTACTCATTGTATTGGACAAGATCGAGAGACATATCGTAACACTGTCAAGCGCCCTGGCAACGATCGTTTTTGTATTTGCCCTGGGACTGAGAGATGTATCGGCGATTATCGATACCATTAACTTAAAGAGTTTTATTTCCCCATCATTCTGGTATAGTGCCGGTGAGGCGGCTAGTGAGAGTGGCGGAATTAACTGGGAGACAATTGTATTCTTATTCGGTATGATGGTCATGGTCGAAGGAATGGCGAAAGCCGGATTCTTCCGTTGGCTGTGTATGCGGATTGCGAAACTGGTAAAATACCAGATTCTCCCGATTTTCATGACGTTTATGATTTTGTCAACGGTACTTGCTATGTTTATCGACAGTATTACAGTGATTCTGTTCCTGGCAGCAGTTACCATTGAGTTGTCACAGTTATTGAAATTCAATCCGGTACCATTGATTTTATCAGAAGTCTTCTGCGCTAACTTAGGTGGAGCAGCGACCATGTGTGGAGACCCGCCGAACATCATTATCGGAACATCTTTAGGATATTCCTTCGCGGACTTTATTACAAACACTGGTTTAATCGTTGCCATTGCTTTGGTATTTGTATTGCTCTATTTCTATTTTGCCTTTAAGAAAGAGATCTTAAAGAGTGTAAAAGGACAGGTAGATCCGAGTACCTTGCCGGATCCGAAGACAATTATCACGGATAAGAAGGCATTTGTAATCAGCACAGTGATTTTCTTAGTTGCCATTGTTCTGCTTGTAACACACTCAAGCACCCATTTGACGGTATCTGCAATTGGTGTATTTATCGCGATTATCACGTTGCTTGCAGCAGGAAAAGGCGCTGGGGAATTATTGAAAAAAGTAGATTATGTAACATTGTTATTCTTCGTTGGCTTGTTTGTTGTTATCGGTGGTCTGGAGAAGACCGACATCTTGAAGGTACTTGCAAGCTTTATCGAAACTGTCAGTGGTGGTAATGCACTGATTATGATTGCAATTATCTTATGGTTGTCTGCAATTGCAAGTGCCTTTGTTGATAACATTCCATTTGCAACGACGATGATTCCGGTTATCCGTTCTCTTGCGGGAATGAGTATTCCGGGAATTAACTTAGAGGTGCTTTCATGGACCTTGGCAATGGGTACCGACATTGGTGGAAGTGCTACTCCAATCGGAGCATCTGCGAACGTAGTAGGTATTGCAACTGCATCGAGAGAAGGTTACGTAATCTCATGGGGTTATTACTGTAAGAGATTGGTTCCTGCAACTGTAATTGTAGTATTGATTTCAATGCTCACAATATATGTACGATATGGCTTACTGTAGGAAGGAGAGAGATAGCATGAGTAAACAGATGATTATTTCAGTCGGAAGAGAATTCGGTAGTGGCGGACATGAGATTGCTGCAAAATTGGCAGCACACTACGATTTGCCACTTTATGACCACAACCTGTTAGACAAGATTGCGGAGGAAAAAGGGGTAGACGTTGAGAGCCTGCGTAAACTCGATGAGAAGAGTAAGAATCGTCTTACCTCCAGAAGAGTCAAAGGACTGAGCAGTTCACCGGAAGAGAATGTCTATTATATGCAGTTTGATTACTTACATAAAATGGCTGAGCGAGGCGATTCCTTCGTTGTTGTCGGAAGATGTAGCGAGAGCGTTCTCAAAGATTACGAGTGCATGACCTCTATCTTTATTCTGGGAGATAAGGACAAGAAGATTGAACGTCTGATGGCAAAATATGACATCTCCGAGACCGTTGCTGAGAAGATGGCCTTTGAAGAGAACTTAAAGAGAAAGAGATATCATAACAACTATTGCGACAAGAAATGGGGCGACTCCAGAAACTATCACATTTCAGTCAACAGTAGTGTATTAGGGGTGGATGAGACCGTAGAACTTCTGGTGGATTTCATCGATCGAAGAAACAAATAAGAGACCGCAAGGTTAGCAAAAAGGAGAAAGAGTTTTTCATATGACTCTTTCTCTTTTTGTATAAAAAAGAGAATTCTGTTTCAGAATTAAGAAAAAGGATATCTAACATTTTTCGAGGTGTAACGATATAGGTTTCTATTTTTTGTGCCTTGCTATATAAGTTAAAAAGGGCTATAATGAAACGGAGTATTGTATGAATAAAAAGATGCAGGAGATGGAATGAAGAGACAGAGAGAAAAATGCAAATTTGTTTCCAGAATAGAGAGAATTATGCCAGCCTATGCAGTGCTTCCGTTGCTGCTTTGCCTGGGCTGGAATTGTGTCGTATATTGGAGCGGCCAATACCTGTGCATCAATCGGTATCATTATGATTTTACCAATGATTTTGACCGGATGGTGCCTCTGCAAAGTGGCTGGGTGTCCATCTATGTCCTGAGCTATCTATATTGGGTGATCGGGTATGTTATGGCAGCCCGCTATAATTCCAAGGAGCAGTTTTACCGTTTTGTATTTGCGGACATACTATCCAGAACCATTTGCGGAATTTTTTACTTTGTCATCCCGACTACCAATGTGCGACCGGAACTTCCGATGAATAATATTTGGGATTGGATGTTAGCCATCATCTATCGGCAGGATCTGCCATATAATCTGTTTCCCTCTATTCACTGTCTGATTAGTTTTTTGTGCTATCTGGGCGTGAAGGATAGCAAAGAGGTTCATCGCCTCGTCAAAGCCGGGATTCTGCTTTTTGCACTGTTAGTCTGTGTATCCACCCAGTTTACCAAGCAGCATTATATTGTGGATGTTGCAGGAGGTTTTGTGGTAGCGATCGTGGCTTTTGCTATCGCAAAGAAGACAGAATGGTATCGGCCGTTCGCAAAGTTGTTTGATCGAATGAACCATAAGATTCTAAAGATTTGATAGTTTAGGTATTCGAAAGAAAATGTAAAGGAATTAGAGAATGAGGAACAAACGAAAAATTGTTTTTAATATTGTATTTTTAGTCTTGTGCGTAGGCCTGACTTTGTATTATGTCTTTCGCGGACAGGATTTTTCCCAAGTCTATACCTATGTAGCAGAGGCAAAAGGGGTAGAATGGCTGGTAGGAATCGGATTGGTGGTATGCTTTATCCTTTCTGAATCCGTCATCATCTACTATCTGATGCGGAGTCTAAGGCAAAAGCCAATCTTTGGGCATTGCTGCCTGTATTCCTTCGTGGGATTTTTCTTTAGTTTGATCACGCCCACAGCTTCCGGCGGGCAGCCAATGCAGATGGTCTTTATGAAGAAAGATAAGTTGCCCCTGCACGTATCTACCTTAGCCTTGATGATCGTGACGATTGCCTACAAAGCGGTATTGGTGATTATCGGCGCAGTTGTGCTTGCGGTAAGACCTCAGAAGATTATGACATTGTTGGATCCGGTTATGTTCTGGGTGTGGCTTGGAATCGGGTTGAATGTCATCTGTGTGGGATTTATGGTAGCTTTGGTATTGTGCCCGGTTCTGACTAAGAAGATGGTGATGAAGATTCTGGCAGGACTTTCTCGTATCCTCCCTCTTCGCAATGGAAGATGGGAGCGGATTACGAAGAAGGCATCCCATTATATGGATGAATATAAAGAGGCTTCGGCCTATATTAAGACAAATATAAGGATTACGGTTCATGTCTTGCTGATGAGCATTTTGCAGAGAGTCTTCTTATTTGCCGTAACCTATGTAGTATTTCGCTCCTTTGGGATTCAGGGGTTGAACCTAATCGAGGTGATCTTACTTCAAGGAGTGATTTCTCTGGCAGTAGATATGTTGCCTCTTCCGGGAGGAATGGGCATCAGCGAGCATCTGTTCCGGCAGATTTTCCTGCCAATCTGTGGTGCACAGCTGATTGTGCCGGCCATGGTGGTATCCCGCGGACTTAGTTTCTATGCGCAGCTATTAATGAGTGCCTGCCTGACCTTGGCGGCATATTTGATCATATTTGGAAAGAGAGAGAACAAAAGATGATAGGATTTTATAATTATACGGTAATTTTAACATATATGAGTCTGGCTTCTGCCATCGTTGGCATGACCTTTGCACACACAGGGAAATTTGGGGCGGCGATTTTCTGTCTTGCCTTGTCCGGATTCTTTGATATGTTTGATGGGAAAGTGGCGAGAACCAAGCTGGATCGAACGGATGATGAGAAACTTTTTGGAATTCAGTTAGATTCCTTGTGTGACGTGGTAGCCTTCGGCGTTTTCCCGGCATTCCT
The DNA here is from genome assembly GCA_964450635.1 of uncultured Faecalimonas sp. Taxonomy (GTDB): domain Bacteria; phylum Bacillota; class Clostridia; order Lachnospirales; family Lachnospiraceae; genus Faecalimonas. The sequence goes on along the minus strand of CAYVDA010000001.1, from coordinate 51,668 downwards.
ATGCTTTTGTATGGGCGTGAAGGACCGGATCGGATTCTTGGCAATTATCTTTTTCGCAGTATGCGGTGTGATTCGCCTGGCTTATTTTAATGTGGTGGAGACCAATCATTTCTTCGATGAAGAAGAACATGAAAAAGTCTTCCACGGGTTGCCGATTACCACCATTGCCATTATCTTACCACTGGTCTTTTTACTTAGCACCTATCTGACAGCTTATGTTTTTCGCGTGGTGCTGACCATCATGCTCTTTGTGGTAGGCTTGCTGTATATTTCAGAATTCAAATTGCGCAAGCCAAGTAACAAAATGCTGGCAGTGCTTTGTACAATCGTGGCAATTGCCTTGATTTATATGATGATTCACGGTGGATACGGCCCGATGCTGGCGAAGAAATTGATTCATATCAAAAAGTAAAAGGATTTGATAAAATGAGTAAATGTGTAGATCGAGAGGGAAATGTGGTAGGCGGATGTGAAGGACAGGACGCCTTCCTTACCTGGTTATATGGGTCAGGCTTGGGACGGCAGTTGGTGAAGATTCTTGTTCGTCCTTGGGTATCCAAAGTGGGCGGTTGGGCCTTGAATCGCAGGATTTCTGCCCTTGCCATTCCGGGATTCATTCGGAAAAATGGAATTGATATAAGTCGCTATGAGGAGCGAAAATATGGTTCCTACAATGATTTTTTTACCCGAAAGATGAAGGATGCGGCTTGCCGGATGGATAAGGAAGACACCCATCTGATCGCACCTTGCGATAGCAGGTTGACGGTACATCCCATTACCAAAGATGCCAAGTTTCATATCAAACAGATGGATTATACCGTAGAATCTCTGCTAAAGAGTAAGGAACTTGCAGAATCCTATGAGGGCGGTACCCTTTTGTTGTTTCGTCTGACGGTGGCAGACTATCATCGTTATTGCTATATAGACAGCGGAAGAAAATCGAAGAATCATTGGATTGAAGGAGTTTTTCATACGGTAAATCCTGCAGCTGGCGAGGTGTGTCCGATTTATAAGGAGAATACCAGATGTTATAGTCTGTTAGAATCAGAACAGTTCGGACAGATGCTGGTGATGGAAGTAGGCGCTTTGATGGTTGGTAAGATTTTGAATTATCACGAAGAGAGAGAGGTACAGCGTGGGGAAGAGAAAGGCCGTTTCGAATTTGGCGGCTCAACCATTCTGGTCTTGTTAAAGCCGGATACTTGCATACTGGATGCAGATATTTTGGAAAATAGTCGAAATCATATAGAGACCAAAGTATGTTATGGGGAACGGATTGGACAGGCAATCTAGTTTCACAAATTTAACATAAATCTGTGGTAATATAGCAAAAAAAGTGAGAGAGGGTTTACCATGGACAAGATTACAATATTAGTTGTAGATGATGAAAGCAGAATGCGAAAACTGGTGCGGGATTTTCTGGAAAAGGAAGGCTATATGGTACTGGAAGCCGGAAATGGAATGGAAGCACTGGAGATTTTCTATGAGAAGAAAGTCGATTTATTGATTGTAGATGTGATGATGCCGAAGATGGACGGATGGCAGCTCTGTAGGGAGGTGCGCCTGCAGTCCAAGGCACCGATCATTATGCTGACAGCCCGTGGAGAAGAACGGGATGAATTGCAAGGGTTTAAGATTGGTGTGGATGAATATATTACCAAACCATTTAGCCCGAAGATTCTGGTGGCGAGAGTGGGAGCTTTGCTCAAGCGTGCCAACCTAGTATCCGGCGGTGTTGTGCTTGAGGCCGGAGCCATTCGGTTGGATACCGGAGCACATACAGTGACCATCAATGGAGAAGAGATCAATTTGAGTGTAAAAGAATTTGAACTTCTCACTTATTTTTTGCAAAATCAGAACATTGCACTTTCCCGCGAGAAGATTCTTAATCAGGTCTGGGATTATGATTATTTTGGAGATGCCAGAACCATTGATACCCATGTGAAGAAACTTCGCAGCAAGATGGGAGAAAAAGGTGATTATATTAAGACTGTCTGGGGAATGGGTTATAAGTTTGATGTAGCAGGAGACCGGTAAGATGAAGAAGACGATGCGGCGACAGATGACAGTGGTATTCATTACCCTGGTGGTAATGGTAGTATTTATCTCTTTGTTTTTGTGTACCCTGTTTCTGGGAGATTATTATGTCTATCACAAGGAATCCCGGTTGATGGATATCTATCGACAATTAGATAGCGCGGCAAGTCAGTATAGTCTGACAGATGAGAAGACCATACAGACGCTGAACCAGAAGGTGGAAGTCGGCAACTTTTCCTTTGCCATTTTACCAAAAGATGCCAGGGATCAGGGGTTGACGGCGGCAGCCAATGAACAGAAACGAAAAGAATTGCTCCTGCAGCTGTCCGGCTATCTTATGGGATTTAACCAGCGACAAGGGGAAGTCCTGGCAAAGACCGGGAAATATGAGATTCGAAAGACCATGGACGTGGTCAGCGAGGAAGATTACCTGGAAATGTGGGGGACTTTGGCAGACGGAAGCAATTTTATCTTGCGAAGTCCATTGGAAAGTATTCATCTGAATGTATCTATGACCACCCGGTTTCTGACCTATGTTATGCTGGTACTAATTTTCCTTGCCAGCGGTGTGGTCTGGCTCATATCCAGACGGTTGACGGATCCGATTATGGAATTGGCAGAACTCTCTTCCCGCATGGCGGACTTGGATTTTGATGCCAAATATACCAGCGGTGGACATAATGAGATCGGAATCTTAGGAGAGAACTACAATCGAATGTCGGAGCGATTAGAAAATGCCATTTCGGAATTGAAGAATGCCAACTATGCCCTGTGTAAGGACATTGAAGAGAAAGATAAGATGGAGCAGATGCGCACAGAATTTGTGGGCAATGTATCCCATGAACTCAAGACACCGATTGCTTTGATCCAAGGCTATGCGGAAGGCTTGAAAGAAGGGGTCAATGAAGATGCAGAGAGTCGGGAATTCTACTGTGATGTTATCATAGACGAGGCGGCGAGAATGAACCAGCTGGTGAAGAATCTGTTGACCTTAAACCAGATGGAATTTGACAAAGAGGATATTTCCTATAGCCGGTTTGATCTGGCGGAATTGATTCGGGGTGTCCTTGCAAGTACAGAGATTATGGCACAACAAAAGGAAGTTATGGTACAGTTTGTCTGTGCAGAATCTGTCTATGTCTGGGCGGATGAGTTTAAGACGGAACAGGTTTTTAGAAATTATCTGACCAATGCCATGAACCATGCGTCAGGAGAGAAGATTGTGGATATTCGCATGGGAAAACCGACGGAGCAGAAGGTTCGGGTTACGGTCTTTAATACGGGTGCACAGATTCCGGAAGAAGATCTGGAGAAGATCTGGGATAAATTTTACAAAGTAGATAAGGCCCATACCAGAGAGTATGGAGGCAATGGGATTGGACTGTCTATTGTAAAAGCTGTTATGGAGGCTTTCCATTGCGAGTATGGGGTGCAGAATTATGAAAATGGAGTGGCATTCTGGTTTGAATTAGAGGGAGATGAGAGACATGTCGGCAATTAGCGGAGACTGGCAGGAAGCCTTGCAGGACGAATTTAAGAAAGAATATTATAAGAACTTATTTGAGACAGTGCGGCAGGAATATCAGAACAAGCAGATCTTTCCGCCGGCTAAAGATCTCTTTACGGCCTTTCATCTGACGCCTTTGAAAGATGTAAAGGTGGTGATTTTGGGCCAGGATCCCTACCATGGGGAGGGGCAGGCCCACGGCCTTTGTTTTTCCGTAAAACCAGGGGTGGACATTCCGCCCTCACTGGTAAATATCTATAAAGAATTGCAGGATGACTTAGGTTGCACCATTCCAAGTCATGGATATTTGACGAAATGGGCAAAGCAAGGTGTGCTGATGCTCAATACAGTTTTGACTGTGCGGGCCCATCAGGCAAATTCCCACCGGGGTATCGGCTGGGAGACCTTTACCGATGCAGCCATCCAGGTGCTGGATCGGCAGGATCGACCGATCGTCTTTATCCTATGGGGCAAACCGGCACAGCAAAAGAAGAAAATGTTACATAATCCGAAACATTTGATCTTAGAGGCGCCACATCCAAGTCCCCTGTCTTCCTATCGGGGATTTTTTGGAAGCAAACCATTTAGCAAGACCAATGCCTTTTTAGAGGAACACGGAATAGCGCCGATTGATTGGCAGATAGAAGAAGGAGTAGGACATGGAAACACACACCCATGATAGTATTGTCCATCAGATTGAGGATGGCATGCCGAAGGAGGAAATTATTGCCTCTTTGGCAGAATTTTATAAAGTATTTGGAGATGCGACTAGAATTAAGATTTTGTGTGCTCTGTTTCAGGGCGAGCTGTGCGTATGCGGTCTGGCAGAAGTGGTGGGCATGACCCAGTCGGCGGTTTCCCATCAATTGCGGGTGCTCAAACAGATGAAATTAGTCAAGAATCGACGAGAGGGTAAGACGATCTATTATTCTCTGGCAGATGGGCACATTCAGTCTATTTTGAACCAGGGAATGGAACACATTGCAGAATAGGGGGATTGTTATGCGAAGGAGATCGAAACGATTATTCCGAGATCGAAGAAGACAGAGAAGAAAGAAGATCATACTGGGGATCCTTCTATTTTTGCTTGTAGCTGCCGGTTTGGTTTGTTTTGCAACCTATCAGGAACGGGAGGAGAAACTGGGAGCCAATTCCTTGGAAGAAGGAAAGTATCAGGAAGCAGTCACCCATTTTGCCAAAAGCATCGAGGAAGATGGAGAGAAACCGGAACTTTGCCGGGGTCTAGCTCTGGCTTACTATGGAATGGAAGAATATGCGAAGGCGGCAGAACAGTTTCAGAAGGCGAAAGACTTGGGGACGACAGAGGATATTATTTTCTGCCAGATGCTTGGAAGCTGCTATATGAAATTGGAGCAATATGAGAAGGCTTGCGAGATCTATACCAAAGGTTTAGCATTTACCGAAGGTGAGGCAGAGCGCAGGCAGGAAATGAGCAAGAATCGCATCGTTGCCTGTGAAAAATTAGGCGATTGGGAGCAGGCGAAGACCTACTTAGAAGCGTTTGTGAAGGAATTTCCAGAGGCGGAGGATGCCAAAGAGGAATTGGATTTTGTGAATCGCTAGGTGTGGACGGACGAGAGGAGAGCGTGGATGATTGAGTTAGAAAACATGTGTGAAAAAGTGATTTTGGTAGGGGTTCACACCTTCCAGAACGACGATACGGAGAAGTCCCTGGATGAGTTGGAAGAACTGGTTCATACAGCAGGTGCTGAGGTAGTGGGCAGAGTCATCCAGAATCTGGATCAGGAACATCCGGCAACCTATGTGGGAAAAGGAAAGATTGCAGAAATCAAGGATCTGATCTGGGAGACGGATGCTACCGGAATTGTCTGTGATGATGAACTCTCTCCGGTGCAGCTAGGGAACTTAGAAGATATGTTAGATACCAAAGTCATGGATCGAACTTTAATTATATTGGATATTTTTGCAGGGCGCGCTTCCACCAGCGAAGGAAAGCTGCAGGTAGAACTTGCCCAATTAAGATACAGACAGTCCCGGCTTACCGGCCTTGGACGGAGCCTGTCCCGTCTTGGTGGGGGAATCGGCACCAGGGGACCGGGAGAGAAGAAGCTGGAGATGGACAGACGACTGATAAAGAATCGGATTGCCCAGTTGAATCGGGAATTAAAAGAAGTCAAACGTCATCGAGAGCTGACAAGGGAGCAGCGGCAGAAGAATCAGATTCCGGTGGTTGCCATTGTGGGTTATACCAATGCAGGAAAATCTACACTCCTCAATACTTTAACCGGAGCCGGCGTGCTGGAAGAGGACAAATTATTTGCCACATTGGATCCGACCACGAGGAATCTCAAATTGCCGAGCAAACAAGAGATTCTTCTGACAGATACCGTTGGATTTATTCGGAAACTGCCCCATCACCTCATTGAGGCTTTCCGAAGCACCCTGGAGGAAGCCAAATATGCAGATATTATCTTGCATGTGGTGGATAGCTCCAATGTACAGATGGATGAGCAGATGCATATTGTCTACGAGACCTTAGAAAGTCTGGAAGTGAAGGAGAAACCAATCATTACCGCCTTTAATAAAATGGATCGACTGGCAGAACCGGTAATTTTGCGGGATTTCAAAGCGGATAAGACCCTTTCAATCTCTGCAAAGACAAAAGAAGGATTAGATACTCTTATGGAAATGATTGAGACCATCCTTCGAGAGCAGAAAATTTATGTGGAGAAATTATTTTCCTATGGGGAAGCAGGAAAGATTCAGCTTATTCGAAAATACGGAGAACTCCTGAAAGAAGAGTATCGGGAAGATGGCATTTATGCAGCCGGTTATGTGCCGAGTGAATTGGCGGAGAAAGTGAGATAGGAGGAGACGATTTGAGTCTGCAATTGATTGTGGGGCCTTCCGGTTCAGGGAAGTCCCATTATTTATATGAACATATTATCAAAGAGGCCAAAGAGCGGACCAATCAACAGTATGTGATTCTGGTTCCGGATCAGTATACCATGCAGGCAAAACGGGATTTTGTCAATCAAAGTCCACAAAAAGGAATGCTCAATGTGGATGTGCTGAGCTTCGGGCGGCTGGCCCATCGTGTCTTTGAGGAGACCGGTCAGAACAAACGAATGCTCTTAGATGACACGGGGAAAAATTTTGTCCTCAAGAAGATTGCACGTCAACAGGAAGGGAATCTGAAAGTCCTGCGCAACAACTTAAATAAAATCGGCTATATGGATGAGGTCAAATCTGTTATCTCTGAGCTGACCCAGTATGGAGTGGGAGAGGAAGCTCTTTTTCAAGCGGCCAACGCACTGGGAGAGGAGAACGCCCTGTCCTATAAGTTGCAGGATTTTGCTCTCCTATATCGGGAGTTCTATGCCTTTTTGGAAGAGAAATATATCACCAGCGAGGAGATGCTGAGTGTGTTATGCCAGGTGATTTCCAAATCTGCCTTTTTAAAAGACAGTATTATTGTGCTGGATGGATTTACCGGATTTACGCCGGTACAGATGAAAGTTCTGCGTAAGCTGGCACTTTGCTGTGAGAAAATATATGTCAGTGTATTGGCAGGTGCCCATACCAATCTTTCTGTCTATGAGCATCCCTACCAACTCTACGCCCTAAGTAAGCAGATGGTGACCGGATTATTGCAGTTGGCGAGAGAAACCGGGATTGCGGTAGAGCCGGAGGTGCGGATGGAGGCAACGCCTTCCTATCGTCTGCGACAGAAGAGAGCCCTTTCTTATCTGCAACAACATCTCTTTACCTATGGTGCGGCTCCATATGAAGAAGAGCAGGAGGAGATTGCCCTGTATGGAGCGCGGGATGCCAGAGAAGAAATGGGATTTGTGGCCCAGGAGATTCGCCGGCTGGTACGAGAGAGGGGATATCGCTATCGGGAAATCGGAGTCATTGTCTCCGATATGGAAACCTACCAAAAAGCCATTGAAGGAGCCTTTCGCACCTATGAACTTCCGGTATTTATGGATTCTAAGCGAAGTGTTTTACTCAATGGTTTGGTGGAATATATCCGAAGCCTTTTAGAAATGGTGGAGCAGAATTTCGCTTATACCAGCGTTTTTCGATATCTGCGTACCGGGCTTACGGAATTTACGGAAGAAGAAGTGGACCGGATGGAGAATTATGTTCTGGCCAGAGGAATCCGGGGATATAAAAAATGGGCGGAGCCTTGGACTGTGCGGACCGGATTTTTTACCGAAGAGGATGTGGCAGAATTAGAGGGACTTCGGAGCCGATTTATGGAACGGCGGCAGGAAGTTTTCGGTGTATTAAAGAGCCGGAATAAGACCGTTTACCAGGTGACCTTTGCGCTGCATCAGTTCTTTTTACAGGAACAGCTTCAGCAGAAGATGAAGACAAGCCAGGAATGGTTTGAAGCCGAGGGCGAGTTGGTTCTGGCTAGGGAGTATGCCCAGATCTATCGGATCGTTATGGATCTCTTTGATAAATTCGTGGAACTTCTGGGGGATGAGCGGATTTCCATGAAAGAATATTGCGAACTTCTGGATGCAGGTCTGGCTCAGGCAAAAGTGGGAACGGTACCACCGGGAATGGATCAAATTGTAGTAGGAGATATTGAGAGAACCCGGCTTCCGGAAGTGAAAGCCCTCTTCTTGGTGGGGATGAGCGATGCCTACATCCCAGGAAATCTGGGCGGTGGCGGCCTGTTGTCCGATGCGGACCGCAGCACCTTGGCGCAAAAAGGAGTGACCTTAGCACCGGGAGCCAAAGAAAAACTCTATGTGCAGCGTTTCTATCTGCATATGCATATGAGTAAGCCATCAGAAGTCCTCTATCTGACCTATTGTCGGATGAAAGGGGAAAAGGATACCATGCGGCCATCCTATGTCATTGGCAATCTTTGCCAGCTATTTCCGAAGCTGAGGGTACAGGAAGTGCCACAGGATGCCCTTTTGATGGAGCAGACGGCAGAGAGCGGCCTCTCTTACGTGATTCGTGGATTGCGGGAGGAGGAACTTCGACAAAGCCCTATGTGGAAAGAATGGTATCGATGGTATAAGAGCCAGCCGGAGTGGCAGGAGAAGATGCAGCAGATTCTGACCGCGGCATTCCTAGAGAAGCCGGATGGCACCTTGGGAAAAGAACTGGCACAGCAGCTCTATGGCAAAATCCTGAAAAACAGTATCACTCGATTGGAAACCTTCACATCTTGTGCCTATGCGCATTTCATGGAGTATGGTTTGGGGCTTAGAGAGCGGGAAGAATATGAATTCCGTTCTCTGGATTTTGGAACCATGTTCCATCGGGCTTTGGAACTCTATGCGAAGAAACTACGGGCGAAGGAGCAATCCTGGACAGAGATTTCGGAATCCTTGCAGGAGAAGATTGTGGGAGAAAGCATTGCCGAGACATTGGAACAGTATGCTTCTTCCATTATCTCAGAGACAGCCCGGGATGGATATGTAAAAAATCGCCTGGCACGGATGATGAAACGAACCATCTGGGCGATGACAAATCAGCTTCGCCATGGAGAATTTGTGCCTGTGGCCTACGAAGTTTCCTTTGGCAAAGAGACAGGTCTCTCTGTCTGCAATCTGGAACTTGACGAGGGGAATCGTATGATTTTACAGGGAAAGATTGACCGTATTGATATATGCGAGCAGGAAGATGCAGTCTATGTCAAAGTGACGGATTATAAGACCGGAAGAAAATTATTTGACATTAGCGACCTCTATCAAGGTCTTCAGATGCAGCTGGCTACCTATATGCTGGTTGCCATGGATATGGAGCAGAAACGGTATCCACAGAAAGAGATTCTGCCGGCAGCCATCTTCTATTATCGGATTCAGGATCCGCTTGTGCCGGATGGAGATGAGGCGACAATTACCAAAGCCATTATGGAAAAATTATGCCCGGATGGCATGGTGAATTCTAAGGAAGAGATTCTTCATTTGCTAGACCGAAAGATGGAGAAAGAATCGGAAGTGATTCCGGTAAAACGAGGTGCGAAGGGCAACCTTCTGGCAAGCTCCAAGGTGATGACCACAGAGGAATTTCAATTGGCGAACCGTTATGCCCTAGAGAAGATGAAGCAGGCAGCAAATGCAATTTTGCAGGGAGATGTGGACCAGAACCCGTATCGAAAAGGGCAAAAAACCAAATGCAGTTATTGCCCATACAAAGGAATCTGCAAATTCGATCCGAAGATTTCCGGTTATGCTTATCGGGAATTAGAAGCAGAGAAAAAAGAAGAGATTATGAATAAAATCAGAGAGGAGGCAGAGACTTGGGAGTAAGATTTACACCAGATCAACAACAGGTAATTGATGCCAGAGATTGCAATCTGTTGGTAGCGGCAGCGGCGGGCTCCGGTAAGACAGCGGTCTTAGTAGAGCGCATTATCAAGATGCTGACACAAGATCAACCACCGGTATCCGTAGATGAACTTCTTGTGGTCACCTTTACAGATGCTGCTGCCGGGGAAATGAAAGAGCGTGTTCGTAATGCCATCGAAAAAGCCTTAGAACAAGATCCGGAAAATGAACATCTGCAGCGTCAGACCTCTCTGATTCACAGTGCTCAGATTATGACGACTCACAGCTTCTGCCTGTCTGTGATCAAAGAATATTTTCACGTCATCGATCTGGATCCCGGGTATCGGACCGGGGAAGACGGAGAGATGCGATTATTGCAGCATGATGTGCTGGATGCATTGCTGGAGCGTTATTATGAGGAAGGGAAACCGGAATTCCTGGATTTTGTAGAAAGCTATGCAGATGGCAGAGACGATAAGACCATCGAGGAGCGGATTCTGCAATTATATCGATATTCCCAAAGTTATGCACAGCCGGCAAAATGGCTTCAGGAGTGCGTGCAGAACTATACGTTTTCCGGTGAGGAGACCTTAGAAGAGCTGACTTTTGTCCGGGAACTATTGGCTTATGCCAAACGGTACCTAGAAGACCTGCAGCAGCTTGCAAGACAACTTCTGGAATTGTGCCGGGAGCCGGGCGGCCCATATATGTATCAGGAGGCGGTACTGGATGATTGCGCGATACTAGGGGAACTGCTATCCTGCGAGACCTATGCGGCGATGCAAGGGAAGCTGCGGCAACTTTCTTTTAGCAAATTAGCCCGTTGCACCGATAAGGAGATTGACGAGGACTTGAAAGAGAAAGTGAAGAAAGGTCGGGATGAGATTAAGAAAGAGATTGGCAAATTAATGCAAACATATTTTGCCCAAAGTCCGGAGGCGTTGGAGTGGTATATGGGAATGGCAGCGCCCCACATGGCCATGTTGGCTGAGTTGACAGAAGCCTTTATGGAAGACTTTGCCCGGAAGAAACGAAGCAAAAATCTTATTGATTTTCACGATATGGAGCATCTGGCACTGCAGATTCTGACGGAAGAGCAGGACGGCATCTTAAAGCCATCTGCCGTAGCGAAAGTCTATCAGGACAGATATCGGGAAATTATGATTGACGAGTATCAGGACAGTAACTTTGTGCAGGAGACTTTGCTTCGAAGCGTGTCCAAATGTGACCGGGGAAATCCGAACATCTTCATGGTAGGGGATGTAAAACAGAGTATTTACCGGTTCCGACTGGCAAGGCCGGAGCTTTTCATGGAAAAATATAATACGTATGGTCAACAAGGGGCAAAAGAGCGCAGAATTGATTTGCATCAGAATTTCCGGAGCCGCCGGGAAGTCTTAGACAGCACCAACTATTTCTTCCGGCAATGTATGACAGAAGAGTTCGGGGGAATCGAATATGACGAGAAGGCAGCCCTCTATGTGGGAGCTTCCTATCCGGAATACGAGGGAAATGAGACGGAGATTCTGGTCTTAGAAAAAAGTCAGTTCCAGTCCGAAGACACCTTGGAAGCGGAAGCCCTGGCTGTGGCAGATCGAATTCAAGATCTTGTGGAGCACCATCAGGTAGTGGACAAAGGGACCGGTCAATTGCGCCCGGTTACCTATAACGATATCGTGATTTTAATTCGTTCCCTAAAAGGGAATGGGGAGAAGATTGCTGCCATTCTAAATGGAAAAGGCATTCCGACTTATGTATCCTCCAAGACCGGTTATTTTCAGACCACAGAGATTCAGCTGTTGATGGATTTTCTACGGGTGTTGGATAATCCGCAGCAGGATATACCTCTGGCAGCAGTTCTTACCGGACCGATGGTGGGGCTTACCAGTAAAGAGCTTGCTATTTTAAAATGTCAGAGCGAAGGCCGGGATTTCTATACCCGTTTGAAAGAATATTGGGAGCAGGGGGAGGATGGAATCCTTCGGGAAAAGGTAGAGGCCTTCTTTGTACTTTTGCACAGGTATCGAAGAAAGACAGCATACCTGTCAATCTACGATCTTCTCTGCGAAATTCTTGAAAAAACCGGATATGGCGACTATATTGAAGCGATGCCGGGTGGAGAGCAGCGGAAGGCCAACCTTCAGATGCTCCTAGAAAAAGCGAAAGATTTTGAAAAAACAAGTTACAAAGGTCTGTTCCATTTCGTTCGCTATATGGAACAGTTACAAAAATATGAAGTGGACTATGGAGAAGCCAATATCCAGGATGGCCAGCAGCAGGTGGTTCGCCTGATGACCATACACAAGAGCAAAGGTTTGGAATTTCCGGTGGTCTTCGTGATGCATATGGGACATCAGTTTTCTTCCAGAGAGATGAAAGATAACGTGGTGATTCATCCGACCTTAGGGGTGGGATTAGATGCCATCGATGCCGAGAAGCGAAGTAAGAGTGAAACTGCGTTAAAGGCAGTCATTTGCAAACGATTGCAGATGGATGCGGTGGCAGAAGAGATGCGAATCCTCTACGTTGCCATGACAAGAGCCAAGGAAAAACTTATTTTGGTAGGCTGTCAGAATCAGTTTATCCGGTGCCTGGAGAAATGGGGAGAAACCTACCAGAAGCGAAAAGATCCTACTTTGACTTACCGGGGAATCAGTGAAGCCAAATCTTATTTTGATTGGATCCTGCCGGCAGCTTATCGCAATCATGCCATGGCAGATTTTTTAAATGGGCAGGAGATGGAAGCGCCATTTACCAATGCCTGCTATCAGGAAGAAGCCTATCTAAAAGTCCGCTATGTTCAGGCGGAAGACTTAGGGGTCTTAGAGCTTGGGCAGGAATTGAAAAAAAATTATCTGCAACAGGAACTAGAAGATTTTGATACGACTTTAGTCTACGAGGAAGATACCAGAAAGCGAATGGAAGAACAGTTTTCTTATCAATATCCTTATGCGGCTTCCGTGAAACTCTATCAGACCATGAGCGTATCGGAACTCAAAAAACGTGCTTATGAGGAGATGCAGGAAGCAGAGATGTTTCCGGAGGAAGAAGTGGTTCCGTACCTTCCGCAGTTTTTGAAAGAAAAAGGCGAGCTGACCGGAGCTATGCGAGGAAGCGCCTATCATCGGGTGATGGAACTTTTGGATTTTACCAAAGAGTATGACGTGGCTTCTCTGCAGCAGGAAATCGGGAGACAGATACAGGAGGGACTCCTAGAAGAAGAGATGGGCAAGACTGTCTGGCCGGGGGATCTTTTGGATTTTTGGAAACAGTCTTTGCGCCAACGTATGACTAAGGCGGCAAGGGCAGGCACTCTTCATCGGGAGCAACCGTTCGTCCTTGGGGTGGATAGCAGCACCATTGAGGCCGACAGCTCGAAAGAAGATCTGGTGCTGGTAGAAGGTATCATTGACGTCTGGTGGGAAGAAGACGACGGTCTGGTGGTTATGGATTACAAAACAGACCGGGTACAGAAACCACAGGCCTTGCTTGACCGATATCAGGCACAACTTCGTTATTATGCTGAGGCTTTAGAGCGCCTCACCGGGAAAAAAGTGAAAGAAGCCTGGATCTACTCCTTCTGCTTAAAAGAAGAAATTTTAGTCCCTTAAACAGGTATAAATTTTACCTAATTAGCCAATCCTCATAGAAAAAGAAAGGGGATAGGAAAATGGGTAAACAAAGACAGATTCCGCCTCGGGAGGAGATGACCCGGGAGGAACAATTAAAGTATGAAATAGCGGAAGAATTAGGGCTTCTTGACAAGGTTATGACGGAAGGATGGAAGTCCCTTTCTTCCAAAGAAACAGGACGAATTGGCGGCTTGGTTACAAAAAAGAAGAGAAATATGCCGAAACTGTCTTGAAAAGATTGCCTGCGTTTGGTATAATTGCACAGCTGGGGAGTAATACAGGTGAAGGTATATGGAGAAGATAATACAAGTACAGAAAGTGGCTGTCAGTTGCTGTCATGCAAAGGAAGCCATGCAAAAAGTTGTAGAATATATGCAGAATGAGCCGATTAAAGTTGCAGAGATGGTAACCTTACAGACCTTGATGAAGATCATGGAACAGGAAGTGGAATTACAGCAGCTTCAGGAATTCGATTTTACCTTTGCAGGGAACAAGGAAGTCCTGGCTTCCGCAGGTTTGACCGATGCACGGCTTTTGAAAGAAGCAGATGAGATGCTATTTTTGAAAATGTTCCTTTGCTATTTGCATAAGAACCATCAGAAGATCTTCTTATTGACTATGGACAGCGAGGATGCAGACCGTCTGAAGGCATATTTTCAGGAGAATTACAGCGGCATTACCATAGCAGGAATGGCGACCTTGGAAGAGCAGGGAATTTCCGATGATCATATTGTGAATCTGATCAATGGAACGGAAGCAGAATGTATCCTGACTTTCTGGGAGTCTCCGATTCAGGAACAATTTATCACACGGAATCGCCAGGCACTCCATGCCAGACTGTGGATGGGACTGGGATTGGAAGCCAAAGATAAGATCTTTGGTGGGCGACTTCGGAATCGACTCCGAAATTTGATTACGAGTCTGTTTATCCGCAATAAGATCAAACAAGTGAAGAAAAATCCGACAAAATAAGAAAAATGAGAGGAAATACATAAAAAATTGCGATTTCCTCTTTTTTTTTGTGCTATTTTGTATTAAAATGAATCCGTATGTATGCGGTTTATGTAGTGAATGATGGAGGAATGCATATGATATCGAATCAGATACTTCAGAACACAATTGACGGTTTGAAAGCAATCACGAAGGCGGAATTTTGCGTGATGGATACCGAAGGTAAAGTTTTGGTGTCGACATCCCAGACAGATGCAGATTATAGCACATCTGTACAGGTGTTTGTGAACTCGCCGGCGGACAGCCAGACCGTACACAATTGTCATTTCTTTAAGATTTTTGCGGAATTTCAGATGGAATACATTCTGGTTGTGCAAGGAAGCGGCGATGACGCTTATATGATAGGAAAGATGGCAGCTTTTCAGTTACAGGGACTTCTTGTAGCATATCGAGAGCGCTTTGATAAAGATAATTTTATGAAGAGCCTCCTTCTTGACAATCTGCTGCTGGTTGACATTTATACACGGGCGAAGAAGCTTCATATTGAGGCAAATGCAAGACGGGTTGTCTATATTTTGGAGATGGGCGAGAATAAGGATATGCATTTGCTGGAATATGTCAGCGGATTGCTTCCGGATAAGGAACGGGATTTTGCCACGGCTGTAGATGAGAAACATATTATCGTAGTCAAGGAATTGACCGAGGGAGAAGGATATCCGGAGCTGGAGCAGTTTGCCCAGAACTTGTTAGAGAACATGGCCGGAGAGATTACAAGAGAAGTACATATTGCATATGGAACCATTGTAGAAGATATTAAGGAAGTATCCCGCTCCTACAAAGAGTCGAAACTGGCTTTGGATGTAGGAAAGATTTTCTTCGATGAGAAGAATGTGGTAGCTTATAATACGCTGGGAATCGGACGGCTTATTTATCAACTTCCGGTACCTCTTTGCAAGATGTTTATCCGGGAAGTATTCGAGAAGAAATCGCCGGATGACTTCGACAATGAGACCTTAACGACCATTAATAAATTCTTCGAGAACAGTCTGAATGTGTCTGAGACCTCCCGCCAGCTGTTTATCCACCGTAATACCTTGGTATACCGACTGGATAAGATTCAAAAGAGCACGGGACTGGATCTTCGGGTCTTCGAAGATGCCATTACCTTCAAGATTGCATTGATGGTTGTCAAATACATGAAATACATGGAAAGCGTAGAGTTTTAAGAACATACCAGGAGGAGTATATGATTGAATTAAAAGAAGTAACGAAAGAGTACGCAAAGGGGATTGCGGCTCTGAACGGGGTTAGTTTGAAGATTAAACAGGGTGAATTCGTATTTATCGTTGGTGACAGTGGCTCAGGTAAATCTACCTTGATCCGCCTTCTGCTAAAAGAGTTAACACCGACATCCGGCACCATTACAGTAATGGGTAAGGATTTGAATAAGATGTCACATAAGCGGATACCATTTTACAGAAGAAAGATCGGAGTTGTATTCCAGGATTTCCGTCTGTTAAAAGACCGGAATGTCTATGAGAATATTGCTTTTGCCCTGCGTGTTATTGAGGCACCGACACGTATTATCAAAGCGAAAGTGCCGGCAGCCTTGTCTTTGGTAGGTTTGGCACAGAAATACAAATCCTATCCAAAGGAACTCTCCGGTGGTGAGCAACAGCGTGTAGCCATCGCCAGAGCTATTATTAACGAACCATCCATTCTGCTTGCAGATGAGCCGACCGGTAATCTGGATCCGGCGAACTCATGGGAGATCATGAAATTGTTGGAAGAAGCCAATGAGCGTGGAACGACTGTCGTAGTTGTTACCCATAACCATGAGATTGTCAATTCTATGAAGAAGCGTGTGATTACCATGAGCAAAGGGTGTATTGTAAGTGACGAAAAGGTGGGCGAGTAAATGAGATTAAGTACATTAGTATATTCAATAAAACAGGGTTTGAAGAATATCCGAAGAAATAAGATGTTTTCCATTGCATCGATTGCGACCATGGCTGCATGTATTTTCTTATTTGGGATATTCTATTCCATTATCATCAATTTTCAGTATATTGTAGAAAAAGCAGAAGAAGGCGTTGCCATTGTTGTATTCTTTGAGGACGAGGCAACGGAGATGCAGAAGCAGAATATTAAGATTGCTCTGGAAGGCCGTTCGGATGTGTTGGAAGTGAAATATGTTTCCGCTGAAGAAGCCTGGGAGCAGTTCCAGAAAGAATATTTTGGCGAGAATACAGATGCGGCTGCAGGATTTGACGAGAACCCGCTTGGCAAATCCGATAACTATGAAGTCTACATGAAATCCGTAGAGTCTCAGAAGGATCTGGTAACATTTGCGGAAGGATTAGAAGGGGTTCGGCAGGTTAACAAATCCGATGTGGTAGCCAATGCACTGACCAATTTTAATGTATTATTAGCATATGGCTCCGGTGCGATTATCTTGATTCTGTTAGTCGTAGCAGTCTTCTTGATCAGTAATACGGTTTCCATGGGTATTACCATCCGTCGGGAAGAGATTGCCATTATGAAATACATTGGTGCAAAAGATACCTTTGTCAAAGCACCATTTATCATTGAAGGTGTTCTGATTGGAACCATTGGTGCAGCGATTCCGCTGGTATTGTTGTTCTTTGCATATCAGAAAGCCACAGCTTATGTATTACACCGGTTCTCAATCTTGAATTCCATTTTGGATTTCTTGAGTGTGGGACAAGTGTATAGAACCCTTCTTCCAATTGCTCTCTTGTTGGGAATTGGAATCGGATTCTTGGGAAGCTTCCTGACCATCCGAAAACATTTGAAAGTATAGGTGATTGCATGATACAGGGGAGAAGAATCGGCAAGAGAATCCTTGCGCTTGGCATGGCGATGTGCATGATGCTTCCGGTGCAGGCGTCTGATCTAAAGACCAATGAGAAGAAGAAGCAGGAGTTAGAGCAGCAGCAACAGGCAGCCAAACAGGATGTGAAGGATTTACAGGCAACATTAGAAGGCTTGGTGACAGAGATGCGTGCCACCAAGGAAGCCTTGGTTCTCAAAGAGAATGATATTGCGAAGACGGAAGAGATGCTGATTGCAGCCAAATTGACTGAGCGGGAGCAGGCAACCCGTATGGAGAAACGGATTCGATATCTCTATGAAAATGGAAATGTTTCCATGGTGGAAGTATTGCTTAGCGCAGAGGATATGGCGGATTTTATTAGTAAGGCAGAATATGTATCCATGGTTTCAGAATATGATACCAATCTTTTGCATAATTATAAAGATACGGTGGAACAAGTAGAAGCCAAGGAGCAACAATTACAGAAAGATTATGAAAAATTAGGGAAATTGCAGGCACAGATTTCGGAGAAGCAGAAGAAAGTGGAGACCCTGTTATCAGAAAAATCCACGCAGCTTGCCAATATTTCTTCGAAAATCAGTGATCTGAATACTTTGATTGCAGATGCCAAAGAGGCAGAGCGAAAACGCCAGGAAGCTGCGGCTTCTAAGAAAAATAATACCACTACAGGAACGGTGACCATGCCGACCAAACCGGTGGTAAGTGGCAATGGACAATTTACGCATCCTTGTCCGGGAATGAGTTATCAGTCCAGCTATTTTGGCGAAGTACGTCAGGGAATCGGAGATACCAGACCTCACAAAGGTCACGATTATGCAGCGGCCAAAGGAACGCCGATCTATGCGGCAGCAGCCGGCACCGTAATCATTGCCGGTTATAGTAGTTCTGCCGGCAACTGGGTTGTTATTGACCATGGCAATGGCCTGACGACAAAATATATGCATATGTATGCTCACCCATTGGTGTCCGCCGGACAGAAAGTGGTGAAAGGGCAGCAGATTGGTGGAGTTGGAACCACCGGTCAATCTACCGGAAATCATTTACATTTCCAAGTAGAAGAATATGGGGTAGCAGTAAACCCAGATAAGTACCTATAGCAAAACCCAGCAATGGCATCGTGCTTGCACGAATAGATATTCAGGAATTTTAGACATAAAGGATAGTAACAGATGAAACAACGTGGATTTATAAAAGGCATCCTATGTGGTGTGGTAATGACAGTGGCTGTAACAGGCGTTGTATGGCTTGGCGGTTGTGAGTCTGCCGCACCGAGTGGAGGAGATCCGGTTATCGATACCAAAGTGTCGAAGAAATTAGAATCTCTCCAGCAATTGATTGAATCCCAGTACCTCTATGAGGATGAGGTGGATCAGGAAGCCTTACAAGATGGCATTTTAAAAGGATATATTGAAGGATTGGGAGATCCGTATTCTGTTTATTACAATGCAGAGGAGACCAAAGAATTATTAAGTTCTTTGGAAGGAGAATTTAGCGGAATTGGTGTTTTGGTCAGCCAGAATGCAGAGACCAAGCTGATAACCTTTGTGACGGTATATGAAGGTTCGCCGGCCGCAAAAGCAGGTTTCCGGGACGGGGATGTACTTTATAAAGTGGACGGAGAAGATATTACCAGTCAGGATTTGGATCCCGTAGTTGCAAAGATGCGGGGAGAAAAAGGAACCAAAGTAGATATTACCGTTGTCCGGGAAGGGGTAGACGAAGAGATTACCGCAACTGTGACACGGGATACAGTGGAAGTACAGACTGTCGCTTCTAAGATGGAAGCGGGCAAGATTGGATATATCCAGATTTCCCAATTTGATAAGGTGACCTACGAACAATTTAAGAAAGCCTTGGCTGCACTTCAGAAGAAGGGAGCAAAAGGCTATGTTTTCGACCTTCGGAGCAATCCGGGAGGAAGCCTCGATGCGGTATGTAAGATTTTAGATCTGTTGCTTCCGGAAGGAACCATTGTTTCTACGAAGAATAAGAATGGCAAAGAAGATATAATTTCTTCAGATGCAGAACATCAACTAAAAGAGCCGGCAGTGGTTTTGGTGGATGGAAACAGCGCCAGTGCTTCCGAGATTTTCGCAGGGGCGATGCAGGATTATGGGGTTGGCACCATCGTAGGGACCACCACCTATGGAAAAGGAATTGTACAGCAACTTTTTGAACTGCCGAATAAGACCTGTGTGAAATTAACCATTTCAGAATATTTCACACCAAAGGGACGCTCCATCCACAAAAAAGGAGTTTCGCCGGATGTGGAGGTTGCTTATGAACCTGGAAAAGGCGGAGAAGATAACCAACTGGAGAAAGCCTTGGAAGTAGTGAGAGAAAAAATCAAATAAAATTCAAGAAAGGGATGCTTTTTGCATTCCTTTTTTGCGTGAATGTGGTAGAATAGAGATAATGCAAAGAAAGGAATAAGAAGGATGCGGATTTTAATTCAAAATGGCTATGTGCTGGATCCGGAGAGTAAGAGAGAAGGCGTATGGGATGTACTAATAGAAGACGACCGAATTGTGCAGATAGGGGAGAAGATTACGGAACCTGCTGATGAGATGATTGATGCCACCGGTTGTTATGTAATGCCGGGATTTATCGATTTGCATGTGCATTTGCGTGACCCGGGACTGGAATATAAAGAGACCCTTGAGACCGGAGGAAGAGCGGCAGCAAGAGGCGGCGTAACGACGGTATGCGCCATGCCGAATACCAAGCCGGTGATTGATACCGGGGAGAAAGTAGCAGAGGTTCATAGACGGAGTCAGATCGAGAGTCCGGTGCATGTGATTCAGATTGGTGCCGTGACCAAAGGACAAGCAGGAGTGGAACTGGCAGAGATCGAAAAGATGGCACAAGCTGGCTCTCTGGCCATCAGTGAGGATGGAAAATCAGTGATGAATGCAGCCTTGTATCGGAAAGGTATGAAGCTGGCTAAGGAACAGGGAATGGCAGTCTTTGCACACTGCGAAGACATCAATATGGTGGAAGGCGGCGTGATGAATGCCGGCAAGAAGGCTGAAGAACTGGGACTTTCCGGAATCACCAATTCGGTAGAAGATGTGATTACTGCCAGGGACATTCTTCTTGCTGAGGAGACCGGGGTTCACTTACACCTGTGTCATTGCTCTACCAGTCATAGCGTGGAGATGGTGCGACAGGCCAAGGCGGCAGGGTTGAAGGTAACTGCTGAGGTGTGCCCACATCATTTTATCTATTCCGAAGAAGATATTACAGAAGATCATGGAAATTGGAAGATGAATCCACCACTTCGAAGCCCGGAAGATGTAGAAGCCTTAAGACGCGGACTTGCAGAGGATATCATGAATGTGATTGCCACAGACCATGCTCCTCATGGAGAGCAGGAGAAGAACACTTCCATGAAAGAGGCAGCATTTGGAATCGTGGGATTAGAGACTATGGCTTGTCTGACCTATACGGCTCTGGTAGAACCGGGGATTTTGACACCGATGCAGATGGCAGAAAAGACCAGCTATCATCCGGCACAGATTTTAGGATTCACTGATAAAGGTGCAGTGGCAGAAGGGAAGATTGCAGACCTGGTGGTATTTGATCCGAAGGCATCCTATCGGATAGATAAGAATACCTTCCTGTCCAAAGGAAAGAATACTCCATTTGACGGTTATCCGGTCAAAGGGGAGGTACGTTACACATTCGTAGATGGAAAAATTGTATACAAAAAATAAATCCATGAGGAGGAACAAGAGATGATTAACAAATTAGTAGCAAATATTCAGAGAACAAAGGCACCGATCGTAGTAGGATTAGACCCGATGCTTTCCTATATTCCCCAGCAGGTGCAGAAGGCAGCATTTGCGGAATATGGAGAGACTTTAGAAGGAGCTGCGGAAGCAATCTGGCAGTTTAACAAAGAGATTGTAGATAAGACCTATGATTTAATTCCGGCAGTCAAACCACAGATTGCCATGTATGAACAGTTTGGAATCCCGGGACTTGCAGCATTTAAAAAGACCGTTGATTATTGTAAAGAAAAAGGTCTGGTTGTCATTGGAGATATCAAACGTGGAGACATCGGTTCTACATCAGCCGCTTATGCAGCAGGACATGTGGGACGGGTACAGGTTGGAAGCAAGAGCTATGTACCATTTGACGAAGATTTCGTGACGGTCAATCCGTACTTGGGTTCCGATGGTGTGAATCCATTTATCGATGTATGTAAGGAAGAGAAAAAAGGAATGTTCATCCTTGTTAAGACATCCAACCCATCGAGTGGGGAATTCCAGGATCGCCTGATCGATGGCAGACCACTTTACGAATTGGTTGGAGAAAAAGTAGCACAGTGGGGCGAAGAGCACATGGGAGATGACTATAGCTATGTAGGTGCTGTAGTAGGAGCAACCTATCCGGAGATGGGAAAAGTGCTTCGTAAGATTATGCCAAAAGCATACATTCTGGTTCCGGGATACGGTGCACAGGGTGGAAAAGGCAAAGACCTGGTACATTTCTTCAATGAAGACGGACTGGGCGCCATTGTGAATTCTTCTCGCGGTATCATCGCAGCATACAAACAGGAAAAATATGCGAACTTTGGTGCAGAGAATTTCGGGGAAGCATCCCGTGCAGCAGTGGAAGATATGATTGCAGATATTGGCAGTGCATTGGAGAACCGATAAGGAGAAGAAGACTATGGCAGACAAGAGAAAAGAAATGGCAGTGATCTGTTCCCAGGAAGAGATTGGGGACAGTATCTATAGTATGTGGCTTCAGACAGAAGCGGCACAGACAGCGAGACCGGGACAGTTTATCTCCATGTATACAGATGATTCATCCAAACTTCTCCCGCGACCGATTAGTATCTGTGAGATTGACCGGGAGCAGAGTCGTCTTCGGGTTGTCTACCGGGTGACTGGAGAAAAGACCGGAACGAAAGAATTTTCTCAAAAACAGGCAGGGGATACGATTGCCATCATCGGACCTTTGGGAAATGGATTCCCGCTGGAAAAAGGGGCAGGAAAGAAAGCGTTCCTTATGGGTGGGGGAATCGGTGTTCCACCAATCCTTCAGTTGGCAAAAGAGCTTCAGGGAGAGAAACAGATTGTGGTAGGATATCGCAATGCCCAGACCTTCCTGAAAGAAGAATTTGAGCAGAACGGAAGTCTCTACATTTCCACAGAAGATGGAAGTGTAGGAACCAAAGGAAATGTCATGGATGCCATCCGAGAGAAAGGCTTAGATGCGGAGATTATCTACGCTTGCGGACCGACTCCGATGCTGCGGGCGATCAAGGCCTATGCTGAGGAACATCAGATTGAATGCTATCTTTCCTTAGAAGAGCGAATGGCATGCGGAATTGGTGCTTGCCTGGCATGCACCTGTAAGAGCAAAGACAAAGACCATCATACCAATGTACATAACAAACGTATTTGCAAGGATGGTCCGGTATTTCTTTCAACGGAGGTGGAGCTGTAATGGATATGAGTGTAAAGATCGCAGGTGTTGAGTGGAAGAATCCGGTAACAGTCGCTTCCGGAACCTTTGGATCCGGAGCGGAATTTGCAGATTTTGTAGATTTGAATCGTTTGGGTGCCGTAACAACCAAAGGGGTAGCCAATATACCGTGGCCGGGGAACCCGACCCCGCGTGTGGCAGAGACCTATGGAGGCATGATGAATGCAGTCGGCTTGCAGAACCCGGGGATCGATTTGTTCTGTGAGCGAGACATCCCATTTTTACGCCAGTATGACACCAAGATCATTGTCAATGTCTGCGGAAAATCGATGGAAGATTATTGCAGTGTGGTAGAGAGACTGGCGGATGAGGACGTGGATATGTTGGAAATCAATATTTCCTGTCCAAATGTCAAAGAAGGAGGCATCGCCTTTGGACAGAATCCAAAAGCGGCCATGGAGATCACCGAGGCTGTGAAGAAATATGCCAAACAGCCTGTCATTATGAAATTAAGTCCGAATGTAACGGATATTAGCGAGATGGCAAAAGCGGTAGAAGCCGGCGGCGCGGATGCCATATCTCTGATCAATACCTTGACGGGTATGAAGATTGATATTCATCGCAAGCAATTTGTACTTGCCAATAAGACCGGCGGCGTGTCAGGACCGGCCATTCATCCGATTGCCGTGCGCATGGTTTATCAGGCGGCACAGGCTGTCAAGGTTCCGATTATCGGAATGGGTGGAATCAGCAGCGCAGAAGATGCCATTGAGATGATTCTGGCAGGTGCCAGCGCTGTTTCTGTGGGAACTGCGAATTTCCACAACCCGGCAGTGACTATGGAAGTGGTAGATGGCATAGAAGCTTATATGAAACAGCATGGATTTGCTACTGTCAGTGAGATGGTAGGCTTGGTAAAATAAAAGACGATAGAATAAAAAAGGATAAAATGTTTATAACAGGAGGGTAAGAGACATGGAACAATATAAGCAGGAATTTATTGATTTTATGGTAGAAAGTAAGGTGTTGAAATTTGGCGAATTCACCTTAAAAAGCGGACGGAAATCTCCGTTCTTTATGAATGCAGGTGCCTATGTGACAGGCTCTCAGCTTCGTCGCCTTGGAGAATATTATGCAAAAGCCATCCATGACACCTATGGGGATGATTTTGATGTATTATTCGGACCGGCATACAAAGGAATTCCGATCAGTGTTGTAACTGCAATCGCTTATAGCACCTTGTATGGCAAGGAAGTACGTTACTGCTCCGACCGTAAAGAAGAGAAAGATCACGGCGCAGACAAGGGAAGTTTCTTGGGAAGCAGCTTAAAAGACGGAGACCGGGTAATTATGATCGAGGATGTTACCACCTCCGGAAAATCAATGGAAGAGACGGTACCGAAGGTAAAAGGCGCAGCGGATGTAGAGATTGTAGGATTGATGGTTTCCCTAAATCGTATGGAAGTTGGTCAGGGTGGCAAAGGAAGTGCGCTAGACGAGATTCAGGAGCGCTATGGATTTGCGGCAAATGCCATTGTTTCTATGGAGGAAGTGGTATCCTACCTGTATAACAAAGAATGTGACGGAAAGGTCTTAATTGACGATACATTAAAAGCAGCAATTGACGCATACTATGAAAAATATGGTGTGAGATAGGTTTTATGAAATATCGAAAAAAAGTGTTTCACGGAGTAGGGAAAATCCTATTCGTATGCTATATGCTATTTCTGATTTATTTCCTCATGTTCTCCGATTGGTATGGACGTGCAGGAAAATTAGAAGACTATCATTACAATCTGGTATTCTTTCAGGAGATTAAACGATTCTGGATCTACCGGCAGCAGATAGGTATGCTGTCTGTGTTCATGAATCTGGCAGGAAATGTTTTGATTTTTATGCCATTTGGATTCTTTATGGCTATGGGGAGTTGCCATCCGAGTTTCTTACGTGTGAGTTTCTACGGGTTGCTATGGAGTTTTTCCATTGAAGTAGTACAGCTCCTTACCCGGTTGGGAAGTTTTGATGTGGACGATATGTTTCTTAATACATTAGGAGCCATGGCCGGATTCTTAGTATATGGAATATGCGGATTATTGAGGAGACGACATGATAAGAGAAGATAAACGAGAGCAGGAGAGACGAAAACGTAGACGAAAGAAATTAAAACAGGCACAGCTTAAGCCGGCAAAACGCGGGATTATTTCCTGCATTTGCGCCGGGATTTCCTTCGTTTTGCTTGCCCTTTTGCTGGGTGTGGCATATCGGCAACGGGGAACGGCGGCCACCTACATAGGCGGATTGGGACTGGTAGCACTGGTCCTGGCAGGAACCGGATTCTATATGGGCCATCGAGGCTTGAAAGAGAGAAATAAATCCTATCTTACCTGCAAGATCGGAATGGTCGCTTGTGGAGTTATGACCTTGGGATTTATCAGTCTATTTTGTAGGGGGTTATTTTAGATGAACGACAACATGCAGAGTTTGGAACGCTATGATCTGACGCTTCAGCGGATTCATAGAATTTTAGAAGAAAAAACCGTGGCAGAGCCTTATCGGGATTATTTTTATCGGGTGGCAGAATTTTTGCTACAGATCGAACGGGTAGGAAATCGGCTTCAGAAAATGTCTTATAAGGAGTGCACCTTAGAAGAGTTGGAGCAGGAAAATCATAGCTTGTATCAGGATATTTTAGAAGCACAATATGAGAAAAGCTATGCCAATCCCACCTATGCCAAGGAACAGCTAGGAGAGGTCTACGGCCCATTTTTAAGTGCTCTCTATACAGAAATGAGAGGCGAGATTCCGTACGTCTACGAAGGAAAGACAGAATATCTGGCCATTTGCAATGAACTGTTTATTGAAGTATATAACGCTTTTGAAGAGGAAGAACAGCCGGATAGTAAGACTCTCCATGATATTTTCTATTGGTATGCCAGTGATTATTGCGATGTCTTTGTGGCGGATCGAATTGTCGAGCAGGTAGATCCCAAGGAAGATTTCGCTATTGCGATTATTGAGAAATCAGATCTTTCAGATCTGCGTTATCTGTACCAATACGGAGAGTATATCTCGGACAATGAGAGAAAGACCGCCATGCATTTGCAGAGCCTGCCTGACGAGGTACTCAATCGCATGGCAGAAGTCTATACAGAAGGTTATCGGTTAGGATTTGTGGCGGCGGGAATTGATCTATCCAAGAAAGAGACGGTAAATATCCATTATCCGGTTGGATTTGAGCGGATGATGAAACTTGCCATTGCGAATTTCCGGGATATGGGATTGGAGCCTACGGCATACCGTGTGCCGGTCAGTGTGGTGACCAAGAGAGCCAATCGTAAGAGCGGTTATGGAAGCACAGCAGCCAACAAACAATATGAGTACGATCATCGATTTGACAATGGATTATTCTTAGATAAGAAATTTGTAGAGCGGAAACTGGATGTGATGAAAAATGCCTTCGAGGAAGTCAAAGAGTTGGCTGGAAAACATGCAGGACCGGCGGTGGTAGAAGTCTTTGGGGAAGTTCCATTTCTTCCGGTGCAGAAGGAAGAGAGCATCCGCTTGACGGAGAAGCAAGAGAAGTTATCCGTCCTTTTCCAGAGCAAATCCGGTCAATTGACCAACCAATATATCAAAGGAGAAGAGAGAAGCTTTACCATTATCGCTTATCCGTTGCCGGAGATTGGACCGAAATACGAAGAGATATTCAACGAGATTATTCGAATAAATACCTTAGATATGCAGGTTTATGAAAAGGTACAGCAGACTTTGATTGATGCCTTAGACCAGGGAGAATATGTACACATTTTAGGAAAAGGGACGAATGAGACCGACCTGAAAGTGCAGTTATACCGGCTGACAGATCCGGAGAAAGAGACCATTTTTGAAAACTGTGTGGCAGATGTGAATATCCCGGTAGGAGAAGTTTTCACCTCTCCGGTGCTAAAGGGCACCAATGGAACCCTCCATGTAAGTAAAGTCTATCTGGATGAATTACAGTATCAAGATTTGAAAGTGGTATTTGAAGATGGTATGGTAAAGGATTATGGCTGTCGGAATTTCCAGGAGGAAGAAGAGGGTAGGACATTTATTAAACACAATGTGTTATATAACCACGACACCTTGCCGATGGGAGAATTTGCCATCGGAACCAATACTACGGCCTATGTAGTAGCGAAGAAATATGGAATAGAAGAGAAATTCCCGATTCTGATTGCGGAGAAGATGGGTCCACATTTTGCCTTGGGCGATACCTGTTATAGTTGGAGCGAAGAACATCGCTTGTATAACAAGAATGGAAAAGAAATCGTGGCGAAGGACAATGAGATTTCCATTCTTCGGAAAGAGGATGTGGCAAAGGCATATTTTCAGTGCCATACGGATATTACCATTCCATATGAAGAGATTGAAGAAATCAGTGTGGTATGTCCGGATGAGAGAAGAATCTGCATCCTGAAAGACGGCCGGTTCGTTCTGCCGGGCACCGAAGTGTTAAATGAGCCCTTTGATGAGATGTGATAAATATTTATAAGGATTGATAACGAGTGGAACGGTTGACATTAGAAAGTGCCATCAGTACAATAAAACTAGGTAAATCGGACACATGGAAGGAGAAACAAGATGCCAAAAGTTGGAATTGTTATGGGTAGCGACTCAGACTTAAAAGTTATGGGAAAAGCGGCAGATATGTTGGAAAAATTGGGAATTGAATACGAGATGACGATTATTTCCGCACATCGGGAACCGGATGTATTTTTTGAATATGCCAAGACAGCAGAAGAAAAGGGATTCAAAGTGATTATTGCAGGAGCTGGTATGGCGGCACATCTTCCGGGAATGTGTGCAGCGATCTTCCCATTGCCGGTGATTGGCGTGCCAATGTCCGGAAAGAATTTAGATGGCATGGATGCGCTCTATTCCATCGTGCAGATGCCACCAGGAATTCCGGTTGCGACCGTAGCCATTGATGGCGGAATGAATGCAGCGATTTTAGCAGCAAGAATGCTGGCTGTTTCTGATCCGGAATTGTTGGAACGATTGAAAGCATATACCGTAGAGATGAAAGAGACGGTACAGGCAAAGGCAGAGAAACTGGACCATTTGGGCCATAAAGAATATATCAAGCAGATGTAATTGCAAGGAGGAAATGAGATGGATTACAAGAAAGCAGGCGTTGACATTGAAGCCGGTTACAAATCAGTAGAACTTATGAAGAAACACGTGCAGCAGACCATGCGTCCGGAGGTTTTAACCAACCTTGGTGGATTTTCCGGTGCTTTTTCCATGGAACGTTTCAAAGACATGGAAAAACCAACTTTGGTTTCCGGAACTGACGGTGTTGGAACCAAATTAAAATTAGCTTTTTTAATGGACAAGCATGATACCATCGGAATTGACTGCGTTGCGATGTGCGTTAATGATATTGCATGTGCAGGTGGAGAGCCATTGTTCTTCTTAGATTACATTGCTTGTGGTAAGAACGAACCGGAGAAGATTGCGACGATTGTAAAAGGAGTAGCAGATGGATGTTTGCAGTCCGGTGCCGCTTTGATTGGTGGAGAGACTGCGGAGATGCCGGGATTCTATCCGGTAGACGAATACGATTTGGCTGGATTTGCAGTCGGCATCGTAGATGAAAAAGATCTGATCACAGGAAAAGACTTGCAGGATGGAGATGTCCTGATTGGTATGGCATCTTCCGGTGTACATAGTAACGGATTCTCCCTTGTGAGAAAAGTATTTGATATGAAGGAAGAAGCATTAAAGAGAGAATATGATTCTCTTGGATGTTCCCTTGGAGAGGCATTGCTTGCACCGACCAAGATTTATGTAAAAGCCCTTCGCACCATCAAAGAAGCAGGCATTACAATTAAAGCCTGCAGCCATATTACCGGTGGTGGATTCTATGAAAATATTCCGCGTATGCTTCCGGAAGGAATGCATGCTGTTGTGAAGAAAGACAGCTATCCGATACCGCCAATTTTTGAGATGTTGGCTGTGGACGGTAACATTGCAGAACAGATGATGTACAATACATTCAACATGGGTCTTGGTATGGTACTGGCTGTGAAGAAAGAGGATGTAGATGCAACTTTAGCTGCGATTAAGGAAGCAGGAGAAGACGGCTATGTTGTAGGACATATTGAAGCAGGCGAAAAAGGAGTTACTTTATGCTAAGAGTGGTAGTCATGGTATCCGGAGGCGGAACCAATTTGCAGGCCATTATTGACGGGGTGGAGCAAGGAACCATTACCAATACCCGGTTAGTCGGTGTCATCAGTAACAACCAGAATGCTTATGCCTTAGAGCGGGCTCGCAAGCATGAGATCCCGGCTCTGTGTGTATCACCGAAAGAATATGAGAATCGGGAAGCATTTCACAAGGCACTCTTAGAGACAGTGGAGGAGCTGGAACCGGATCTTATTGTTCTTGCTGGTTACTTAGTAGTGATTCCGGAGATGATGATTGAAAAATATCGCAACCGTATCATCAATATCCATCCATCCTTGATTCCGGCTTTTTGCGGAACCGGATTCTACGGATTGAAAGTACACGAGGCAGCATTGGAAAAAGGTGTCAAAGTGGTAGGAGCTACGGTTCATTTCGTTGATGAAGGAACGGATACGGGAGCCATTCTCTTACAGAAGGCAGTGGAAGTTCAGCCGGGAGACACACCGGAAGTATTGCAGCGTCGTGTCATGGAGCAGGCTGAGTGGAAGATTCTCCCACAGGCTATTGATAAGATTGCTAATGGGAAGGTACAGATGATAGAAGGAAAAGCAGTGATTTCGTAGGAGGAAAGCATGAAGGTATTAATCGTAGGAAGCGGCGGCAGAGAACATGCTATTGCATGGAGTGTTGCCAAGAGCAATCGGGTTGAGAAGATATATTGTGCGCCGGGTAATGCAGGGATTGCAGAATATGCAGAATGTGTTGCCATCGGTGCCATGGAATTTGATAAATTAGTAGCATTTGCCAAAGAAAAAGAGATTGATCTGACGATTATCGGGATGGATGATCCTCTTGTAGGCGGTATTGTAGATGCTTTTGAAGCAGAAGGATTACGGGTCTTCGGACCGCGGAAGAATGCAGCGATTCTGGAAGGGTCCAAAGCATTTTCCAAGGATTTGATGAAAAAATACAACATTCCTACTGCAGCTTATGAGAATTTCGATGATCCAAAGAAGGCTATGGCTTATCTGGAGACAGCCAAGTTCCCAATCGTATTGAAAGCAGATGGTTTGGCACTGGGCAAAGGGGTTCTCATCTGCAACACCTTGGAGGAAGCCCAAGAAGGTGTGCGCACTATTATGTTAGATAAGCAATTCGGTACAGCCGGAAATACCATGGTTATAGAAGAATTTATGACAGGCCGGGAAGTATCCGTATTGACCTTCGTAGATGGAGAGACCATTCGGCCAATGACATCTGCCCAGGATCACAAACGTGCTATGGATGGCGACAAAGGGTTGAATACAGGAGGCATGGGAACCTTTTCCCCAAGTCCATTCTATACAGAAGAAGTCGATGCATTTTGTAAGAAATATATCTATCAGGCAACGGTAGATGCCATGAAAGCAGAAGGCAGACCGTTCAAAGGAATCATTTTCTTTGGCTTGATGTTGACGGAGGAAGGACCGAGAGTATTGGAATACAATGCAAGGTTTGGTGATCCGGAAGCCCAGGTTGTATTGCCACGGATGAAGACAGACATTGTGGAAGTGATGGAAGCCTGCATTGACGGCACTTTAGATCAGGTTGATCTGCAATTTGAAGAGAATGCGGCAGTCTGCGTGGTACTTGCTTCAGAAGGATATCCGGTAAAATATGAGAAAGGTCTTCCGATTACAGGATTAGAGGTTTTCAAAGATAAAGATGGTTACTATTGCTTCCATGCAGGAACCAAGTTCGCGGATGGACAGATTGTTACCAATGGTGGTCGTGTCTTAGGCGTTACGGCAAAAGGAAGCGATTTAAAAGAAGCAAGAAAGAATGCTTATGAGGCAACCGAATGGGTTCAGTTTGCCAATAAATATAAGAGAAATGATATTGGAAAAGCCATTGATGAAGCATAGGTTAGAAGAGATGAGAGGGGCTACAACAGCAGAGATATGTTGTGGCTCCTTTGCTATGTAACAGTTGGGAAATGGAAAAACAGGAGAAATAAATGACGAAGAAAAAGAAAAGAATCTTATGGATGATAGGAATTCTCGGATTGGTGGTGTGTGTGGTGCTTCTTGGATCTCATTTACGTGCAAATGATGTGAAGATTGATTTGCAGACAATAGAAGAAGATACAACGACCTTGACTTGCGCAGTGTTTGATGGGGAAAAGGTCTGGGAAGATAGTACGGTGGTTATAGAAGACGGGATGATCACAGAAGAGACGATTCTGAAAGAAGGTGAGAAGGAACAGAAATATTTCCTTATGCCGGGATTGTTGGATGGACACGCCCATTTATCTACGCCCTATCAGATGGAACAATCGGTAAAAAATGGCGTAACGACGGTCTGTGATGTATCAGCATCCGCAGATTTAGAGGAGTCCTATCAGACACTTGAGGTATGGTCCTCGCGGTCTAGCATCTGGTTAGATGTGGAAGATCCGGAAAGCTTTGTGGCAGATACGATTGCACAGGGTGGAAAATATATCAAAGTCGTAGCCGATGTGCCACAGATTATGGGCGGGGGTATGATGGAGCGGTCTGTCTTAGAAGCCTTGGTTCAAAGTGCCCACGAAAAGAGTCTGAAAGTGGCTGTTCATGCTATTTCTATAGAGACAGTACGAATGGCCACAGAAGTAGGAGTGGATATGTTGATTCATATTCCAATTGGGGAGACATTTCCAAAAGATTTGGCGGAGACCATTGCGGAAAAACAGATTACTGTGATGCCGACCCTTGCCATGATGCAGGCATTTGCAAACTCCCCTTTCTACGGATATGACAAGGAAGATTATCAAGATGCAAAAGAAGGCGTGGCGCTGCTACATTCTCTGCATGTTCCCATTCTTGTGGCAACGGATGCCAGTGATTCCTTCTTCGTGCCGAAATTAAAGCATGGAGCGGCCGTGCATGATGAGATGAAACTCTTAGTTGAAGCAGGACTAACCCCGCTTGAAGTGCTACAAAGTGCCACAAAGACGACAGCAGAGATATTCGGTATAGAAGGAGCTGGAACAATTGAGACAGGAAAGACTGCGACTATGATTTTGGTGGAGGGAAGACCGGATCAGCAGATCACTGACAGCACGAAGATTATTCAAATATGGATAGACGGAAAACCCATTCTGGAACGGGAGGTGGAGATGATGAAGATACAGAAAGGAAAAGTGGATCGAGATAAGGAGGAGTTGCTCTTTTATCCCAAACATCCATCCGGATTAAAAACACATAAAATTGAGACAAAGGCCATGCCATTGTTGGAACAGGAAACACCGTTTGAAGTTCGGGAACTTTGTATGGAATTGAGCGAAGATTTAGAGAAATCCCTCGGAAAATATCAGGACAAACGGTTTGAAGTAACCGGCATTGTTACTAAAATAGGACCGGACATTCATAACAAACCTTCTGTGGAACTTTCGGATCAGGTGGACGGCCAGTGCTATGCCCTGTGCATTTTTCCAACAGATGATTTTTATCAGGAAGTCACTGTGGGAGATCGGGTGACCATCCGTGCCAATTACCTGGTTATGAGTAACTGGTATGGTGTGGTAATGAAATATAGTGAATTGGTACGAAAGTAAAAACAGACGGAAGGAATTAGAATAAAAGTTGAAAAAAAGGCAAAAAAGATTGCCAAATTCATAAAATCTGATATAATTCCAAAAGGAAACTGCGCAAGGCGCGAAACTAGGTTTCATGTATGAGGTAAATAAAAGATGAAGTATGATGTAATTATTGTAGGAGCAGGACCGGGTGGAATCTTTGCGGCATATGAGTTAGTGCAGCAGGCGCCGGAGCTGAAAGTGGCTGTATTTGAGGCAGGCCATGCTTTGGAAAAACGGAAATGTCCGATTGACGGAGATAAGATTAAGAGTTGTATCAACTGTAAGAGTTGTAGTATTATGAGTGGATTTGGCGGTGCCGGAGCATTTTCAGATGGAAAATATAATATTACCAATGATTTTGGTGGCACCTTATATGAATACATTGGAAAGAAACAGGCTCTGGAATTGATGCGCTATGTAGATGACATCAATTTAGAGTATGGCGGTGAGGGAACCAAGTTGTATTCCACAGCAGGAACACGATTTAAGACCATTTGCATCCAGAATGATCTTCACCTGTTGGATGCCTCAGTGCGCCATCTGGGAACCGATATCAACTATGTAGTTCTGGAAAATATGTATGCCTATTTGAAAGAAAAAGTGGAGTTCTATTTTGACACACCAGTGTCCACGGTGGCAATCCGGGAAGATGGATATGATGTGATCTGCGCAGATGCTACCTATTCTTGTGAGAAATGTATCATCTCCGTAGGCCGCAGCGGTAGCAAATGGATGGAGACCGTATGTAAGGATTTGCAGATTGCAACCAAATCCAATCGTGTCGATATCGGTGTTCGTGTGGAATTGCCGGCAGCGGTATTTGCCCATTTGACAGACGAATTGTATGAGAGCAAGATTGTATACCGGACCAAGGAATACGGGGATCGGGTGCGGACGTTCTGTATGAATCCGAAGGGTGCAGTGGTAAATGAGAATACCAACGGAATCATTACGGTAAATGGTCACAGCTACGAAGACCCGGCGAAACAGACGGAAAATACCAACTTTGCTTTGCTTGTGGCAAAACATTTCTCAGAGCCATTTAAGGATTCTAACGGATATGGAGAATCCATTGCCCGCCTCAGCAATATGCTCGGCGGTGGGGTGATTGTGCAGCGCTTTGGTGATCTGATCCGGGGGCGGAGATCCACACCGAGCCGCATCGAAGAGGCATTTATTACACCGACACTGAATGCAACACCGGGAGACCTTAGCCTGGTATTGCCGAAGCGGATTTTGGACGGTATTATCGAGATGGTCTATGCGTTGGATAAAGTGGCACCGGGTACAGCCAATGAAGATACGCTCCTTTATGGTGTGGAAGTAAAATTCTACAACATGGAAGTAGAAGTAGATGAGAATCTGGAATCTACCCACAAGGGCTTGTATATCATTGGAGATGGAAGCGGAATTACCCATTCCCTTTCGCATGCATCTGCAAGTGGTGTTCATGTTGCACGAAATATTGCAGGAAAATAAAAAACGGAAACAGTGGATTGTGAGGAGCTTTTAGCTCCTCCTTTTCTATTTGGGATTTCTGGTTTACGAAAGGAAAAAACAATAGTATAATGGTGAAAAAGGGGATGAGAAGATGGATAGCGTAATTTATAATCCGCTAGAAGAGTACGTGAAGAAATGGAAAGGACTCCATGAGGATAAGACCAATCAATTTTTTCAGACTTTGGTACGACAATCCGGAGTAGATATTGAACAAAACAGGGCAACAGTAAAAAAATACCAGGAATATAATCTTAATTTAACAAAATTAAAGAAAGAATATCATTGGTTGCGGGTGTTACGTGTACTGATGTGTATTACCATATTGCTGATCCCGTTGGTTATTTGGAAGATTACACCGAAGATTCAGGCAATCCGTGCGGAGATTGAAGAGGCGCAGGATCGGGCACAGGCATTGCTGGCTGAGGCAGAAGCACAGATGGCACCGCTGAATCGCCTTTTTACGGATCGAGATGCGTTGCAATTAATAGAAGATACCATCCCATTATTATCTTTTGATTCCAGCTTTTCGGTACAGCAAGAGGCAGATATGCGAATCAACTACGATTTTCAGGAATCTTATGAGGACGAGCAGTCTACACTTGGTGTGCTGGCAGGAGATTACAATGGGAATCCATTCTTGTTTGAGAATAAAATGGTACATACCATGGGAACCGAGACCTACCATGGATCCAGAACCATACATTGGACCGAGACTTACCAGGGGAGTGATGGAGAGACACATACAAGGACTAGAAGTCAGACCTTATATGCGTCCGTTACGAAGCCGAAGCCCTTCTACCGCACACAAGTGGTGTTAAATTACTGTTCACAAGGAGCACCGGACCTTTCTTTCAGCCGGGATGCCTCTCATCTGGAACAGAAGAGCGAAAAGGCAGTGAAACGATTTGTGAAACGTGGCGAGAAGAAGTTGAAGAAAAAGACTGACAAAGCGATTCGAAAGAATGAAGATTTCATGAGCATGTCAAATTCGGATTTTGAAGTCTTGTTTGATGCTTTAGATCGCACCAACGAAGTACAATTCCGAACGTTATTTACCCCGTTAGCACAGACCAATATGGTAAGTTTGATTCTTTCAAAGCTGGGGTATGGAGATGATTTCCATTTTATAAAAGCAAGACGAACCAATCGGATTCTGACGCATCATAGTCAGGGAAGGCCGATGAATCTTTTACCGGGAATGTATAAGTCCTATGCTTATGACGAAATTGAGGAGAAATTTATTGGCAAGAATCTGGAGTTCTTTAAAGCAATTTACTTTGATTTCGCTCCATTGCTTGCGATTCCGGCATATCAAGAAAGGCCGGTTCATTCCTTGAAACCGATCCCGGATTATACCCAGTGCTATTCCTTGAAAGAATGTGAAGTATTGGCGAATGCAATGGATAGGAGTGCGGTTGTACATCCGGATACCAAGACACAGGCAATTTTAAAATCCTCTTTTGTTGGATCAGAAAATCAGGTGGATGAGACGTGCATTACGGCATATTCTTATGATGTAGAACCACGAGTGGATATTGTTTCTGTATATGGAGACGATGGTTATTATCATGATGTCCCGGTCGAATGGGAGGAATACTTACCATTGGAGATGCAGCAACATTTCTATGTAACGACAAACGAACAGATAGAACGACAGACAGTTATGGCGGAACATAACGGTTTGTGTATCTATTCATAAGAAGAAGGAGAGAAGAGACATGGCAAATCAATTAGATGAATTAAATCCAGAAGTACGAGAAGAAGGTTTGGATACCAATGTGATTGCGAAGAAACTACCGGCAGAGGTAGGAGTAGGATCAAAGATTTTTGAAATAATCCTTTGGATATGTGGGATTTTCCCGGGATTGATCTTTCTGTTTATGAAAATCAATGCCCAGAAACATTTTGATCAATTGCAGCAGAAGATTCAGAGAAATGCGTCCCAGATTGATAATTATCTGGAACAGCGGGTGCTTGTGTTACAGAATTGCGCACGTTTGCTAGATAAGGCAATTGATTTGGATAAGAGTACGTTTGAAAATATTGCAAAGTATCGTGCAGGCAATGCAGGAGATGCGGATTCGAATCGAAATGAATTAGGCAGCCAGATTGAGAACATATCCCGTGATATTCATGTGGCAGTAGAAAGCTATCCGGATTTGCAGGCACATCGTGAAATCGCAGATGCAATGCAGCAGAATATGTATTTGCAGCGAGAGATCACAGCGGCAAGAGAATTGTATAATGATACCATCAACCAGTGGAACAAAGATATTTTTGCATGGCCGACGAAGAAGATTGTGGCTGCGAAGAATGGCTATACTACAAGAATCCCATTTATTGCTTCCAAAGAAATTAAGGAACAGGCAAAAGGTGTCTTTTTCTAGTAAGCGGAGAAGGAGTATTTATGGCCAAAAAGAAGTTTTACGCAGTTAAGAAGGGGTTGCAGACAGGACTATTTGATTCCTGGGAGGCGTGTAAGGCAGTGGTAGACGGATATCCGGGAGCGGAATATAAGAGCTTTTCTTCTCGGACAGAAGCAAATGTTTATCTCGGGCTTGCGACAGAATTTGAGGACAATGAGCGACCGGAAGAGCACTTAGTAGTCTATGTGGATGGAAGCTATCACCATGGATTACAGAAATATGCCTTTGGTTGTATTATGTTGACACCGGATGGAAGAGAATATCGCTACAGTGGCAACGGAGACAATCCGGACTCCTTAGCGATCCGCAATGTTGCGGGAGAAATGCTAGGTGCCATGTATGCTGTTCGCTGGGCTATTCGTAATCATTATACCAAGATAGAAATTCGATATGATTATGAAGGAATTGAAAAATGGGTTACAGGTGTATGGAAGGCGAAGACAGAGTTGACACAAAAATATGCTGCTTATATGCAACGGTGTGGACAGAACGTGCAGATTTTCTTTACAAAAGTAGAAGCCCATGCCGGAAATTTTTATAATGAGGAAGTAGATGCACTAGCCAAAGAGGCTTTAACGGAGGCGGATGGAATTCCGGAAATAGAAGAAGTATAAAGAAAATCCCAAGTACCATGAAAGGAACTTGGGATTTTTTTAAAAGCGTTTTCTTATTCTATATGTGCCTCTGCAAAGAAAACAGGCAAGTGGAAATTCGGGATCTCACTCTCAATCGGGGAGAAGGCACCGAAGTGTTGTCCATTTTCAGCCTCGGCAATCTTGTAGAAATTGCAATAGAATGCACGTCCTTGTTTTATGGATTCAAAATCACAGACCTGAAGAAGAACTTCTTCCGGGAAGAGAACTTCCAGATACCAACGATCATCTTCCATCACTGCAGTTACACCAGTGTCTTCATATTGCTTGTCTGTAAGAAAGACACGATTCTTGCGACCTTTTCCATATTTGGCATACATGGCTGCGTTGGCATTGATTTCGAAGTTTAAATACATGGAATCGTTGCTTAATGTCTCTCCCTCTTCCGGGAATGCCAGGAAGATCTCCATGGCACTATCCTGACAAACCATATCATGGTGGTTTTTAAAGTCTCGCTTCGGGTTAGTCTCTTCACATACCATCTTGGCAAAAAGTCCTTCCCCTTCTATGTAGCCGAACCATCCATAGGCCTTCGGCATAGTCTGGCTGTTCCACATATAGTGAGTAATATCAAAACGGTTACAGGTTTCAATCTCTGCCTTGCTGGCAATTCGTTTTACTGTATAATTCATGGCTTCATCTCCTTTTCTTGTATGATCCAATATTAGAGCATTTTTTTCTTTTCACTAATGGCCTCGGAGGTCAGATCAATGCCGAGACGTTTAAATTGCTTGATATCCACGGAAGAGAGCAGGACAGAGGAATGCGCCTGGCAGCCTTTCAAATGCGGAAGCTGTTCCAAGGCGAGTTTTGCATTCGCATCTGTAGCGGCACTGATGGATAAGGCAATCAAGACCTCATCTGTATGCAATCGTGGGTTGTGGCTGCCTAAGTAGGTAGTCTTTAGAGCCTGAATCGGTTCCATAACCTCCGGTGCAATGACATGCAGATCATCTTCTAATCCGGCAAGGGCTTTTAAAGCATTTAGCAAAAGTGCAGAAGATGCGCCCAGAAGTTTACTGGTCTTACCGGTAATAATCTTTCCATCGGATAATTCCAAAGCAGCTGCCGGAGCGCCGGTGCTTTCAGCCTTTTGCAGGGCGGCACCAACAACTTTACGGTCCGCTGTGGTAATATGTGCCTGTTTCATTAACAATTCAATCTTATAGACTTCTTCTTCCTGCGCTTTTCCATTTGCCAGGCGTTTCAAAGAAGCATAATATCTGCGGAGAATTTCTTGGTTGGAAGCTTCCCGGCAGGCATCATCATCACAGATACAATTTCCAGCCATGTTCACGCCCATATCTGTTGGAGATTTGTACGGATTTTCTCCATAAATTCGTTCGAAGATAGCATCCAGAACAGGGAAAATCTCCACATCCCGGTTATAATTTACAGTGGTAATGCCGTAGGCCTCCAGATGGAATGGATCAATCATATTCACATCGTTCAAATCGGCGGTGGCAGCCTCATAAGCGAGGTTTACCGGATGCTTCAATGGGATATTCCAAATTGGGAACGTCTCGAACTTCGCATAGCCGGCCCGGACACCTCGTTTGTGCTCGTGGTAGAGCTGAGAAAGACAGGTGGCCATCTTGCCACTTCCCGGCCCCGGTGCGGTAATGATGACCAAAGGTCTGGAAGTCTCAATATAATCATTTTTTCCATATCCCTCATCACTGACAATCAGCGGAATGTTGGTTGGATATCCTTCAATGCGATAGTGGACATAGACCCGGATGCCCAACTTGGTCAGACGTGCTTTGAACAGATCTGCACTGCTCTGGCCTGTATACTGGGTAATTACAACACTGCCTACGAACAAGCCCTTCTCTTTAAAAGAGTCAATCAGACGTAGAACATCGCTATCGTAGGTAATGCCCAGATCTCCGCGTACTTTGTTCTTCTCGATATCACTGGCGCTGATGACAATGACCAATTCTGCCTGATCAGAGAGCTGCATCAACAGGCGCAGTTTACTATCCGGAGCGAATCCCGGAAGGACTCTGGAAGCGTGATAATCATCAAAGAGCTTGCCTCCAAATTCAAGATAGAGTTTATTGTCAAACTGACCAATGCGTTCTCGAATGTGCTCTGACTGCATATTTAAGTATTTTTCATTATCAAATCCGATTTTCATAAGTCACTTACTTCCTTTATCCAAATTTTTGCTATTTCCCTTTTGGAGCATAGCAAATCACTCAAATAGTATACTACAAAATACAGGGTATTATCTACCCTTATTTAGAAAAAATTTAGAAAATAACACGGATTCTTCACAATGTTTTGGTTGATTTATGAGGTGTCTGTTCGTATAATAAAGAGAGTAAAATAGGAGGCAGAATATGGAAGATAAAAATATGAATCAAAACCAAAACCCTAATAATGACCGCAATCCGAAGAAAAAGCAGAATCTCTTGATTATGCTGACCATTGCTTTGGTTGCAGTCATTACCATATCGAATATAATCAGCACGGTTAAAGGCAGCACCAGCAAGGAGATTGCTTATAGCGAAT
Organism: uncultured Faecalimonas sp.; assembly: GCA_964450635.1. Lineage (GTDB taxonomy): Bacteria > Bacillota > Clostridia > Lachnospirales > Lachnospiraceae > Faecalimonas. The sequence goes on along the minus strand of CAYVDA010000001.1, from coordinate 12,099 downwards.
TTATCCAGATGGTGGAAGCGGGACAGGTAGAGGAAGTCAGTATCCAGACAGATCGCATTGTGATTAAGCCGAAGACAGAGAAGACCAACAGTATTTTCACCCGTAATACGGTGACGTACTATACGGCAGTGTTGAATGATGATAATCTGACAGACAAGTTAGACAAGGCCGGCGTCAAATATAGTGGTAAGATTCCGGATACGGTTTCGTCTGTAATCTGGAGCTATCTGTTGACTTTGGTATTGCCGATGGTAGTTATTATTGTCGTCATGAATATGTTTATGAAGAAGATTTCCAAAGGTGGCGGCATGATGGGATTTGGCAAGACCAATGCCAAGATGTATGGTGTGGAAAAAGAGACCGGTGTTACATTTAAAGATGTAGCCGGACAGGATGAGGCCAAGGAATCTTTACAGGAAGTGGTAGATTTCCTGCACAATCCGAAGAAATATACGGAAATCGGTGCCAAGTTACCGAAAGGTGCCTTGCTTGTAGGACCGCCGGGAACCGGTAAGACTTTGCTTGCTAAGGCGGTGGCAGGAGAAGCGAAAGTTCCATTTTTCTCTTTGTCTGGTTCCGCTTTTGTAGAGATGTATGTAGGTGTGGGTGCTTCCCGTGTCCGGGATTTGTTCAAACAGGCACAGTCTATGGCACCATGTATTATTTTTATTGATGAGATTGATGCCATCGGTAAGAGTCGTGACAATACCTATGGCAGCAATGACGAGAGGGAACAGACCTTGAACCAGCTTCTTGCGGAGATGGATGGATTTGATACGGACAAAGGACTTCTTCTTTTGGCAGCGACGAACCGTCCGGAGATTCTGGATCCGGCATTGCTTCGTCCGGGACGATTTGACAGACGAATCATTGTGGACAAGCCGGACTTAAAAGGTCGTGTGGATGTATTGAAAGTCCATGCCAAAGATGTGAAGATGGATGAGACAGTAGATTTAGAAGCTATTGCACTGGCAACATCCGGTGCAGTTGGTTCGGATCTTGCGAATATGATCAACGAAGCAGCAATCAATGCAGTAAAGAATGGACGCCATGTGGTATCCCAGCAGGATTTGTTTGAAGCTGTGGAAGTAGTCTTAGTCGGAAAAGAGAAGAAAGACCGGATTATGAGCACAGAAGAGCGGAAGATTGTATCCTATCATGAAGTGGGACATGCGCTGGTCAGTGCTTTGCAAAAGGATGCAGAACCGGTGCAGAAGATTACGATTGTACCACGTACCATGGGAGCGTTGGGATATGTCATGCATACGCCGGAGGAAGAGAAGTTCCTGAATACGAAGAAGGAATTAGAGGCGATGCTGGTATCTACTTTGGCCGGCCGTGCGGCGGAAGAGATTGTATTTGACACCGTTACCACCGGTGCGTCCAATGACATTGAGAAGGCGACGGAACTTGCCCGTTCTATGGTAACCCAGTATGGTATGTCTGAGAAATTTGGCTTAATGGGATTGGAATCGGTTCAGAATCGTTACTTAGATGGTCGTCCGGTTCGAAATTGTGGAGAAGAGACAGCATCGGAGATTGACCAGGAAGTAATGCGGATGTTGAAAGAGTCCTATGAGGAAGCGAAGCGACTTCTTCGGGAGAATCGAGATGCGTTGGATCAGATTGCAGACTTCTTGATTGAGAAAGAGACGATTACCGGCAAAGAATTTATGGCAATCTTGAAAAAGATTCAGAATGGCGAGGAAGATGTTTGATATTCAGGAAGAGTTGAAGAAATTGCCGGGGAAACCCGGAGTTTATCTCATGCATGATGAGAGGGATCAGATTATTTATGTGGGGAAAGCAATCAGCCTAAAGAACCGGGTTCGGCAGTATTTTCAGAGTAGTCGGAATAAGAGTTCGAAGATTGCCCAGATGGTAACCCACATTCGTAGATTTGAATACATTGTTACGGATTCTGAGCTGGAAGCACTTGTGTTGGAGTGCAACTTGATTAAGGAACACAGGCCAAAGTACAATACCATGTTGATGGATGATAAGGGCTATCCTTTTATTCGGGTTACGGTAGAGGAAGCCTATCCAAGAGTGCTTCTTGCAAGAAAGATGCAGAAAGACAAGTCCAAATATTTTGGCCCATATACCAGTGCCGGCGCGGTAAAAGATACCATTGAGTTGATTCGAAAATTGTATCATATCCGCAATTGCAACCGGCAGCTTCCGAAGGAACAGGGGAAGGATAGACCATGCTTGAATTATCATATCCACCAGTGCAGGGGGCCTTGCCAAGGCTATATCTCCCAGGAAGAATATGGCAAATCCATCGAGGGAGTGCTGCGCTTTCTAGGTGGCCACTACGAGGACGTGCTCAAGGATTTGCAGGAGAAGATGGAGCAGGCATCTCAAGATATGGAGTTTGAGAAGGCCATTGAATATCGGGAATTGCTGCGAAGCGTTCAGCAGATAGCCCAGAAACAAAAGATTACAAGCAGCAACGGCGAGGATCGGGATGTGGTGGCTGTTGCGAAGGAAGGTGCCGACGCGGTAGTACAGGTTTTCTTTATCCGTGGCGGCAGATTGATCGGCCGGGATCACTTCTTTATTCAAAATGGAGAAGAGGAGACCGAAAGCAGTATCTTAGGATCTTTCCTAAAACAATTCTATGCAGGGACCCCTTTTGTGCCGCCGGAGATTATGTTGCCGGAAGTGGTAGAGGAGCGAGAGATCCTTGAGGAATGGCTAGGAGAAAAACGTGGCCATAAGGTACGGCTTGTGGTTCCACAAAAAGGTACCAAAGAAAAGCTCGTGGAACTTGCCCGCAAGAATGCCCAGATGGTCTTAGAAAAGGACAAAGAGCGGCTGAAACGGGAAGAGGGACGAACCATTGGAGCTGTCCGAGAGTTAGAACAATTACTTGGACTATCCGGCATTCGTCGGATGGAAGCATTTGATATTTCCAATACCAGTGGGTATGCCTCTGTTGGTTCCATGGTGGTCTATGAAAATGGAAAGCCAAAGCGAAGCGATTATCGTAAATTTAAGATTCAGAGTGTGCAAGGTCCGGATGATTATGCCAGCATGGAAGAAGTGCTGACCAGGCGATTTGAGCATGGACTGCGGGAGCAACAGGAAGAAAACCAATTGGGACGATTTCAGATTTTCCCGGATCTTCTTTTGATGGATGGTGGAAAAGGACAAGTGCATGTGGCAGAGGAGGTCTTAGAACGTCTTGGTATTCGGATTCCGGTATGTGGCATGGTGAAAGATGATTTTCATAGAACCAGAGGATTGTATTATCAGGACCGGGAACTACCGATTGACAGGCAGTCAGAAGGTTTTCAATTACTGACTCGGATTCAGGATGAAGCGCACCGGTTTGCAATTGAATTTCATAGGAAGCTTCGAAGTGCCGGACAGGTACATTCGGTGCTGGATGATATCAAAGGAATCGGTCCGGCTCGTAGAAAAGCTTTGATGAAACATTATATGGGACTGGAAGGCATCCGCAATGCAGAAGTAGAGGAACTAAAGGCGGTTCCGTCTATGGATGAACGGTCTGCAAAAGCGGTTTATGCTTTTTTTCATGCGAAAGAACATGGGGATAAGTAAGAACAATACATATGCCGGAGATGAGCGGTGTATGTATCCATGAAAAATGGGAAGGAGAGAATGGCTATGGCAACAGTAAAACTGACAAAAGTAGCAGAGAAGATGGATTTGAAGAATATGACGCCGGATATTGATCTGACAGGGAAATGTCTGACAGTGCCGGATGTGAATCGACCGGCGCTGCAATTGGCAGGATATTTTGATCATTTTGATTCTGAGCGTGTACAGATTATCGGATATGTGGAATATACCTATTTACAGACCCTTTCGCCGGAACGGAAGGAGGAGATGTATGAGAAATTATTCTCCTACGGTATCCCTTGCGTAATCTGTACCACCGAGATCCAGCCGGATGAAGCCTTGCTTCGACATGCAAATGCGACCCGGACTCCGGTTTTTGCCACTCCACAGAAGACATCTCCGTTTCAGGCGGAATTGATTCGCTGGCTGAATGTAGAATTGGCACCTTGCATTTCTATTCACGGAGTCTTGGTGGATGTATATGGTGTTGGCGTTTTGATTATGGGAGAGAGCGGTGTCGGTAAGAGTGAGACCGCACTGGAATTGATTAAGCGAGGACATCGTCTGGTATCGGATGATGTGGTAGAGATTCGGAAGGTCAGTGACGATACCTTGGTAGGCACAGCACCGAATATCACCAAGCATTTGATTGAACTTCGGGGAATCGGAATTATTGATGTTAAGACTTTATTCGGTGTTCAGAGTGTCCGTGAGACCCAGGGGATTGATCTTGCCATTACCATGGAGGAGTGGAGCAAGGATAAGGAATATGACCGCCTTGGTTTGGAAGAGGAATATACAGAATTTTTGGGAAACAAAGTGGTATGCCATACCATTCCGATTCGTCCGGGACGAAACCTGGCATTGATTGTGGAATCGGCAGCGATTAACTATCGTCAGAAGCGAATGGGTTACAATGCAGCACAAGAATTGTATCGCCGCTTCCAAGAAAGTATGGCAAAGAGAAAGGAAGAGGAAGAATGAGAGCTTGTTTTGGAATCGACATCGGAGGGACAACAGTAAAGATGGGGCTCTTTTGGGAAGAGGGAGAACTATTTGATAAATGGGAGATTCCGACCCGGATACAGGAGCAGGGCAGAGAGATTCTGCCGGATATTGGAGCTTCCGTTTTAGAAGCAATGGAGAGACATCAGTTGTCAAAAGAGGATGTGATTGGTCTTGGCGTTGGTGTTCCGGCGGCTGTTGATAAGACTGGATTTGTTCCGAAGACGACCAATCTTGGTTGGATTAATAAGTCTGTGGCAGAAGAATTACACAGCTTAACCGGTTTGACGGTGAAAGTGGGGAATGATGCCAATATGGCAGCCCTAGGCGAGATGTGGAAAGGCGGCGGCAAAGGGAGCGATAACCTGGTTATGGTTACCTTGGGAACCGGTGTAGGCGGCGGCATTATTGTAGATGGCCATTGCCTATTTGGAGCCAATGGAGCAAGCGGAGAGATTGGACATGTTTGCGTGAATAACGAAGAGACAGAATGCTGCGGATGTGGAAAACGTGGCTGCATTGAACAATATGCTTCAGCAACCGGCATCGTCCGGATGGCGAAACGAAGATTGGAGGAAGTAAAGACCCCTTCTGTGTTGCGGGAGCGGGAGATTACATCCAAGGAAGTATGGGATGCCATTAAGGAAGAGGATGCAGTAGCCATGGAGATTGGCGAGCAGTTTGGTTATTATTTAGGAAAGGCCTTGGCAGATGTGGCTGCAGTGACGGACCCGGAAGTCTTTGTCATTGGCGGAGGAGTATCCAAAGCAGGAACCATCTTGTTGGAATATGTGGAAAGATATTTCCGGAAATATGCCTTTTATTCCAATCGAAATACAAGATTTGCCATGGCACAGCTTGGAAATGATGCTGGAATCTGCGGCGCGGCGAAGATGATATTAGAAGTTTAAGACGACCTTAGTAGAAAATGGTAGGTGAGAGACATGAAAACAAAAAAACACGACACGCGATGGATGGTCAGTGTTGCATTGATGGCAGCGATTATTGTCATTTTGGCTAATACGCCTTTGGGCATGATTCAACTTCCGGTGATTAAAGCAACTACGGTTCATATTCCGGTAATTATTGGAGCGATTCTCTTAGGCCCTTTGGCGGGCGGAATCCTTGGAGGAGTTTTCGGTATCTGCTCCTTGCTTAGTAATACCATGACGCCGACTTTGCTATCCTTTGTATTCTCGCCGGTCATCTACGCGTCTTCTCCTTTTGTGACCCATCCGACGGTTGGCGGAACCTTAGCGACCATCTGGATTTCCGTAGGGTGCCGAATCTGTATTGGTGTAGTATCCGGATGGCTCTATGTAGGACTTCGAAAATGGATGAAGAGCAAAGCATGGCAGGTGCCGGTGCTAGCTATCATTGGATTCGTAGGCTCCATGGTCAATACGGTTTTTGTGATGGGAAGTATTTATTTCTTGTTTGCGGGAGAATATGCGAAAGCGCAGGAGACTTCCGTAAAGGCGGTAGGCGGTCTGGTTCTTGGGACTGTGGCAGTATCGGGAATTCCGGAAGCCATTGTGGCGGCTGTCTTGGTAGCCGTGATTGCGAAAGTATTATTGCGTGCCAGAATCGGTAAAAAACAATAGCATGGAAGGCAGCCTAAAAGCCACCATCCATGCCAATAATCTGTCCGGTCAGATAGATCGGACTTTGAATCAATTGAAGAACTGTATCAGCTACTTCCTGCGGTGTACCGAAGCGTCCCGCAGGAATTTCATTTTCCAGGGCAACTCGTTCCGCAGCATCCAGCTGCTTATTCATGTCGGTATCAATAACGCCGCAAGAGATGGCATTCACCGGAACGCCGGAAGGAGCCAGCTCTTTTGCCAATGCCTTTGTCAGGCCATTGATGGCGGATTTGCTGGCAGAGTAAGCAACTTCACAGGAAGCACCTACATTTCCCCAAATCGAAGAGATATTAATAATACGGCCGGATTTTCTTGCTACCATTGGAGGAATTGCCTGACGACAGCAGTAGAAGACGGAGGAAAGATTGGTCTGTATAATATGATTCCATTCTTCGTCTGTCATGTCGCTGAGGAGTCCAATGTGGGCACAGCCGGCATTGTTGATGAGCACATCTAAAGAGGAGCAACTTTGATAAATCTGTTCAAACATTTGGTTGACAGATGCAGGATTTCCAACATCGCAAAGGAGGAGCTGGCAGCTACCTCCCGGGATAGCCAGAATCTCTTCCTGCAGTTGCTGCAAAGCGTTCAGGGATTGCCTGCAATTTAAAAAGACATGGTACCCTTCCCTGGCCAAAGTCATAGCAATGGCACGTCCGATTCCCCGGGATGCGCCGGTGATCAAAGCAGTTTTTCGTTGCATTTATAAACATCCTTTCCATGGAAATTTTCAATTCTAAAAGTTTTCTAAAACCTCCCTTATTATACACTGGAATACTTGCAAAGAAAAGAGGAAAGTGATAAGATTGATTGGCAAAAAAGTTGACCGAAGTAGATAGAAAAGAGGAAGGATATGTTATCAAAATTTAGTGTAAAGAAACCTTATACTGTCGTGGTGGCTGTGATTTTAGTCATTATTCTTGGTGTGGTATCATTTACGGATATGACCGTGGATTTGTTGCCGAGTATGAATATGCCATATGCCATTGTTTCCACAACCTATATCGGAGCCAGTCCGGAGCAGGTGGAAGATACCGTGACCAAGCCGGTGGAGTCGGCCATGGCAACCATCAGTAATATTAAGAATGTCAGCTCCGTTTCCCAGGAGAATGTGTCTGTGGTTATTTTGGAATTCGAGCAGACGGCAAATATGGACTCCATTACCATCGAGATGCGGGAGAGTCTGGACCAGTTATCAGCATCCTGGCCGGATACCGTTGGGAACTCGACGATTATGCGTATCAACCCGGATATGCTTCCGGTGATGGTAGCGGCAGTCAGCATAGATGATACAGAGATTACCGAGTCCAGTCGCCGGATTGAGGAAGAGATTATCCCGGAATTAGAACGCCTAGAAGGTGTTGCATCCATTACGACTTCCGGAAATGTGGAAGAACACATTGAAGTGGCAGTAGATGAGCAGAAAGTGAAGTCCTTGAATGGCAAGATGGAAAAAGAACTGGATAAGAAGTTCAAGGAAGCAGAAAAAGCCCTTTCCGATGCCAAGAAGGAAGTAGAAAAAGGAAAGAAAGATTTGGAAGCAGCCCAGAAGAAAGCTTCCAAGAGTATGGGAGATGCAGAGGCTCAGCTGGCAAAAAAAGAAGCGGAACTTAACCAAGGTTTGCTGGAGATCAAAGAAAAGAAGCAAGAGCTGGCAAAGACTGAGACCGAGTTAGATGCCAAGATTGACAGCATGATGCCAACGCTGACTTCAACCGAGGCGGATTTGAAGAAACAAAAATCCGATTTGGAACAGCTGAAGAAGAATGAAAATACCATTAAGGCCTCCTATCAGCAAGTGTTGGATGCCATTGCGGCAGGTGGAGAGACAGAGGAACTTCTGGCCCAGAAGACTGCCCTGGAAACCCAGATTGGTACGCTTTCTAACTATGATACTTTGATGAAGACCATTGAGGATGGTTTGGATGAAGTTACAAAAGGCAAGAAACAATTAACCGATAGCAAGGCACAGATCCAGGCTGGTAAGAAACAACTGGAATCCACTGAAAAGCAGTTAAAATCAGGTGCAATTTCCCTGGCAGAAGCCAGAGGAACGCTGACTTCCAAAGAGATGGAATCCCTGACACAGATGAATGGCGCGAATATTAAAGTTTCATTGGGAGAGCAGAAGCTGAATGACCAAAGCGAAAACTTTGGTACAACCAAAGAGCAGGCGTATGCCAACGCTGACTTGACCAAGATTCTGACTGTGGATATGGTGAAGAATCTTTTGAAAGCACAGAATTTCAATATGCCGGCAGGATACGTAGAGGAAGAGAATGTCAAATATTTGATTCGCGTAGGAGATCAGTTAACTTCCGTAGAGGAGTTACAGAACATGATTCTGGTGGACATGGAAGGAATCGATCCGATCACCTTGGCAGATGTGGCTCGGGTAGAGAAGGTCAATGATAGCGAAGAGACTTATGCGAAGCTAAATGGACAGTCCGGTGTTACCTTAAGTATTCAGAAGCAGACCGGATATTCCACCGGGGATGTAAGCAAGAGACTCCTGGAGAAAATGGAAAGCTTAGAAAAAGAATACAAAGAAGTCGAGATCGTCACCTTGATGGATCAGGGTGTTTACATTGATTTGATCGTAGATTCCGTATTAGAGAACTTATTGATGGGTGCAGTTCTTGCAATTTTGATTTTGTTCCTCTTTTTGCGGGATATTCGACCGACTTTTGTAATTGCATGCTCCATTCCGATTAGTTTGCTTGCAGCCATTGTATTAATGTATTTTAGCGGTGTGACTTTGAATATTATTTCCCTATCCGGCCTTGCGCTGGGAGTTGGTATGTTGGTAGATAACTCTATTGTTGTTATTGAGAACATCTACCGAATGCGTAACGAAGGTGTGCCGGCGAAGAAGGCAGCCATAGAAGGTGCCAAACAGGTGGCAGGAGCCATCGCAGCATCGACCTTAACGACAGTCTGCGTCTTCGCACCGATTGTATTTGTCAAAGGAATGACAAGACAGTTATTTATGGATATGGGATTGACCATTGCTTATTCTCTTTTGGCAAGTCTTGTGGTGGCCCTTACTCTGGTACCGATGCTTGCGGCAGGCGTTTTACGAAAATCAGAGACGAAAGAGAGTCGCTTATTCAGTCGTATTCAAAGCGGATATGGCACTTTATTGGGAAAAGCATTGCGTCATAAAGGACTTGTTTTGATTGGTGCTCTGGTTGTTTTTGTACTTAGTGGGGTTCTGTCTTTGAGCCGTGGAACTGCATTTATGCCGGATATGGAGAGCAATCAGATTTCTATGACTTTGACAACGGAAAAAGGAACCAGTTTTGAAGATACGACCAAGGCGGCAGATGAAGTGATGGATCGCTTGATGCAGATTCCGGACATTCAGGACGTGGGTGCCATGGCGTCGACCAGTTCCTTCAGCCTAATGGGGGGAGCTCCGGAAGCAGCGTTTCCATCTATGCGATTTTGAAGGACAATCCATCTATGGGGAATGCAGAATTACAGAAACGGATTGAGGAAGATACCAAAGATGTGAAGTGTGAATTGGATATCAGCATGTCCAACATGGATATGTCTGCACTGGGAAGCTCCGGTGTGGTAGTACAGGTGGAAGGCCGTGATATGGATACCTTGCAGCAGGTGGCAACCGATGTGGCACAGCTGGTAGAAGGGGTAGAGGGAACCACTGATGTTTCAGATGGTATGGAAGAGACCACCGAAGAATTCCGGATTATCGTAGATAAGAAGAAAGCATCTGCATACAATTTGACAGTGGCACAGATTTATCAGGAAATTGCATCCGGCTTACAGCAGAGCGGAGAGGCAACCACACTGACTACGGCAGAGGGAGACTATGCGGTGAATGTGGTCGATGAAAAGAAGAATACCACCACACGGGATGCTATTCGTAAGATGATCATTGAGACCAAAGACCAGGATGGAACGACAAAAGAGGTGAAATTATCGGAGCTGGTGACCTTTGAAGATGGGGTCGGTATGCAGGCGATTTCCCGTACATCACAGAAGCGTTATATCCAGGTGACTGCCCAGATTGCAGAGGGAGAGAATGTTGGATTAGTCAGTGATAAAGTAGAACGGGCATTGGAAAAATATGAGGTACCGGAAGGGTATTCCGTGGAGATGGCAGGAGAGAATGAGACCATTATGGAATCCATGAAAGAGTTAATGAAGATGCTTGCTTTGGCAATCGTATTCATGTATCTGATCATGGTGGCTCAGTTCCAGTCATTAAAATCACCATTTATCATTATGTTTACCATCCCGTTGGCATTTACAGGCGGATTCTTAGGACTTTGGCTTGCAGGATTCCCGGTAAGCGTCATTTCTGTCATTGGATTTGTTATGCTGGCAGGTATTATTGTAAATAACGGTATCGTCTTTGTAGATTATGCGAACCAGTTGGTTGAGCAGGGACACAACCTGACAGAAGCCTTGGTTGAGACCGGAAAAACCAGACTTCGCCCGATTATTATGACGGCACTTACAACGGTTCTTGGCCTTCTTACCATGAGTATGGGAGTCGGACAGGGAGCCGATATGGTACAGCCAATGGCAATTGTTACGGTTGGTGGATTGATTTATGGTACCATTTTGACGCTTTTTGTGGTACCATGTATATATGCGATGTTTAATAAACGAAAATTAGAGAAAAAGAAGCGAGGAAAGAAGCATGAGTAAACAGTTGGAGAAGACATATAATCCAAAAGAGATTGAATCGAAACTTTATGAGAGATGGTGTGAGAAGAAATATTTTCATGCCGAAGTAGATAGAAGCAAGAAACCATTTACCATTGTAATGCCACCTCCGAATATTACGGGAAAGTTGCACATGGGACATGCACTTGACAATACATTACAGGATATTCTGATCCGTTATAAGAGAATGCAAGGATACAATGCCCTTTGGGTACCGGGAACGGATCATGCAGCGATTTCTACAGAAGTGAAGGTTACAGAGCAACTGAAGAAGGAAGGCATTGACAAGAAAGAATTGGGCCGGGAAGGATTCTTGAAACGGACTTGGGAATGGAAGGAAGAATATGGCGGAACCATTACTTCACAGTTGAAGAAATTGGGAACTTCCTGCGACTGGGATAGAGAGCGTTTCACCATGGATGAAGGATGTTCTAAAGCAGTAGAAGAAGTCTTCATCAAATTATATGAAGAGGGATATATTTACAAAGGCTCCAGAATTATTAACTGGTGTCCGGTATGTAAGACTTCCCTTTCTGATGCAGAGGTGGAACATGAGGAGCAGGCAGGACATTTCTGGCATATCAAGTATCCAATCGTAGGAACGGATCGATTCCTTGAGATTGCAACGACACGTCCGGAGACCATGCTGGGTGATACGGCCATTGCCGTACATCCGGATGATGAACGATACAAAGACATTGTAGGTAAGAATGTACTTCTTCCGCTTTTGAATAAAGAGATTCCGATTGTGGCAGATTATTATGTAGACAAGGAGTTCGGTACTGGTGCCGTGAAGATTACACCGGCTCATGACCCGAATGACTTTGAGGTTGGAAAACGTCACAACCTTCCGGAAATCAATGTCATGAATGATGATGCGACCATCAATGAGCTTGGTGGCAAATATGCAGGTATGGACCGCTACGAGGCGAGAGAGGCCATTGTTGCAGATTTGAAAGAGCAGGGATATCTTGTGAAGATTGAAGAGCACGTACACAATGTCGGTACGCATGATCGTTGCCATACAACTGTAGAACCATTGATCAAACAGCAGTGGTTTGTGCGCATGGAAGAATTGGCAAAACCGGCGATTGAAGCCTTGAAGACCCGAATGACTTTGAGGTTGGAAAACGTCACAACCTTCCGGAAATCAATGTCA